>JBNKWI010000043.1:0-26973 GCA_050299695.1 Paracoccaceae bacterium
CCCCTCTCCCCCATCCCCTCTCCCGGCGGGAGAGGGGAGGCACTGGCCGCGACGTCCCGCCTCCCCCTCCCTTGGGAGGGGGACCGAGGGGGGGAGGGACACGCAGCGTGAGGGAGGGGCCCCGCCCCCGCTACTTCTGCACGGTCTCCAGATAGGCCGCTATGTCGAGCACGGCTTGGCTGGTGAAGATCGGCGTGCCGTCTTCGTCGTCGATCACCGCGCTCCGGTCCACGAGGATATAGCCGAAAAGCGGCATCGGCCCGCCATGCGCGAGGAGCATGTCGCGGCCGTCGATCCGGCGGACGACGTCGGCCATGGGGAAGACCCCGTCCTCGGAAAGGCGCGTCAGGTCGGCGGGCGTGACGGAGAGGATCTCGCGCATCGGCCCGTCGCCCCGCGCCGAAGCGCCGTGGCAGGGGGCGCAGTTTTCCTGGAACAGGGCGCGCCCGGTTCTCGGGTCGGCGGCCTGGGCGAGGCCGGGCAGGATCGCGACCGCCGCCGCCAACAGAATGCTCCGCATGGGTCGTCTCCTTGAAGCTGTCGCGCCAGCCTCGACCCGCGCGCGCAACCGCGCCTTGATGCCGATCAAACCAGCCGCCCGGCCTCCAGAATCACGGTACGGTCCATCCTTGCGGCGAGATCGGGGTTGTGTGTGGCGATGAGTGCGGCGAGGCCGGTCTCGCGGACGAGGCCGAGGAGCACGTCGAAGACGATGTCGGAGGTGGCCGGGTCGAGATTGCCGGTGGGCTCGTCGGCTAGCAAGATCTCCGGCTCGTTCACGATGGCGCGTGCGATGGCGACGCGCTGCTGCTCGCCGCCGGAGAGCGCGGCGGGGCGGTGGGAGGCGCGGCCGGTGAGGCCGACGCGGCCGAGGAGATCGGCGGCGCGCTCGGCCGCCCTGCCCTCGCCCGTGCCGTTGGCGAGCTGCGGCAGAATCACGTTCTCGGCGGCGGTGAATTCGGGCAGGAGGTGGTGGAACTGGTAGACGAAGCCCACGTCTCGGCGCCGTGCCTCGGTGCGGGCGCGGTCGGCGGCGCGGGTGAGGTCCTGCCCGGCGATGGCGACGGTGCCCCGATCGGCGGTGTCGAGGAGCCCGGCGATGTGGAGGAGCGTGGACTTGCCCGCCCCCGAAGGCGCCACCAGCGCCACGACCTCCCCCGGCGCGAGAGTGAGCGACGCGCCCTGGAGCACCGTGACCTCGTTTGGGCGGCCGGGGTTGAAGGCTTTCGCGATGCCGTCGAGCCGCAGCGCCTCACTCATAGCGGAGCGCCTCGACCGGGTTCAGCCGCGCCGCGCGGCGGGCCGGGAAGAGCGTGACGAAGAAGGAGAGGAAGAGCGACAGGCCTACCGCCTTACCGACGTCGGCGAAGCGAAGTTCGGCCGGAAGCCGGTAGGTCGGGCGCACGGAACCGTCCCAGACATTGCCGCCCGAAGCGCCGTTCACCAGCGCCATGATGTCCTCGAAATAGATCGCGAAGAGCGCGCCCAGGATCACCCCGAAAAGCGTGCCCAGAAGCCCCACGAGCCCGCCGCAGAGGAAGAAGACCCGCATTACCGCGCCTTCGGTGAGGCCCATGGTGCGCAAGATGCCGATGTCGCGGCCCTTGTTCTTCACGAGCATCACTAGCCCTGAGATGATGTTCATCGCGGCGATCAGGACCAGGATGCTCATCAGCACGAACATCACGTTGTCCTCGACCTTGAGCGCGTCGAGGAAAGCGCCAGCGCTCTGCTTCCAGGTCCAGAGGTAGCTGCCCGCGCCGGCGGCGGCGAGGAGTGCCGGGCCCATGTCGTCCACATGGTCGGGATCGGCGACCATCACCTCGATCTGGTCGGCCACGCCGTCGCGGTTGAAATAGGTCTGCGCCTCGTCGAGCGGCATGTAGACGCGGATCCGGTCGATATCGGCGCGGCCGGCGGAGAAGATGTAGACGACCTCGTAATTCGAGATACGCGGAGAGGTGCCGAAGGCGGTCTTCACCCCGTTCGGGCTGATCAGACGCACCACGTCGCCGACGGTCACATTGAGGTCGCGCGCGAGTTCCGAGCCGATGGCGATGCCGTCGGGAAAGCGTTTGAGTTCGCCGAGAGAGGTGGCCGGATCGACGATGCGCGGGAGCCCCGCGAGGTCTTCGGGGCGGATGCCGTAGACATCCGCGGCGGCGTTCATGTCGCGCACATTGGCCATGACCTGGCCGCGGACCAGCGGCGCGGCGCGGGTGACGCCGGAGACGGCGCGCAGGCGCTCGGTCATCGCGTCGTAGTCCGGGATGGTGCGGACGAAGGCGCCGGTCTCGGTCTGGCGGGTCTCCTCGTAGACCGTCACATGGGCGTTGGCGCCGAGGATCGTGTCGACGAATTCGGTGCGGAAGCCGGTTCGGACGGCGAGCGTGATGATCAGCGCGGCGACCGCGAGGGTGATGCCGATCAGGCTGATCCAGGTCATCACGCTGACGCCGCCCTCGGCGCGGCGGGCGCGCAGGTAGCGCCAGGCGATCAGCCATTCGTAGCGTGCGAAGGGGGCTGTGGAGGCCACGTCGGTCCCGGTCTGTTGACTGCTCTGGGCCTTGCCTTAGCTGGAACGGGGCCGGGCCACAACGGGTCGGGCCTGCGGAGAGGGATGCGATGGCGACGGCGGAACGGACGGACCCGGAGCTTTGGGAGGAGGTGAAGGCGGAGATCCGCGCGGGGTCGAAGGGCGGGAAACCCGGGCAATGGTCGGCGCGGAAGGCGCAGATGGCGGTTCTGGAGTACAAGCGCCGGGGTGGCGGCTATGGTGAGGTCGCGCAGGACGAGACGGATCTGCACGCCTGGACCGGGGAGGCATGGGGCACCAAGTCGGGCGCGAAAAGCGGCGAGAGCGGCGAGCGCTACCTGCCGCGCGACGTGCGGATGCTCTTGACCGAGGAGGAATATGCCCGCACCACCGCCCGGAAGCGCGGCGGCGAGAGGCAATTCGTGGCCCAGCCCAAGGACATACGCGACAAGGCGGCGGTGATCCGCAATGCCGGGCCCTCGCGGGAGATCCTGGTGACCCGGGCCCGCGATCTTGGCGTGAGTGGCATCCCGGACAAGAGCGCCGCGGAACTGCTCGCGGACATCCACGCCAGGACGGATGCGAACGGACGCGCGCTGCCGCAATACCGGCGCGCGAAGTCCGGACATTAACCAGTTGTTAAATTTAATGTTTCGTTAACGCCCCTGCTCTGGCAGCTTCGAGGTGTCGTCGAGGTGGGGCGGCCGTTCCGGTATCCAAATGGCGAGTATGCGCCCCATGTCGTTTCGTGTCTTCCTGTTCCTATCCGGCCTCTTCACAGCCGTTTCCGCTCCTGCCGCCCAGGCGCAATCGAGTCTCGGCGTCACCGGCCTCTCGGCGCGCATTGTGGCCGAGGATGCGGACGCGCTCTCCTTCGGCGACCTGACGGTCGATGTGGCCATCACCGAGCATCACGGGCTCCAGGGCGATCTGGCGCTGGTCTCGACCGACTCCGGCACCGAAGGGCGGATGGCGGCGCATCTCTACATGATGCCGGTCGCGGGGCACAAATACGGGCTCTTCGCCTTCGCAGGCGATTTCGACGGGCGTTCGGCGGCCTATGGCGGATTCGGCGCCGAGGGGCTCCTGGCCCTGGACGACCGGACCGCGGTGGAGCTGCGGGCCGGGCTGGGGCTGGCGAACGGGTCGGGCCTCGATTTCCTGTTCGCCGAGGGGGCCGTCCATCGCGATCTCGGCCGGGATCTGGAGCTGGGTCTCTCGCTGTCGGTGGCCGATATCGACGAGCTCGACCTCCAGGCGCTGAGCCATGCGGTCGGTCTCTCGCTCACCTACCGGCCCGATGGGCAGCCTTGGGGCGCCTTTGCCGAAGTCTCGCGCCACGGGCTCTCGGGCCGCGACGGCGCGCCGGACGAAACCACGTTCCGCGCCGGGCTGACGCTCGACTGGGGCACGCGCCGCACCGGCGGGCCGGAGACGCGGCCCTATTCCACCCCCGATCCGCTCCGCCCGGTGATCCGCCGCGGGCTATTCTGAGCCCCGGATGTCGGTGCCGAGATGAGCCCACGCCGGCAGTTGCCTGAAATTCCGCGATTTTTCCACAACCCTGCCGCATTTCGTGAACAGATTGTTTACGGAAATCGCATGAAGGGGCGAGGAGCGGGGTGATGCAGGCGACGAAAGATGACGGGGCCGAAGCCGGATTCCTGGCGATCCGGCTGGTGATCCTGGCCTATCTGATGGGCATGGTGGCGGGGCTGGTGCCCTGGCCGGCGGAGACCGGGCTGACCGGGCTCCTCGTCCCCGGCCTCGTGGCCTCGGCGCTTGCCAAGATCCTCGTGGTGCTTCTGGCCGGGTTTGCGCTGGCCGGCCCGTGGCGGCGCGAGGCGGCACTGCTCCTGGCGCATGTGCTGTTCTGGTCGAGCTATCTCGTGATGTTGAAATCGGGGGCCGGCACCGGGTTCTGGCGCGATCTCGCGGTGATCGGTGCACTTCTTCTCGCCACGCCCGCGCCTGCGCTGCGCGCCGAGGCGCCGCGGCCGGGCGTTGTCGGCCGGGTCGAACATGTGTCTACGCGCCGCGGCCGCCCCGCGCTTCGGCGCCGGCCCGCCGCCGAGCCCGCCGCGCCGCCAGTGCTCTGGCAGTCCCGTCGGAGCCGGCTGCTCCTCGTCGAGCCCCTGACCGAAACGGCCCGCGCGGCCTCCTGACCCTTCCGACTGCCCTGCGGAGCCCCTATACTCGCCGGACGGAACCGGGGCTGAAATGAGCAGTCGCTTCAACATCATGGTGGTCGGCCAGCGCGGCCGGATCGGCTACGAGGCGCTCCTCTTCGCCGCGAGCCTGCGCGAGATGGACCCGGGCTTCGGCGGGCGGCTGATCGTGGCCGAACCGCAGCCAGGGCCCTTGTGGCCCTTCGACCCGCGGATCGGCGATGCGGAGATCTATGCCGCGCTGGAGGCTTTGGGAGCGGAAGTCCGGCCCTTCGAGAGCCGGGTCTTCGGTGAGAGCTATCCGAATGCGAACAAGGCCGAGGGGCTGGCGGCTCTGCCCGAGGGCGAGCCGTTCCTGTTCTTCGACAGCGACACGCTGGTGACCGGGCCGCTCAGCGAAATCGCCTTCGACTTCTCCCGTCCGGCGGCGTCGATGAAGCGCGAGGCGACCTGGCCGGAGATCGAGCTCTACGGGCCCGGCTACGGCGCGACCTGGCACGCGCTCTACGAAATGTTCGGGCTCGATTTCGAAGGCTCGCTCGATCTGACGCAGCCCGACGAATACTGGGAGCGCTACCTCTATTTCAACGCCGGCTGGTTCATCGGCGCCGATCCCGCCGCGTTCGGGGCGCGCTTCACCGAGACGATGCGCCGGATCCGCGACGATCCGCCCGAGGCGCTGGTCTGCCAGGCGCTCTATCCCTGGCTCGACCAGATAGCCTTGCCGCTGGTGATCCACGGGTTCGGTGGCGGGCGACCCGGGCCGGAACTGGCCGGCCTCGACGGAGAGGCGACCTGCCACTGGCGGGTGATGCCGCTCCTCTATGCCCGCGAGAGCGACCTTGTGGTCGAGGTGCTCGAACGGGTGGCGGCGCCGAACCGGGTGAAGAAGGTGCTGAAACGGCACGAGCCCTTCAAGCTGATGATCTATCACGGCCGCGGCGCCAAGGTGCGGGCGCTGTTCGACCGCGACGCCCTGCCCCGCCGCGAGCAGGCGATCCGCAACCGGATCAAGGCGAAGGGGTTCTGGGTGCGGTGACCATGTGACAAGGGCCGCGGCCGACCTTGGGAGGGCGCCTTCGAACCGCCTGTGGTCGGCAGTTCATCTTGAAGGCATCGGGCGACGTCTGAGCGGTTTCCGACTTCGCCATGCGCCCTCTCATCGGGAGGGTCGGGGGCGGCCCGGGCTGGTCGCCCGGGCCGGAAATCGATCAGACCGGCTTTTGCCTCAGCCGCAGGTCCCCGCCACCGTCGCGGTGTCCTCATCGGTGGCCGTCACATAGACGCGGCAGGCGGTGCCGTCGGACGCCGTGGCGTCGGCGCGGCCGCCCGGATCGACATCAATCACTTCGACGCCGTTCACCGCGATGCGGGCGGCGCCGGAGGGGGTGACGGAGGAGAGAAAGACCGAGAGCTGGCCCTCGGCGAGCGGCACGGAATGGCCGGGTTTCAGAACCTGGGTCGGCAGGTCGGCCAGCTCTTCGCTGTCGCAGCTTCCGGAGAGCGTGGCATGGCCACGGTCGATGGCGTCGAGCGAGACGGTGCAGCCGCCGGTCCCGGTCTGGATCGAGGCGGAATCGCCCGCGGCCACATCGTGCATTGTGCCGTTGAGCGAAAGTCGGGCGGTGCCGGCAGGATCGTCGACGCGGGAGACGAAGACCCGGAAGGCGCCGTCGGAGAAGATCGCGGTGTCGCCGGCGGCATAGCCCTCGGGGGCCGGGAGGTCGGCGGCCGGCGCGGAAGCCGCGGGGGCGGGTTCCGTGCCGGGTGCCGGGGCGGGCGCGGCCGGCGCCACCGCGTCCTTGAGTGCCGCGCCGAGCGCCGCGATGTCGGATTTCAACCCCTTGGCCTGCGCCTCCGCCGCACCCGCGCTTTCGCTCAGGGCGGCTTCGACCGCGGCCATTTTGTCCTCGAGCGTCTTCAGCGCCGCATCGCGCGACGCGGTGTCGCTCACCGCGGCCTCGAGCGCCGCGATCCGCTCGCCCAGAGCGGTCATCGCGCCGGTGCGCTCGGCCTCGGCGGCCTGCGCCGCCTCATGCGCGGCGCCTGTCGCATCCTCCACCGCCTCGCGCACCCGGGTCTCGCTGATCCCGCCGCCGATCAGCACTCCGGCGATCAGGCCGATGGCGAGGCCGCCGATCCCGTAAAGGATATTGTTCGCGGACATGACCTTACCTCCATTGCCGATCCGGACCCGCACCGGTCCCGGATCAACCCTAGGTCCCACCGGACCGGCCCGCAAGCGCTGCAATCAGAGCGGGTAGCGGCGCGGGGCGAGGCCGGACTGGAACCAGGCAAGGAAGCTCACCACCGAGAAGACCGGGAGGGCGGTCGCGGCGCGGATGTCGGCGGCGTAGGGGGTCATGTTGGTGCATTCGAGCACGATGGCGCCGAGATCGGGATGCGCTTCGCGCAGTGCCAGGGCGGCAGAGACATTGTCGACGCGGGCGGCGTCGACGTCTAGCGCAGGTTCATCGCCGAGGATCGCGCGGGTGAATTCGCGCCCGCCCTCGGTGGTGCCGATGGGGGTGCCCTCGGGCACACCGGCTGCGGCGAGATGGGCCTGGGTGAGCGTCGAGGCGGAGATGGTCAGGATGCCCGCGCACCGCCCGGGCGGCAGGAGCCGGTTCACCATGCCGACCTGCATCAGCGAGGAGGCGGCGACAGGCACACCCGTGGCCTCGGCCAGTTCGGCCTGAAAGAGCGAAAGGAAGCCGCAATTCGTCGTGATCCCGTCGACCCCGTCGCGCACCAGATCGCGCGCGGCGTCGAGGAAATCCGGCAGGAGTCCTTCGGCGCCCTTTCGCACGACGCGGTCGGGCGAGGCGCCGCGGACGATGCGGTATTGCACCGGGAAATCCCAGGTCGCGGCATTCCCCATGTCGCCCGGGATGCGCGGAAACCGCGCCTCGAGCATCAGGATGCCCAGGGACGCGCCGTAGATCGCCTTGCCGCCCGTGACCTTCATCGTCTTCTCCGCTGGTGCCGCGCACATCATTGACGCCGCGCAGGGGCTTTTCCAAGATGTGCCGCACGCGAACGGGGGCGCCATGGCAGATCCGAACCACCTGACCGGCGCCGAGGCGGCGGTAAAGATGCTCGACGCCTATGGGGTCAGGCACATGTTCGGGCTTTGCGGCGACACAACGTTGCCGTTCTACGACGCGCTCCACCGGCTCGATCACGGGATCACCCATATCCTGACCCGCGACGAGCGCCACGCGGCCTATATGGCCGACGGTTATGCCCGCGTGACCGGGCGGCCGGGCGTGTGCGAGGGCCCCTCGGGGGGCGGGGCGACCTATATCGTGCCGGGCGTGGTCGAGGCGAACGAGAGTTCGGTGCCGGTGCTGGCGATCACCACCGATGTGGCGACGACCTCGGCGGGGCGGTATCCGCTGACCGAGCTGGACCAGGCGGCTTTGTTCCGGCCGCTCACCAAATGGAACGCGGTTCTGGACAATGCCGCGCGGCTGCCGGCCACGATGCGGCAGGCGTTCCGGGCGATGACCACCGGACGGCCCGGGGCGGTGCATCTGTCCTTTCCGTTCGACGTGCAGAAGGCAGAGGTGCCGGAGGCGGAGATCTGGGCCGATCCGCGGCACAGGAGCTTTCCCGCGAGCCGCGCCGCGCCCGACCCCGCCGACATCCGCGCCGCCGCCGACCTTCTGGGCGAGGCAAGCGCGGCCGTGGCGATCTGCGGCGGCGGCCCGGTGATCGCGGGGGCCTTCGACGCACTCGAACGGCTCGCCGAGGCGCTCGATCTGCCCATCGCCACCACCGTCTCGGGCCAGGGGGCCATCGCCGAGACCGATCCCCGCGCCGTGGGCGTCGTCGGTTCGAACGGCGGCGTGCCCTCGACCCGCGCGGTTGTCGACGAGGCCGACCTGATCCTCTTCATCGGTTGCCGCGCTGGCTCGGTCACGACCGAGCGCTGGCGGGTGCCGAAACCCGGCATCCGCGTCATCCATATCGACGCCGACCCGGAGGTGATCGGCGCGAACTACCCGACCGATGTCGCCATCGTCGCGGATGCGCGGCTGGCTCTGGAGGCGCTTGTCGCCGAGATCGGCGCGCGCCAGGCGATGCCGCGTCAGGACGGCCATCGCCGCGCCGCCGAAGCCTGGGCGGCGAAGCGCGATGCGTTCGCCCCCCTTGCCGCGAGCGCCGAGCGCCCGATCCGGCCAGAGGCGGTGATCGCCGCCTTGCAGGACGTGCTGAGCGACGACGCGGTGATCGTCGCCGATCCGGGCACCCCCTGCCCCTATGTCTCGGCCCACTACCGCTGGCCGCGTGCCGGGCGGCAGTTCATTACCAACCGGGCGCACGGTGCGCTCGGCTACGCGCTGGCGGCGGCGATGGGTGCAAAGATCGGGCGGCCGGCAGCGCCGGTGGTGGCGTTGATGGGCGACGGGTCCTTCGGCTTTGCCTGCGGGGAGTTCGAGACGCTGGTGCGGCACGGGGTGGCGGTGACGTCGCTCGTCTTCTCGAACGCGACCTTCGGCTGGATCAAGGCGGGGCAGAACGCGGGCTTCGGGAAGCGGTTCTACAACGTGGACTTCGGGCGGACCGACCATGCCGCGGTGGCCCGCGCCTTCGGCGTGAAGGCCTGGACGGTGGAGGACCCGGCCGAACTGCGCCCGGTCCTGCGCGAGGCGCTCGCCCATGACGGGCCGACGCTGATCGACGTGATCGCCCAGCCGCTGCACGAGGCGGCGGCGCCGGTGTCGGAGTGGGTCGCATGAGCCGGGTCGTCGTGATCGGCGCGGGGATCGTCGGGGTCTCGACCGCGCTCTGGCTGCAGCGAGACGGGCACGAGGTGGTGCTGATCGACCGGAAGGGTCCGGCGGAGGGCACGAGTTACGGCAACGGGGGCGTGCTGGCGTCGTGCTCGGTGGTGCCGGTCACGGTGCCGGGATTGCTGCGCAAGGCGCCGGAGATGCTGTTCGATCCGATGGGGCCGCTGTTCCTGAAATGGGGCTACCTGCCGAAGCTCCTGCCCTGGCTTGTCCGTTACCTCTCCCACGGCAATGCCGAGGCGGTGCGGCACCGGGCGGCGGCGCTCGCACCGATCATCGGCGACAGCCTCGCCGATCACATGGCGCTGGCGGGCGGCACGCCGGCGGAACGTTACGTGGTGCCGGCCGACTACCTGTTCCTCTACCGCGACCGGGCGCATTACGAGGGCGACGCGTTCGGCTTCGGCATCCGCGAGGCGCTGGGCTTCCGGTGGGACGTGCTGGAGGGAGGGGCGTTCCGCGAGTACGACCCGGCCTGGGGTCCGGCGCTGACCTGCGCGGCGCGGTTCGGCGGTCATGGGAGGATCTCCGACCCGGGCGCCTATGTGAAGGCGCTCGCCGCCCATGCGGTGGACAAGGGCGCTCGGCTCGTCATTGCCGAGGTGACGGATTTCGTGCGCGAGAACCGCCGGGTGACCGGCGTGCGCGCAGGCGGCGACACGATTGCCTGCGACGCGGCGGTGCTGGCAACGGGCGTGTGGTCGGGGAAGCTCGCGAAATCGCTTGGGGTGAACGTGCCGCTCGAAACCGAGCGCGGCTATCATCTGGAGCTCTGGGAGCCCTCGGTGATGCCGCGGTCGCCGGTGATGGTCGCGAGCGGAAAATTCGTCGCCACACCGATGGAGGGGCGGCTCAGGCTGGCGGGCATCGTCGAGTTCGGTGGGCTCGACGCACCGCCCTCGCGCGGGCCGTTCCGGCTCTTGGAACAGGGCATCCGCGCCGCGATCCCGGGGATCGCCTGGAAGGAGACGCGGGAATGGATGGGGCACCGCCCGTCGGTCGCGGATTCCATTCCGCTCATCGGGGCGGCGCCGGGCGTCGCGGGCGCCTATCTGGGCTTCGGGCACGACCATGTGGGGCTCACCGGCGGACCGAAGACCGGTCGGATCCTGGCGCAGCTGATCTCCGGGCGGCATCCGAACCTTGACCTTGCCCCCTATTCGCCCGCACGGTTCGCGCAATGAGATCAGAACGACCGGGAAAGGCCCGGCATTTCGACCCAAGGGGAGTCACCATGAAGACCGCACATCTACTTGCCGTCACGGCGCTTGTCGCCGCCTCCGCCCTGCCCGCGCTCGCCGAGACCTGGGACATGCCGCTCGCCTACCCGGCGACGAATTTCCACTCCGAGACCGCCGCGAGCTTCGCCGCCTGCGTGGGCGAGGCCACCGGCGGCGCGATCGAGATCAAGACCCACCCGAACGGCTCGCTCTTCCCGGGCGGCGACATCAAGCGCGCGGTGCAGACCGGGCAGGCGCTGATCGGCGAACGGCTTCTCTCGGCGCATGCCAACGAGAACGCGCTTTTCGGCTACGATTCGATCCCGTTCCTCGCGACCTCGTTCGACGACAGCGTGAAGCTCAACAAGGCGGCGCTGCCGGAGCTCGAAAAGCTCCTCGAAAGCCAGAACCTGCATTACCTCTACTCGGTGCCCTGGCCGCCGCAGGGGCTCTACACCAAGAAGGAGGTGACCACCGTCGCCGATCTCGAAGGCACCAAGTTCCGCGCCTACAACGCCGCCACTGCGCGGCTTGCGGAACTCGCCAAGATGCAGCCGGTGCAGATCGAGGCGGCAGAGCTGTCGCAGGCGCTGGCGACCGGCGTTGCCGAGAGCTTCGTCTCCTCGGGCTCGACGGGCTATGATGAGAAGGTCTGGGAGCACCTGACCAATTTCTACCAGGTCGACGCCTGGCTGCCGCGCAACACGGTATTCGTCAATCTCGACGCCTGGAACGGGCTTTCCGACGACCAGCGCGCCGGGATCACCGGCTGCGCGACAAGCGCCGAGGCGGAGGGCCTCGCCAAGTCGAAGGAGCTGACCCAGTTCTATCTCGACGGGCTGAAGGACGGTGGCATGACCGTGGCGCCTCCGGGCGACGCGTTGAAGGTCGGGCTGCAAGACATCGGCGCGACGATGACCGAGGAGTGGCTCTCGAATGCCGGCGATGACGGCAAGGCCATCGTCGACGCGTTCAAGTCCAACTGATGCAGTTCGCGGGCGGCGCCCGGTGCCGCCCGCACGATCCATCGTGCCCAATCCCTCCCATTACATCGACCGTACCGCGCGCGATCTCGCGGCACAAAGCCTGCGCGGCCTGATTTCGGGCAGGCTAACGAACGATGACTTCGAGGATTTCTTCCCGATATCGAGGGATCCCGCGATCGAGGCCGTCTGGTCCACGGCGTGGTGCCTCTATTCCGACATGCGCAGTTACGCACTCAACGGAGCACATGCGCTTCACCCTGCAACGCGACGGGAGGCGCTCAGGTGGCTTCTCTTCCTCGACAGCGACCTGCCGTACATGTGGCCCGAGCGCTCGCATCCCGGAATGGCAGACCCACGGGACGTTCACAAACAGGTTTCGTTCTTCGGCGGGCGGGCGCGGGCGCGGCGGTTCTTCTCGGCGGGCGACTATGCCGTCTGGCCGTTCGTGAGCCGGTCCGACTACAAGCGGGCGCTCCGCCATCCGCGCCGGCTCGGCGGCAGGCGCCGCGTTCCCGTGTCGAGCTAGCCCGACATGGCCCGCCCACCCGACCCGGAGCCTTCCATGCAATTCACCGGCTTTCGCGACGACGAGCGGGAAGGCTGGAACGCGCGCGCGGATGTTTATGACGTGGCGACGGCGCAGGCGACCCTGCAGTCGATCCCGATGCTTCTGCACATGGCGCGGCTCTATCACGGGGCGCGCGTTCTGGATGTGGGTTGCGGGCCGGGCTATCTCGCCGCCGCCGCGGCGGCACTCGGCGCGGAGGTGACGGGGATCGACATCGCCGAGGCGATGGTGGCGCGGGCGGCGGCCCGGTTCCCGGGGCTCACCTTCCGGCAGGGCGATGCCGAGGCGCTCGATCTGCCGGACGGCAGCGTCGATATCGTTGCGAGCAACATCGTGCTCTTCCACCTCGCCGATCCGGCCCGGGCCATCGCCGAGGCCGCCCGCGTGTTGCGGCCCGGCGGTCGCTTCGCCTTCAGCCAGTGGGTCGGGCCAGAACGCTCCGACCTCTACCGCGAGGTCGCCGCCGTCCTTGCCGAGCACGCCGACATGAGCCGCCTGTCCCCGGCCCCCGACGCCTATGCGCTCTCGACCCCCGCTGCCGCCCGCGCGGCAATGAAGGAGGCCGGGTTCGAGCAGATCGACACCAAGGCGGTGCAGAACGTGCTCCGCGCGCCCGAGGGCGATTTCTTCGCCTTCTTCATGAAGTTCGGCGTCCGGGTGCCGCGCATCGTCGAGGCGCAGGAGCCCGAGGTGCAGGACCGGATCCGGGCGGCGATCAACGCCCGCGTCGAAGCCTGGCGCAGCGCCTCGGGGTTCGAGATCCCGATGCCGAGCCTCATCATCGCGGGAGCGAAGCCATGACGATCCTAAGACGCGCGCTCGATGCGCTCTACACCGCCTGCGGGGTGCTTGCCGCCCTGTTCCTGGTCGCGCTTCTGGTCATCATCGTGTTGCAGATGCTCGCGCGCTGGACCGGGGTGACCTTCCCCGGCGCGACCTCTTATGCGGGCTATTGCATGGCGGCTTCGTCCTTCCTCGCCTTCGCGAGCGCGCTGAACCGGGGCGCGCATATCCGGGTGGGGCTGCTTCTGACCGCGCTGGGGCGGCACCGGCGCTGGGGAGAGCTCTGGTGCTTCGCCATCGGCACGGCGGCGGCGTGGTTTCTCGCGCGCTACATGGTCAAGATGGTGCAATGGTCGTGGAAGCTCGGCGATGTGAGCCAGGGGCAGGACGCCACGCCGCTCTGGATCCCGCAGAGCCTCGTGGCCTTCGGCGCGGTCGTCTTCGCCATCGCCTTGACCGATCATCTCCTGCGCATCGTCTTCGCGGGCGATCACGGGATCGAGGCGGAGCTTGCCGGAGAGGAGCAGCCACATGCATGAGTTCTACGCCATCGGGATCTTCCTCTTCGTCCTGTTCCTGCTCCTGGGCACCGGCGTCTGGGTCGGCCTCGCGCTTCTCGGCGTCGCCTGGGTGGGGATGGAGCTTTTCACTTCGCGGCCGGTGGGCGACGCGATGGCGACCATCGTCTGGACGGCCTCCTCCTCCTGGACCCTCACCGCGCTGCCGATGTTCATCTGGATGGGGGAGATCCTCTATCGGACACGGTTGTCCGAGGACATGTTCCGGGGCCTCTCCCCCTGGATGGCGCGGCTCCCGGGCGGCTTGATCCATACCAATATCGTCGGCTGCACGGTATTCGCCGCCGTCTCGGGTTCCTCGGCCGCGACACTGACCACGGTGGGCAAGATGTCGGTGCCGGAGCTTCGGTCGCGGAACTATCCCGAGCGGATGGTGATCGGCACGCTCGCCGGCGCCGCCACATTGGGGCTGATGATCCCGCCCTCGCTGACGCTGATCGTCTACGGGGTGACGGTGCGGGAATCGATCTCCAAGCTCTTCATGGCGGGGATCCTGCCGGGTCTCGTGCTGGCGGTAATGTTCATGGCCTATGTAGCGATTGCCGCGAAGCTCTCGAAGGGGTTCGATCCGACGCCCGAGCCTGCAATGACATTCTCCGAGAAGGTCAGGAATTCGCGCTTCCTGATCCCGGTGATCTGCCTGATCCTCGTGGTGATCGGCTCGATGTATCTGGGCTTCGCCACCGCCACCGAGGCAGCGTCCTTCGGGGTGATCGGCTCGCTGATCCTCGCGAGTTCGCAAGGCTCGCTCACCTGGGCCACGTTCACCGAAAGCCTGATGGGCGCGACCCGCACCTCGGCGATGATCGCGCTCATTCTCGCGGGCGCGGCGTTCCTGTCCCTCTCGATGGGTTTCACCGGCCTGCCGCGCGGCCTCGCCGATCTGATCGCGTCCTGGGATCTCTCGCGGTTCCAGCTCCTGATGGCGCTGCTCGTCTTCTACATCGTGCTCGGCTGCTTCCTCGACGGGATCTCGTCGGTGGTGCTCACCATGGCGGTGGTGGAGCCGATGATCCGCCAGGCGGGGATCGACATCGTCTGGTTCGGGATCTTCATCGTCGTGGTCGTGGAGATGGCGCAGATCACCCCGCCCATCGGCTTCAACCTCTTCGTGCTTCAGGGCATGACCGGGCATGAGATGAACTTCATCGCCCGCGCGGCGGTGCCAATGTTCCTTATCATGGTGGTCATGGTCTTCGTGCTGATCGCCTTCCCCGACCTCGCCACCTGGCTTCCGGAGAACATCCGCCAGCGCCCGGGGGGCTGAGCGGAGGTCCTGCCGGCGTTTTCGAGGGGCGTATGCGCAGCCCCTATCAGCGCCGCAGGTGGATCCGCCGCCTCGGCGCTGCGCTCCGGCTCGTAGGGGCAAAGCTTCCCATCCATGGGGCCGGACGCTAGAACGCAGCGGTTGGGGAGAAAACCGGAATCCGCCGCGGAGCCGGGAACCGGAAAGGGCAGCCCATGAGCAAGAGCGTCGCGCGGGTCAGATCCGCGCTGGAAGCGGCGGGCATAGCAGCGGAGATCCGCGAGATGGCGGAAGGCACCCGCACCGCCGCAGCCGCCGCCTCGGCAGTCGGCTGCGAGATCGACCAGATCGCCAAGTCGGTGATATTCCGTGGGCTGGACAGCGATGCCGTCTTCCTCTTCGTCACCGCCGGCGGCAACCGCGTCGATCCGGAAAAAGCCGCCGCGCTGGCCGGCGAACCCCTCGCCCCAGCCGATGCCGGCTTCGTCCGCGCCCGCACCGGCTTCGTGATCGGCGGCGTCGCGCCGCTCGGCCATCTCGAAGCCCCACGCGCCTTCTTCGACCCGCGTCTTTCCGACTTCCCCCAGATCTGGGCCGCCGCCGGCACTCCGCGCCACCTCTTCCCCGCCGCACCCGATGCCCTGCGACAGGCCAGCGGCGCCGAAACCGGCGCGTTCACCGAATGAAGCTGCTCGCGGCCCTCCTCGTCGTCTTGTGGGTCGCGAGCACGGCGACTGCGCAGACCACGGTGGACCATGCACTGGACCCGATCGAGGCAATGGTCGACGACCTTGCGGCACCGGACGTTCCGGATCTGCCGGAGTTATTCCTCCATGCCCTCGCCGAAGCCGAGGCGCCCGGGCATTTCGCAAAGGATCCAGTGGAAAGCCGCCTCACCACGAACCTGGCACGGATCCTCGTTCCCGCCGACAAACCGCTGATGGCCTGGCGGCTGGAGGTCCTTGCGGCACATCACCTGCTGGCGCGCCGCTTCGACGCCTCGGAGATCGCCGCGCTCTATGCTGAACAGGCGTATTTCGGTCGGAACTGCCATGGCTATGACGCCGCGATTTCCGGTCTGGTCGGAACAGCCGCTAGTGAGGCGGACGAAACCGTGTGGCTGGCGCTTGCCGTGCTGCCCGGATACCCGGGCCAGCTCAACGACGCGGAATGGCGCGCGGAACGCGTTGCCACAGTCATCGCCTCACTGACGACTTCCGGCTATATCGACGCCGCCGAAGCAAGCCGTCTGGCTGCTCTTCCGCCCGCCGACCTCTCCGCCGGACCCGGATGTTTCCCCTGAAATCAGCGAGTTGCAATTGGCTGCGCGGCAAAATGTAAAAAACATTCACATACCCCCTTGAAGCCCGCGCCCCGGCTTCCGATATCGGCGATGTAAACGGAATTTACATCAACCCCCAACACGGGAGCGCAAGACCGCCATGACGACCCTGACCACCAACCCGCCGCATAGCGGCAACTGGTTCCAACGCGCCGAGGGCTGGCTCGACGAGCGCGGCAAGGGCGCCTGGATCGCCGCGATGGTGCTCGGCTTCATCTTCTTCTGGCCGGTCGGCCTCGCCCTCCTCGCCTACATGATCTGGAGCAAACGCATGTTCAAAGGTTCCTGCAACCATCACCGCCGCGCCCACCACGCCCACGCCGCCTTCAAATCCTCCGGCAACACCGCGTTCGACGCCTACAAGTCCGAAACGCTGCGCCGGCTGGAAGAGGAACAGGACGCGTTCGAGGCCTTCCTGAACCGGCTCCGCGACGCCAAGGACAAGGCCGAGTTCGACCAGTTCATGGACGATCGCGCCCGCAAGGCCCGCGAAACCGCCGATACGGCCGAAGCCTGACAGGATCCGCCGCGCGGCCCCGATCGACCGGGGCCGCCGCCACATACAAGGGCTGACCCATGACCGAGATGACAGTGAACCGCCTCTACCCCGGCCTTCCCGATCCCGACACCCGCCCGGACTTCTACGAGGGCGTGACGCTCAAGCGCGGCTTCGCATGGATCGTCGACACGATCCTGATCGCGCTTCTGACCGCACTGGCCGCCGTCGTGCTGGCGCCCTTCACGCTGTTCATCAGCCTTTTCTTCCTCCCGGGCCTCTACGCGGTGACCAGCTTCCTCTACCGCTGGACCAGCCTTGCCCGGCGCTCGGCGACGCCTGGCATGCGCTTCGCGGCGATCACGTTCCGCGACCGCTTCGGTGCGCCGCTTGATTCGGGCTCGGCGCTCCTGCACACGGCAGGCTACACGCTGTCCTTCATGATCTTCCCGCTCCAGCTCGTTTCCGTCCTGCTCATGCTGATTTCCGAACGCGGCCAGGGCCTTACCGATCACGTTCTGGGAACGGTCGCGCTCAACGCAAGTGCCTGACAACGGGCCGCGAACGGTCGAATGACGCGTTCGCGGTCGATGTGACCTCGCCATTATGGGGGGCTTGGCGATAGGGTAGCGGGTTGCTAACGTTTCCTCGTATCAAACCTCGCGAAACCCATGCGCCACACGCTTCCCATTGCGCCACAGTTCTACGTGACCGCGCCGCAACCCTGCCCATATCTCGAAGGGCGGATGGAGCGGAAACTGTTCACCTCGCTCCAGGGCGAATACGCGGAACGCCTGAACGACTCGCTCTCGAAACAGGGCTTCCGGCGCTCGCAGAACGTGCTCTACCGGCCCTCCTGCGCAGAGTGTTCGGCCTGTCTCTCGGCGCGGATCCGGGTCGCCGACTTCAAGCCGTCGCGGAGCCTCAAGCGGGCGATCCGCCGCAACGAGGATCTCAGCCGCGAGGCGACCTCGCCTTGGGCCACGGAAGAACAGTACGCGCTGTTCCGCACCTATCTCGACAGCCGGCACGCCGATGGCGGCATGGCCGACATGGACATCTTCGAATTCGCCGCGATGATCGAGGAAACCCCGATCCGGAGCCGCGTGATCGAATATTCCAGTTCCCGGAACGGCGAGCGCACGCTGACGGCCGTCTGCCTGACCGACGTGCTCGATGACGGGCTGTCGATGGTCTATTCCTTCTACGACCCAGACCGGACGCAGGACTCGCTCGGGACCTATGTGATCCTCGACCACGTGGAAATCGCGCGCGACGCGGGCTTGCCCTACGTCTATCTCGGCTACTGGGTGCCGGGCAGCCCGAAGATGGGCTACAAGTCCCGCTTCCCGGCGCTCGAGGTCTATTTCGGCGGACAGTGGCAGGCGCTCGGCGACCCGGAGCGGTACTCGGCCGAGACGCATCCACTTTCGACCGATCCGATCGCCGAACAGGTCGCCCGGATCAGCCTTCCCGAAACCCGCCCGACCAGCGCCTGAGGCGCCCGTTCAGTCGCCGGGCACGAAACCCGGATCGAGACTGGCATAGAACGCGTCGATGCGCAGGTCGCCGGCCGCCCAGTCGAATTCCGGGTGGAAAGCGGCGATGCCGAGATCCGGGCAGGAAATCCCGTAGCTGCCAACCCGCCACGTCTGGCCAGCCCGGTCGAGCGCGGCGATCAGCCCGGCACTGTCCCCGCGCAGCAGGTTGTCCCCGCCGAACGCGATCTCGACATCCTGCCCGACGAAGGCCTCCACGCCCTCCAGTCCCCCGGCATCGTCGAAATGCAGGTGCAGGCGCCCGCCATCCACCGACAGGGCATCGCTCCCGGAGAGCGGCGATTTGCGGAACGGCTCCACCGGCAGATCGAGACCGGCCGCCGCCATCGCCCGGGGCATGCCGCGGACCAGGGGCCCGCAGCGCCGGAACGGGAGCAGCTCGAGGATCATCCCGGCAACGGCTAGTTCGGAATGAGATCCGGAATGATCGTCACGATCCCCGGGAACACCCAGAACAGCGCCAGAGCCATCACCTGGATCAGCACGAAGGGCACGACGCCCCGGTAGATGTGGCCCGTAGTGATCCCCGGCGGGGCGACGCCGCGCAGGTAGAACAGCGCGAAGCCGAAGGGCGGCGTCAGGAACGAGGTCTGCAGATTCACCGCGATCATGATCGTCACCCATTTCGGGTCCATCGTGCCGCCGTAGATCACCGGCCCGACGATCGGGATCACGATGTAGATGATCTCGAGGAAGTCGAGCACGAAACCGAGGATGAAGAGCACGATCATGACGATCAGGAACACCTTCCATTCGGTGTCGAAGCTCCTGAGGAAATCCTGGATGTAGTGTTCGCCGCCGAAGGAGATCACCACCAGGTTCAGGAGCTGCGAGCCGATCAGGATGGTGAACACCATCGAGGTGACCTTCGCCGTCTCGCGCACCACCGGCCCGAGGACATGGGCGCGCAAGAGCACCCAGCAGGAATAGAGAATTCCGAACAGCGCCAGGTGGTAGCAGAGCTGTGCCGCGACGATGGCCAGCCAGTCGGCCACCGACACGTCGGCGCGGTCGGGGCGCAGGTCGAAATTGATCCCCAGAAGGATCATCACGACCACCGCGAAACTCCCCCAGATCACCATCCGGCCCGAGCGTTCCTCGTCGCGCAACCGGCGATAGGCCGCCAGCATGATCGCCCCGCCCGCACCGAGCGCGGCAGCGGGCGTCGGGTTGGTGATCCCGCCGAGGATCGAGCCCAGCACCGCCACGATCAGGACGAGCGGCGGGAACACCACGCGGATCAGGTCGTTATGCCCGAGCCGTACCGCCGCGTGCTTGCAGCCGTATAGCGCGAGCCCCACCGGCACAGCCATCAGGAAGAACGTCCAGCCCGGCGAGTCGAGCGGCGCGATCGCCGCCGCATCGACGACGAGCCCCAGCACCACACCGCCCGCTCCCACGAGAAGCGGCATCGGATCGGCCGAAGGCGCAACGCCGCGCGCGAGCGCCAGGGTAAGCCCGAAGAGCACCATCAGCGTGGCGACCCCGGTACCGATCGGCGCGGCATCGGACAGCATCTGCGCTTTCGCCGACTGGAACTCCTCCTCCGAGAGCTGGCGGACCTCGGTCGAGGCGCCCGAAGCGCGCAGCTCCTCGGCCTTGGCGACCGACCGGTCCCATTTCTCCTGACCGTGCAGCGCGATCATCGCCTCGGCGCATTGCGGCGAGACATTGGTGCGCAATTCCGGCGCCTCGGCCGCCTGCACCGTGCGCGCAACGTCGACGTTCTGGCCGCCGACGATCCCCGCGCCGGCTGCGATGAGCAGCGCCAGAAGGAGGCCCACCGGCACGAAGAGATACCAGGTCAGCGCCTCGCCGCGGGTGACGACCTCGCCGCCGATCCGGCCCTCCGAGGCCACCGGCGGCGCCTTCGACGGGTTGATCAGCGCGAAACCGAAGGCGTAGACCGCGT
Organism: Paracoccaceae bacterium; assembly: GCA_050299695.1. GTDB lineage: Bacteria > Pseudomonadota > Alphaproteobacteria > Rhodobacterales > Rhodobacteraceae > Ovoidimarina. The sequence continues at coordinate 20,194 of JBNKWI010000043.1, forward strand.
AGAGCCCCGCCAGCAGCAGCCCCGGCAGAAGCGCGGCCTGGAACAGGGTGCCGACCGAGACCACCGCCGGCTCGCCCAGATAGGTCAGCGCGTCGGAACAGCCGAGCATCGAGGCCCGGTTCTCCTGCGCGGTGGCGTAGAGATCGCCGGCGAGCGTGCCCAGAAGCACGATCACGATGGACGGCGGAATGATCTGCCCCAGCGTGCCTGACGCGGCGATGACGCCGGTCGAAAGCTCGGGCGAATAGCCGTTCCGGAGCATCGTCGGCAACGCCAGGAGCCCCATCGTCACCACCGTCGCGCCGACGATTCCGGTCGAAGCGGCGAGGAACGCGCCCACCACCACGATGGAGACCGCGAGGCCGCCCGGCAGCGGCCCGAACACCCGCGCCATGGTGGTTAGGAGATCGTTGGCGATGCGCGAGCGCTCCAGCGTGATGCCCATCATCACGAACATCAGGACGGCGAGCAGCGTCTCGATGGACTGGCCCGCGATGACCCGTTCGTTCATCCGGTTCACGATGAAGGCGAGGTTGCGGTCCATCGCCTGTTCCCAGCCGCCCGAGAACAGCGGCTCGGCGACCCGGGGAAGGTCGGGGTATCGGAACACCGAAATGAACTCGCGCGCGACCCCGTCGCGCACCAGGGACGCGTATTCGGCCGAGCTCGTGTCGATCGCCTGGTGCACCAGGAGCCCGCCGGAATCGAGCATGGCGATGATCCCGAAGGACAGGATCGCCGCACCGCCGATGGCGAAGGCCACCGGAAAGCCGGTCATGATCCCCCCGAACAGGCAGAGGAACACGATGAGGAGCCCGATCTCGACTCCGTCCAACCCGAACAGCATGATCTACATCCCCTCGTGCGACAGGTGTTCCGGGCCCTCGAGCGCCGGTTCGTCGGGTTCCAGAACGTCGCGGTCGATGCCCCTGCCCTCGGCCTCGGGCCCCTCGGCCCATTCGAGGAAGCTCCGGCAGAAGAACGCCACCGCCTGCAGGAAGACCATGCCCGCGAAGAGCACCATCAGCACCTTGAACAGGAAGTAGGCGTTGAAGCCGTTCGGACTGAAGCCGATGGTCTCGACGCTCCATTTCACCGCGCGGGCCTTGAGCTGGAGCCGCTCCAGCGGGTCGAGCGCCGAAACCGGCGGGTTCACCATGTTCCGCCACATGAAGAACCAGGCGTACATCCAGATCAGCACTGCCATAGGCATCATGAAAAACACGGAGCCGAGCATGTCGATGAGCTTCTTGGTGCGATAGCCCACCGCCGCATAGACGAGATCGACCCGCACATGCCCCCCCTGAACGAAGGTATAGGTGCAGGCGAGGCAGACAATGACGGCGTTCCAGAGCTTCAGTTCCTCCGACCACCAGGAAATGTCCTTGGTCAGGGGCGAGCCGAAGCCGAACGACATGTCGGCCCGGGCGAAGATCCGCTGGATGAAGACGATCACGATCTGCTGCAGCACCATGATCAGCCCGGCCCAGGCGGCGACCCGGCCCACGGCGTTCGCGACCCATTCCAGCACCCGGACGATGCCCCACATGAACGGGCGGAACACCATGCCCGCCGCGACGAGCACGACCACGATCACGAAGACCGCGAAAAAGAACTCGACCGATCCGCCGTAGAAGACGAACCGCATCAGGCTTTCCTTGGCCTCGGGCGTCTCGAGCTTCTGCAGTTCCAGAACCCAGCTCAGCCAGGTCCCCGGATGCATGATCGCGTAGGCGATGTTGTAGAAGGCCAGAACCAGGTTCTCGAGAAACCAGACGATCCCGTCCACCATGGCGTTCCCCCGCTTCGTGCTGTTCCTGTCCGCGTCCGGAAACCGGTTCGGCAGGCCCCGGACATCCGGGACCTGCGCGCGTCTCTAGCGATGTCCGGCGATCAGCCGAGCACCCGGTCGCGTTCTTCGCGGTATTTGCCTTCGGAGCGGGTGATCCAGGCCGAGGAGGAACGCATCGAGCTGAAGACGCTGTCGTGGATCCTCTTGAACAGGTCGTCGCTCATGTTCTCGTCGAGCACCGCCCTCGAGGCCGCGCCCATCGCATCCCAGACCGAATCCGGGAATTCGCGGATCTCGACGCCGCCGGCCTGCAGCCGCTGCAGCGCGGCCGAGTTCTCGGAGAGGAACTGCGAGAGGTTCCACTGGTGGCCTTCGCCCGCGGCGATCTGGCAGATCATCTGCTGCGCCGGCGTGAAGCTCTCGAAGACGTCGCGGTTGAAGGCCAGCGAGAGGCCCGCACCCGGCTCATGGAAGCCGGCGGTGTAGTAGATCTTGGTGATTTCCTGGAAGCCCGCCTTCTCGTCGGCCCAGGGACCGATCCACTCGGTGCCGTCGATCGCGCCCGAAGCCAGCGCCTGGTACACTTCCGCGCCGGGCAGGTTCTGCACCGAGGCGCCCATCTTGCCGAGCGCCTGGCCGCCGAGGCCCGGCATCCGGAACTTCAGGCCCTGGAAGTCCTCGGGGCTGGTGATCTCCTTGCGGAACCAGCCGCCCGCCTGGGCACCCGTGTTGCCGGCGAGGAAGGATTTCAGGCCGAAGATCTGGCCGAGCTCGTCGTGGAACTCCATGCCGCCGTCCTGGTAGTACCAGTTGACGAGTTCCTGTGCGGTCATTCCGAAGGGCACCGCAGTGAAGAACGCATAGCCTGGATGCTGGCCGACGAAGTAGTAGTCGGCGCCGTGATACATGTCGGCCTGGCCTGAGGTCACCGCGTCGAACACCTCGAAAGCGCCGACGAGCTCGCCCGCCGCCTTGAGTTCGACGGTGAGCTGCCCGTCGGTCATCGCGGTGATCATGTCGGCGCAGCGCTGAGCGCTGTCATGCACCCCGGCGAGGCCGCGGCCCCAGGTGGTGACGAGCGTCAGCGTGCGGTTGCCCTGCGCATAAGCGGGCGCCGCGAGCGCCGTGGCGGCCGCGGCCGAGCCGCCAAGGGCGGAATTCTTGAGGAATGAACGACGGTCCATACTGGTTTTCTCTCTCCCTGATCAAATCGCGCCGATGCGGTGCCGGCGCGTCGATGACGAGACCCTAACCGCGCGGAACCGGCGAATAAATACCTAGAAGTCGGTATCACCCCCCGATTTTGCGCGCAGCGGGGCGATAAGGGTATCGGGAGGTTGCGGTGGCGGGGGTGGGCGGGGTCTGATGCGAATCAGGGGAGTCGCGAGGGAGGCGGCGATGGAGAGCGAGTTCGGGTTTCGCCAGAAGGTGATCCTGGTGGCGGCGGTGCCGCTGCTCCTGGCCGCCGCCGCCATCGCTGTCGTGGTCGCCCAGCAATCGCGCGTCCTGGCCGAGCGCGAGATCGACGCGCTCCGCGCCCAGTTGATCGAGACAAAGCGCGAGGAGTTACGGAATTACGTCTCCATCGCCCGCACCGCCTTCGGCCCGGTCTACGGCAACGCCGCCCCCGACGACGAGGCCGCCAAGACCCTCGTCATGCAGAATCTCGCGGCGATGCTCTATGGCCAGGACGGCTATTTCTTCGTCTTCGACTATGACGGCAACAACCTCGTCGCACCGCGCCAGACCCAGCTCATCAACCGGAACTGGTCGGGCCTGACCGACAGCCGGGGCACGCCGATCACCGACGAGATCGTCCGCATCGCCCGCACCGGCGGCGGCTTTCACGAGCATCTCTGGTACAAGCCCACCACCGGCGAGGAGGCCGAGATGATCACCTACGTGATCGGCCTCCAGGACTGGCGCTGGGCCGTGGGCACCGGGATCTTCATCGACGACATCCTCGCCCGCGTCGCCGCCGCGCGCGCCCAGGTCGATGCCCGCGTCAACCGCACCTTCGCCTATATCGGCGCGATCACCGCCGGCGCGCTGCTCCTGGTGTTCGGCTCGGGGCTCTGGTTCAACATCCGCGAGCGCTCGCTCGCCGAGATCAAGTTCAAGCGGCTTACCCAGCGGGTGATCGACACCCAGGAAGAGGAGCGCGGCCGGGTCGCGCGGGAGCTGCACGACTCGATCAGCCAGATCCTCGTGGGCGTCCGCTATTCGCTGGAACTGGCCCGCCGGCGCTTCCGGTCGGACGACGACCGCGCCGGCGAGGCGCTGGACAAGTCGATCACCGGGCTTTCGGGCGCGATCAGCGAGGTGCGCCGGATCAGCCGCGACCTCCGCCCCGGCGTGCTCGACGATCTGGGCCTCGGCCCGGCCCTGAAGGCGCTCGCCGACGAGTTCTCGCAGCGCACCGGGATCCGCACCGCACTGGAAACCGTGGTGTTCCGTAACCGCCTGGACCAGGAGGCGAAAATCGCGCTCTACCGGGTCGCGCAGGAGGCGCTCACCAATATCGAGCGGCATTCCGGCGCCGATGCTGCGACGATCCGCATCTTCGGCCACCCGAAGGGCGCGACGCTGCGGATCACCGACAACGGACAGGGTATCGAGGCCGCCGGCCTCGCAGCCCTGCCGACCAGCGGGCTGGGCCTCAGGAACATGCAGGAGCGGATCGAACAGCTCGGCGGCACGCTCACCGTGGTCTCCTCGGCCACCGGCACGACCATCGACGCGCAGGTCCCCCTGAGCCACATGCTGCCCCCCGAGGGCTCCTCGCGAAAGGCCAATGCATGACCGCACCGACCCGTGTGATGATCGTCGACGACCACCCGATGGTGGCCGAGGGCGTCTGTGCGATCCTCGAGACCTATGACGATATCGAGGTGGTGGCGACGCTCGGCAACGGCCGCGAGGCGATCGACCGGATCGGCGCGCTTTCGCCCGACGTGGTGCTGATGGATCTGAACATGCCCGAGATGAACGGGCTGACCGCGACCGAGATCATCCACGAGCGGCGCCCGGGCACGCGGGTGCTGATCCTGTCGATGCACGACAGCCCGGAATACATCTCCACCGCGCTCAGCCACGGCGCGGCGGGCTATGTGCTGAAGGACGTGCCGACCGAGGAGATCAAGCGCGCCATCGACCGGGTGATGGCCGGCGAGCGCTATCTCTGCACCGGCGCGAATGCCGCGCTGGCGCCGCGCACCCATGACGGCAAGGAGCCGCTGACCGGGCGGGAGCAGACGATCCTCCTGCAGCTCGCGCAGGGGAAATCGAATCGCGACGTCGCCGAGGAGCTGGAGATCTCGATCCGCACGGTCGAAACCCATCGAAAGAACATTAAGCGCAAGCTCGGCATTTCCTCGACCGCCGGGCTGACACGCTACGCGCTCGAACACGGGGTGCTGCAGGGCACCGGCAAGGGCGAGGATCCGGGACGGCGGCGGTAGCCCGGCAGGGGTTAACGGCGGCCGGAAGGGGGTGCACAACCTGTACACAGGAGGTGCACAGCCTGTACACCGCCGGAGGCGAAGGGCGGCCGGTAACGGGGCGCGCGGGGGATTTTCCGGACTGCAGGGTTTCCGGAGGAAGTGGGACCAGCTCCGATGGTGGACGTTCAGCTGCCCGCCCGATCACGCCCGGAGGCCTTGGCCCGATTTCCGGGGGGAATTGCTGCGCAGACCGAAACGGTTTCGGAAATTCGTGACTCCGTGTTTCAATGGTCCCGAAAATGGGGAGCACATTGGATGAAGGGAATTCTTGCAGGCCTGTTGTGCCTCGCCGCGAGCGCGGCGCCGGCAAAGGTCGTATCCTACAAGGCGGTGATGGACCCGGGCACGATCGTCTGGGAGACGACAAGGAATAATGGCGCGACCTTCGCCAACGAAGCACTGGACGGGTTCCTGGGCTTCATGTCGATTTCCTGGAAGGTCGACACGCATCGCCCCTACTATGAGAACCAGTATGATTTCGAGTTTCGCGGGTTCGCGGCGGGGCCTGAGAAACTTTACGTCGACGATGGGTGCGGTTGCGGTGCGGATCGGCACGGGCTCGGAACCTCACTGCTTGCAGGTGGCAATCCGTTCTACGAGGGTGCCTTATTCGTACGCGGCCCCCTGTCCTTCCCGGCGACAGCGGAGGAAATCCTCGCGGCGGATCCGTTCTTTTCGGCGCTGATGTTCTACGATTACGGCAGCCCGGTCTTCAGCTTTGTATCCGCAAAGGTGCATTGGGTCACCATCGCGCCGGTGCCGGTTCCGGCCTCGCTACCTCTGCTGCTCGGCGGTCTTGCGGGCCTCGGCCTTGCGGCGCGGAGGCGACGCGCGGCCTGATCCCCTAATCCCGCGGCAGCCGCGAGGAGATCATGCCGGTCTTGACGCCGGCCGAGGCGAGGCCGCCCGAGTGGCGCATATGTTCGACCTTGGGGCAGCGGTCCTGGACGACCTCGAGGCCGGCGGCGCGGGCCCTGGCGGCGGCGGCTTCGTGGGTCACGCCGTATTGCATCCAGATCGTGCGGAGCCCCGGCATCAGGTGTGCGAGGGCCTCGTCGACGATGGCCGGGACTTCCTCGGAGCGGCGGAAGATGTCGACCATGTCGACGCCTTCCTCCGGGGGGATCTCGGCGAGGGAGGCGACGAAAGGCACGCCGAAGAGCGACTGGCCGAGGAGTTGCGGGTTCACCGGGATGATCCGCTTGCCGCGGCTCGAGAAATAGGTCGCGACGAAGAAGGACGGGCGGAGCGGGTTCGACGAGGCGCCGACCATGGCGATGACCCGGCTCGCCTCGACGATCCGGATCAGCGCGTCGTCCTTGGGCGCGTCTTGCATGGCACTCCTTCCGGGGCTGCCTCCCGGTTCTAGGATGAAGCGGTGGCGGGCGAAAGCGCCGTTCGGCATTTTCGCGCCGGGCGGCCGGGCCCTCCCTTGCGGGCGGGCGCGCGCATCCCACATCTCGGCTCAGGTCCCCAGACGCGAAT
>JBNKWI010000044.1:0-26681 GCA_050299695.1 Paracoccaceae bacterium
GAGATCCTGGCGCTGCTCGAACGCCAGGGCTACAACCGCATCCACGCCCGCGGCGAGGGCGTACTGCAGGTGGTGCAGGACCGCCTGCGGCTGTCCACGGCCGAGCCCGAGCGGCTGTCCGAGGCGCTCGAAGCGGCGCTGGCCGAGGACTTCTCTCCGGCGGCGGTGGACGGGGTGGAAATCTCCGACGAGGGGCTTCTCAGCGACATCCATGGCGGCGCCGATTATCGGGCGCAGCTGATCGCGGTGATGGCGAAGCGGGCGGTGGCCGCGGCCTGAGCGGTCAGGCCGCGCGGAAGGTGAGGCTGACGCCGTTCAGGCAGTGGCGTTTGCCGGTGGGCTTCGGCCCGTCGTCGAAGACATGGCCCAGATGCGAGCCGCAGCGGATGCAATGCACCTCGGTCCGGACCGTGAACAGCCGCCGGTCGGGCTTGGTCGCCACCGCTCCGGGCAGCGCGTCCCAGAACGAGGGCCAGCCGGTGCCGCTGTCGTATTTCGTCTCGGACGGGTAGACCGCCAGCGCGCAGCCGCGGCAGAGATAGGTGCCCTTCTCGTAGAACTTGTCGAGCGGGCTCGATCCCGGCGGTTCGGTGCCCTCGCGGCGCATCACCTTGTATTGGAGCGGCGTCAGCATGGCGCGCCATTCGGCGTCGCTGCGGGTGATCGCGAAGCTTTCGGCGGCCCGGGCGTGGGCGGCTGCGAGAAGCGCGCCGCCGGAGAGGAGCGCGGCGCGTCGGGTGAGTTTCGCCTGTCTCATCCTGCCATTTTACCCGGTTCGGGCCGGGTGCGCGATCACGTCCGCGTGGGGATGCGCAGGCAGGCGATCGCCGCCTCCGGCGTGTCGGCGATCCGGACGAGGGCCTTCAGCGAGGGATCGGCGAAGCCCTGGGCGACGATATGGTCGAGCAGACCGACCAGCGGGGCCCAGTAGCCCGCGGTGTTCAGGAGCACGATGGGCTTTGCGTGAAGGCCGAGCTGCGCCCAGGTGAGCGCCTCGAAGAGCTCGTCGAGCGAGCCTGCGCCGCCGGGCAGGACCACCACCGCGTCGGCATTGGTGAGCATGACCTTCTTGCGTTCGTGCATCGTCTCGGTGACGACGAAATGGGTGAGATCGCGCTTGCCGACCTCGCGGGCGAGGAGATGTTCGGGGATCACGCCGAAGGCGGTGCCGCCGGCTGCCATGGTGGCACGGGCGACGATGCCCATGAGCCCGACATCGCCGGCGCCGTAGACCAGCCGCCAGCCCTCGGCCGCGAGCGCGGTGCCGAACGCCTGCGCCGCGGCGGCATAGGCCGGGTCGGCGCCGTCGCGGGAGCCGCAATAGACGCAGACCGAGCGGGCGGGGAGTGCGGTCACGGGCGAGTCGGCCTTTCAAAACGGGGTTTTGACCCGTGTTACCCATGTTGATACTGTCGCTCAACTGCCGCTTTGGGACGCGGTCTGAAGGGACGTCGAAATGTCGATGGAATCGGAGCCGGGCGGGGCGGGTAAACGGGTCATCTGGGTGATCCTCCTGGTGGTGGCCGTCCTGATCGGGGGGGTGGTCTGGGTCGGGCTGACCCAGCCGGGGCCGGAGCCGGTGGCGGTGGCCGTGGATCCCGGCGCGGTGGAACCGGCGCCTGCGGAAGCGCCGGACGCGGAGGTGGCCGCGGCGCCTGCGGTGCCTGAGATAGTGGAGCCTGAGGCGGCCCCCGAAGAGGCGGAAGCGACGGCGGCGCCGGAAGCGACCGCACCCGAGCTGCCCTCGGCGCCGGAGCCGGTGCGGCCGAGCTTCGACGTGGTGCGGGTGGAGCCGGACGGGAGCACGGTGGTTGCCGGCCGGGCCGCGCCCGGGGCGGAGATCGCCGTGCAACTGGACGGGGCCACGGTGGGCACCGCGCAGGCAGACGCGCAGGGCGGGTTCGTGGCGATCCTGGACCTGGGGCATTCCGAGGCGCCGCGGGCGCTGTCGCTGAATGCCGAGGGCGCGGACGGCGCGACCGCATCCGAACAGGTGGTGGTGGTGGCGCCCTCGGCGGCGGTGCCGGTTCTCGAAGTGCCCGGGGAGGCGGAGAGCGCGGGGACGGAAACGGTGGCCGAGGCGGTGCCGGAGCCCGAACCGTCGGCTACGGAACCGGTGGCGGAAGCGGCGCCGGAGCCCGAGCCCGAACCCGAGCCGGTGGCGCCTTCGGTGATCCTCGCCGACAGCACCGGGGTGCGGGTGCTCCAGGGCGGCGATGACTCGCCGGAGGTGGCGAGCAACGTGGTGATCGACGCGATCACCTACGATGCCGAGGGCGAGGTCGCGCTTTCGGGCCGCGCGCCGGGCGACGGCTATGTGCGGGTCTATATCGACAACGCGCCGATCGAGGCGGGCCAGGTCGGGCCGGGCGGGCAGTGGCATGTGGACCTGCCGAAGGTCGATACCGGGACCTACACGCTCCGGGTCGACCAGGTGGGCGCGGGCGGGCAGGTCCTGTCGCGGGCCGAGACGCCGTTCCGCCGCGAGGCGCCGGAGGCGATCCAGGCGCTCGCCGACGAGCGAGAGGTGGCCGAGGGCAAGCCGCTCGTCGAGCTGATCACCGTGCAGCCGGGAAACACGCTTTGGGGCATCTCGCAACGGATGATGGGCGAGGGCACGATGTACGTGCAGCTCTTCGAGGCGAACCGCGACAAGATCCGCGACCCGGACCTGATCTATCCTGGCCAGGTCTTCTCGATCCCCGAGTAGCGTTTCCGCCGTCGGCACTGGCAAAAGTTCAAGCAGCGCCTTAGGTAGGGAGCCTTGGCGAAACTGCGACTGGAACTCTTGTGGCAACCGGCGAGGATTTCGAACGGGCGGCGCGCCAGTCCGGCTGGCGGACGATCCGCCGGGTGGGGCCCTATCTCTGGCCCGAGGGCGAGGCCTGGGTGAAGCAGCGGGTGGTACTGGCGCTGGTGGCGCTGGTCGTGTCGCGGCTGATTTCGGTGGCGACGCCGTTCTTCTACAAGGGTGCGGTAGATGCGCTGACCGGAGATGCGCCGAGCCCGGCGTGGGCGCTGGGCGCGGGCGCGGTGGGGCTGACGGTGGCCTATGGCGTGGCGCGGATCATGACCAGCGGCCTCCAGCAATTGCGGGACGTGGTGTTTTCGCCGGTGGGGCAGCGGGCGCTGCGGCGGCTGGCGCTGGAGACCTTCACGCATATCCACGCGCTTTCCTTGCGCTATCACATCACGCGCAAGACCGGCGGTCTCAGCCGGATCATCGAGCGCGGGGTCAAGGGCGTCGATTTCCTGTTGCGCTTCCTGATCTTCTCGATCGGTCCCCTGTTCCTCGAACTGGCGCTGATCGGGATCGTGCTCGCGGTGGTGTTCGACCTCTGGTACCTGGTCGTGGTGGTGGTCACCATCGCGCTCTATGTCTGGTTCACCTTCCGGGTCACCGAATGGCGGGTGAAGATCCGCAAGGAGATGAACGACCAGGACACCGACGCGAACCAGAAGGCCATCGACAGCCTGCTGAACTTCGAGACGGTGAAGTATTTCGGCGCCGAGGCGCGCGAGGCGGCGCGATACGATGCGGCGATGGCGGGCTACGAGAAGGCGGCGCTGAAGACCAACTACACGCTGGGGTTCCTGAATTTCGGCCAGGCCTTCCTGATCACCTGCGGGCTGGTCGCGGTGATGGTGATGGCGGCGGTTGGCGTGCAGGACGGCACGCTGACGGTGGGCGATTTCGTCATGGTCAACGCCTACATGATCCAGATCACCATGCCCCTGAACTTCCTCGGCACGGTCTATCGCGAGATCCGGCAGGCGCTGATCGACATGGGCGAGATGTTCGATTTGCTAGAGCAGCCGCGCGAAATCAGCGACAAGCCCGGGGCAAATGCGCTGAAAGTGCAAGGCGGCGAGGTGGTGTTCGACAAGGTGGCTTTCGGCTACGAGGCGGCGCGGCCGATCCTGAAGGGGATCTCGCTGATGGTTGGTGCGGGCGAGCGGGTGGCCATCGTCGGGCCGTCCGGGTCGGGGAAGTCGACCATCGGGCGGCTGTTGTTCCGGTTCTACGACGTGGGTGGCGGGGCTTTGCGGATCGACGGGCAGGACGTGCGCGACGTGACCCAGAAGAGCCTGCACGACGCGGTGGGCGTGGTGCCGCAGGACACGGTGCTGTTCAACGACACGATCCGCTACAACATCGCCTATGGCCGCGATGGTGCCACCGAGGAGGATGTCATCGGGGCGGCGAAGGCGGCGTCGATCCACGAGTTCATCCGGTCCTTGCCCGAGGGCTACGACACGATGGTGGGCGAGCGGGGGCTGAAGCTCTCGGGCGGCGAGAAGCAGCGGGTGGGGATTGCGCGGACGCTGTTGAAGAACCCGCCGATCCTGCTTCTGGACGAGGCGACCTCGGCGCTCGATACCGAGACCGAGCGGGATATCCAAGCGGCTTTGCGCGCGGCGGGCGAGGGGCGGACGGTGGTGACCATCGCGCACCGGCTTTCGACCATCGTCGATGCCGACCAGATCGTGGTGCTGGAGGCGGGCGAGATCGTCGAGCAGGGCACCCATGAGGCGCTGCTCGCGGCGGGCGGGCGCTATGCAGCGCTGTGGCGGCGGCAGGCCTCGGGCGACGACGAGGACCGGAGGCGGCCCACGGCGGCGGAGGCCGAGCTGGCCGCGGCCACTGGAAATGTCCCCGCCGACGGGCGCTGGCGCTGGACGCCGGGGGGCTGAGCCCTCGATTGTCGCCGTGTGAGAAACGGCGGTGTTTCGGCAATTGTTTCCGAATCTGGAACGATCTTCTGGAATTCGGGCCATTGCAATTGCGATGCCGCCCGAATGGGTCGTGCCCTGTGCCGTCTGACCCGGCCGGCCACAATCCTGCCATATTCGCTGCCGATAGCTCGGGTTCGTTTTTCGAAGAAAGGAAACGACATGCGCCCAGGCACGCGAAGTTTCTTCGTTTTCTCGGTGTTCGTGCTTCTGGCGGCCCATGTCGCGACCGGCGTCCTCGACCGGACCTTTTCGAAGGTTGCGCCGGGGGCGGTAAGCGTTTTCGACCGGCTGCTGCGGAGGCTGCTGGTCGATCCGTTCGGGCCCGAGATCGCGGCCTTCGTGCTGCTGGCGCTCGGGGCGTTCTTCGCGCTCTGGGCCTACATGGCCGCGCTCGGCGCCGGAAAGACCGGCCGACGGGAGCGGCATTCGACCTGGTAGGGCAACGCGGGCACCTTGCTGCGACAGGACAGCACCGGCGCCATTTGCCCGCCCGGAACGGGCCACCGGGCGAGCGCCTGCCCGTTCCCAGCGGGATTGCGCCGCTCAATCGCAGCGACGCTATCCCTCGGTAGCTGGCGCGGTCGGGCGGAAAAGCCGGGAGCGGCCGTTTCCGCCGAAACCCCGCCTTACGCGTCGACCTGATAGATGTTGTGGGTGTCTTCCCAGCCGTTGTCCGGGTCGGGGTCGTTCTTGTACCGCTTGAGCCGGGTGGTGACGCCGCCCATGAATTCGTCGGCATCCTTGAAGGTGGTCATCCCCTCGTTCGCGTCGAAGAAGGAATAGGTGCCGCCCTTGCTCGACGCCGCGACCCAGTGGTCGCCGATGTCGATGATGAAGTTTTCCTTGGCGAGTGCGATGTGGTTCGGAACGACGGCGTAGTTGCGCTTGAGCTGGGCGCCGCAGGTATGGCCGCGACCACGCACCACCTTCTGCACGCTCTCGCGCCAGTCGGCGTCGATCTGCTCCACCCGCTGCTGGAGCGGAAAGGCCTCGTGCTGGTCGGGCCGGGTCAGGAGCGCGTTCTGGCCGCGATACCGGTCCATCTTGGCGCACCAGACCACCGAATAGCCGAAGCAGAGCCCTTCGGCCGTGTTGCCCTGGCTGACCATCGTGGTGCCGTTGTTCTCGAATTCGTAGATGAGCGTCATGTTCCACCTGCCTGCGTGTCGCTGTCGCCAGCCGGTCCCGCCGGAGCCGGCTGACGGTCATACCGTTCCGGTAGCACGGTGATGTTTACAGATCGTCAAGGAGCGCGGAGGGGGCAGGAAATAGGCAATTCCGAGGCCGGCGCGGCCGCACCGGGCCGGATCGGAGTCCGGCGCCGCGCCGGGCCCGTTTCGGAGGCTGTCCTCGCGGGCCTTGTGAAGATGGCGGGTCTGGGGGTATCAGGGCGCCCGAGACATGTGGGAGGCCCCTCTTGGCGCAGCAGGATTCCTTCATCGACGAGGTGACCGAAGAGGTCCGTCGCGACCGGCTTTTCGCGCTGTTCCGGCGTTATGGCTGGATCGCCGTCCTAGTGGTCGCGGTGATCGTCGGCGGCACGGGCTGGAGAGAATGGCAGCGCAGCCAGGCGGAAGCCGCGGCAGAGGCGCGGGGCGACGCGATCCTGAAGGCGCTCGACGATGGCGCGCCGGCGGCGCGGGCCGAGGCGGTCTCGGCGCTGGCGGCGGGCGAGAGCGGCGATCTGGGCGCGGTGATCGAGATGCTCGCGGCCGGGCAGGCGACCCCGGAGGAGGGGCTGGCCGATGCGCGCGAACGCCTGGAGGCGCTGGCGGCCGCACCCGACCTCGACCCGCTCTACCGCGACCTCGCAGTCCTGAAATCGGTGATCCTGGCGGGCCGGGACGAACCGGCAGACGACCGGATCGCGCGGCTCGAACCCCTGACCGCGCCGGGCGCGCCCTACCGGGTGCTGGCGCTGGAACTGACCGCCTATGCCCAGGTCGATGCGGGCGACACGGATGCGGCGATCGCGCTGTTCCGCGACCTCGTCGAGGATGCGGAATCTCCCCAGGACTTGCGCCAGAGAGCATCCCAGATGATTGTGGCGCTGGGCGGATCGCTTGAAACGTCCGAAGGGTAGGAGCCGCGCCGCGTTGGGGCGCATTTTGTCAGGGTCGCGTATGGTGAAATCGGCGGGTCTTGTGGCGGCCGTTGTGGCAACCGTGCTGGCCTCGGGCTGCGCGCCCCGCGAAGAGCGGCTGCCGGGGCAACGGGTGGATCTGCGCGCGGGCCTGGGAACGGAGACCACGCCGGTGGTATCCGCCGAAGCGGCGCGGTTCGTCGCGCCGCCGGTCGTCGCCAATGCCGACTGGACCCACCGCGCCGGGAGTGCGCGCCACCTGCCGATCCATCCGGCGCTGGCGGCCTCGCCCTCGCTGGCCTGGTCCGCGAAGATCGGCGCAGGCGACGACAAGCGGCACCGGATCACCGCCGACCCGGTGGTGGCCGCGGGCCGGATCTTCACACTCGACAGCCATGCCACGGTGGCGGCGGTCTCCACGGGCGGCGACCTCCTCTGGCAGCGCGACCTGACGCCGGCGAGCGAACACGACGGCGATGCCTCGGGCGGCGGGCTCGCCACCGACGGCGCGCGGGTCTACGCGACCTCGGGTTTCGGTCTGATCGCGGCGCTCGATGCCGGCACCGGCGCCGTGCTCTGGGAGCAGGACCTCGGCGCGGCGGCGACGGCGGCGCCCGCCGTGGCGGACGAGGTCGTCTACGTGGTGGGCAACGACAGCCGGGCCTGGGCACTCGACGCGGCGTCGGGGCGGGTCGTCTGGGACGTGGCGGGCACGCCGAGCCCGGCGGCGGTGATGGGCCGCGCCGGACCGGCGGTGACCGACCGTCTGGTGCTCCTGCCGACGCCCTCTGCGGAACTCGTCGGCGTCCTGAAGCTCTCGGGGCTCCGGGTCTGGGTCGCGCCGGTCTCGGGCCAGCGCAAGGGCCGGGTCTATGCGAGGATCACCGATATCAGCGGCGACCCGGTGGTGGCCGGCACGACGGTCTACGTGGGCAATGCCTCGGGGCGCACCGCCGCGCTCGACCTCGCCTCGGGCGAGCGGATCTGGACCGCCGACGAGGGCGCGATCAGCCCCGTCGCGGTGGCGGGCGGCTCGATCTTCCTGGTCTCGGACCGGAACGAGCTGGTGCGGCTCGACGCGAGGACGGGCGCGCGGATCTGGGGCGTGCAGATGCCCTATTTCACCAGGAAGAAGGCCAAGCGGCAGCGTGACATCACCGCGCATTTCGGCCCGGTCCTGGCGGGCGGGCGGCTCTACGTGGCCTCGAGCGACGGCGAGATCCGGGTGTTCGACCCGGCGAGCGGCGGGCTCACGGGCACGATCCCCTTGCCCGGCGGCGCCGCGGCGCAGCCCGCGGTGGCCGGCGGTACGCTCTACGTGGTGAGCGAGAAGGGAACGCTCCTGGCGTTCCGCTGAGCGCGGGCGCAGCGGGGCGGGCGGCGGGGCTTGCCTTTCGGGCGGGCTCCCGTGTAGAGCGGCGGCTTGTCCGGGATCTCGGAGAGGATCATGAGCTTCACGCTCGCCATCGTGGGACGGCCCAACGTGGGCAAGTCCACCCTTTTCAACCGCCTGGTCGGCAAGCGGCTGGCGCTGGTCGACGACCAGCCGGGCGTCACGCGCGACCTGCGCGAGGGCGCGGCTCGGCTCGGCGATCTGAGGTTCACGGTGATCGACACGGCGGGGCTCGAGGACGCCACCGACGACAGCCTGCCGGCCCGGATGCGGCGGCTGACCGAGCGGGCGGTCGAGATGGCCGATATCTGCCTGTTCCTGATCGACGCGCGCGCGGGTGTGCTGCCCGATGACGAGGTCTTCGCGGGCATCCTGCGGCGCAAGACGGCGCATGTGATCCTCGCGGCGAACAAGGCCGAGGGGCGCGCGGCGGATGCCGGGGTGATCGAGGCCTTTTCGCTGGGGCTGGGCGAGCCGATCCGGCTCTCCGCCGAGCATGGCGAGGGGCTGAACGAGCTCTACGCGATGCTGGCGCCTCTGGCCGAGGAGTTCGCGGCGCGGGAAGCCGAGGAGGCGCCCGAGACCGATGTGGCGATCGGCGAGGACGATGGCGAGGACGAGCGGGTGCCGACACGGGAGCGGCCCCTGCAGATCGCCGTGGTGGGCCGGCCCAATGCGGGGAAATCGACGCTTATCAACCGGCTCCTGGGCGAGGAGCGCTTGCTGACCGGGCCCGAGGCGGGGATCACCCGGGATTCGATCTCGGTGCCGCTCGACTGGGACGGGCTGCCGGTGAAGCTCTTCGACACCGCAGGCATGCGCAAGCGGGCGAAGGTGCAGGAGAAGCTCGAGAAGCTCTCGGTTTCGGACGGGCTCCGGGCGGTGAAGTTCGCCGAGGTGGTGATCGTGCTTCTGGACGCGGAGATCCCGTTCGAGAGCCAGGACTTGCGGATCGCCGACCTCGCCGAGCGCGAGGGGCGCGCCGTGGTCGTGGCGGTGAACAAGTGGGACCTGGAAACCGAGAAGCAGGACAAGCTGAAGGCGCTGCGCGAGGCGTTCGAGCGGCTGCTGCCGCAGCTCCGTGGGGCGCCGCTGGTGACGGTCTCGGCGAAGACGGGCCGTGGGCTCGACCGGCTCAGGAAGGCGGTCGAGGAGGTGAACACGGTCTGGAACCGGCGGATCTCCACCGCCAAGCTGAACCGCTGGCTCGAAGCGCAGGTGTCGGCGCATCCGCCGCCGGCGCCGGGTGGGCGGCGGATCCGGCTACGCTACATCACCCAGGCGCGGACACGGCCGCCGGGCTTTGTCGTCATGTGCTCGAACCCCGAGAAGCTGCCCGAGAGTTACAACCGGTTCCTGGTCAACGCGCTTCGCGAGGATTTCGGTCTGCCGGGCACGCCGATCCGGCTCTGGATGCGGAGCCAGGCCGAGGCGAACCCCTACAAGGACCGGAAGAAGTCGACGCCCTCGCGGCTGAGGAAGCATCTGGGCAAGGGTCCGGCGGACGGATAGCGCGCGGCCGGGCGGCCGGGGCGAAAATTCCCGAAGCAAGAAACTTCCACGGAAAATCTGGGGGTCAGCGGCGGCGCAGGAAGCTGTCCGCCATGATCGCCGCGGCGCCGAGGAGGGCGAGCGCGACGAGGCCCCAATGGCTGCCCCAGTTCTGGACGGCGACGGCGATCAGCGCCCAGGCGAGTGCGAGGGCAAAGCTGGGCGACTGGCTTCGGCGCGAGATCGCGAGGCCGAGCCCCAATGCGATCAGGAGCGCGATCCAGGCCCAGGCGACCTCTCCGACGAGAAACCCGTATCCGGCGCCCAGAAGGCCGAGCGAGACCGCGCTCGCCGCCGTGAGCCAGCCTGCATAGAGCCCGAGCGGTGCCGCGAGGATCCAGGCGTCGCGGGCGGGGGCGCGGAGGAACGCGACGAGCGCGGCGGCGAGCATCGCGAGGATCAGCGCCGTGGCCCAGAGCGGGCTGACCATCGCGACCGAGATCCACGGCGTGCCGATCGTCAGGCTTGCGGCCAGCGGCCAGCGCGTCCGGTCCCAGCCCGCGTCCTCGGCGCGGCGAAGGAGGCCGAAGAGCGCGCTCGCGACCAGCCAGAGATAGATCACCCCCCAGATCGCGAAGGCATAGGCTGCGGGCTGGACCGGAGGATCGTCTTGCGGGATCGGGAAGCTGGCCGGGTCGAAGCCGCCGAAGCCGGCGCTCCAGAGTGGTGCACTGGCAAAGGCGATGGCGGCGGCGAGCGTCAGGATCGCCTTCATCCGCCGCGTGTCGGTTTCTCTTTCGGGACTGTCCATGGATGCTTGACGCGCGAGAGGGCGGAAAGGTTCCCGCAGGCCCCGCTTGCGTGCCGGGCCGGGGGGGCTATGGTGTGGCCGGGCGGCGCCGGCCGCCGTGGGATGAGAGGCAAATGACCGGCATGGTTTCGGCTCTGACGCGGGCGATCTGGAGCTTCATTCTCCTGTCGGGCGGCGCGGTGATCTATGTCGCGGCGACGGACGATCCGCGGGTCTGGCCGCTTCTGTCGGAGCGGGGCTTCGCGGGGCTCGCAGCGGCGAGCCTGGTGATCGGGTGGCTGATCCGCGCGCGCCGGAAGGACGCGGCGCCGGAGCGGAGCGACGCGCCGAAGACGGGCCGGCGGGGGACAGGCCGCGAGAACGGCCGGGCCGAACCGGTGATGAAGGCGCCGCCGCCTCCGCCGGAACCGGAACCTGCGCGGCCGGTTCTGCGCGCCGTGCGCGAAACGCCGAAACCGGCACGGGTGCCGAAGGCTCGGGTGACGCCGGTGATGCGGGCGCCGGCGACGGTCGCGGCGCCCGTGGAGGCGCAGGCGGGTGCTCCCGAGGCGGAGGACATCGCCGGAGAGGCGCCGGAGGACGCGGCCGCGGTCATTCCGGACGACCAGCCGGCACCGGAACACCCGGTGGAACAAGCCTCCGAACCGCGGGTGCCCGTGGTGGAGATCCGGATACCGCCCGCGAGCGGCGATGCGGCGGTGGACCGCTGTTTCGACGTCGCGGGACTGGGCGCGCGGCCGGACACGCGGCGCTGGCAGAACCAGAAGCCCCTGGTGGAGGCACGCCGCCTGCGGCTCCTCGAAGACCCGGACGCGGCGCTGGCGCGTCTTGCCGAGATCCGCGCACTCTATCCCGATTTCGAACCGCTCTATGTCTGGACCGCCGAGGCGTTCGACCGGGCGGGGCGGGCCGGGGAGCGCGACTCGATCCTGGCGGAGGGCCTGGACCGGGCGCGGTCGAAAGCGGCGATCCTGGCCGCGCTCGGCGCCTATGCGGCCGGGGAGGGGCGGCTGGGCGACGCGGTGGAGAATTTCGTCAGGTCGGCCGCGTTGCAGCTGGGGGGCGGCGGCGAGACGGCGTCCTGGGCATTTCTAGACCTCGCGGCGCTGTCGGAGCCCCATGCACGGCTCGCGAAAGCCGGGGCCTGGCTTTACGCGCAGGCCGACCGGGTCGACCAGCGCGGGATCCGCCATGACGAGGATTTCCTCGAGGAGCGCCGCGCCCTGTCGCGCCGGGACGCGGAGCCGTGGATGCTGGAGGCGATCGAGACGCTCTGGCGGTTCTACGGCGCGGGCGTGGAGGCTACAGAGCCTCCAGAACCGCGTCCGACACCTCGAAATTCGCCGTTACGCGCTGAACGTCATCGTCGTCCTCCAGGATCTCGATGAGCTTCATCAGCTTCTGGGCGCCTTCGAGGTCCAGTTCGGTCGTCGTGGTGGGCTTCCAGATCAGCTTGGTCGATTCCGCCTCGCCGAGCGCCGCTTCAAGCGCGTTCGACACCTCGGCGAGATCGCTGTCGGCGGTGTAGATCGTGTGCTCCTCCTCGGAGCTTTCAACGTCCTCGGCGCCGGCCTCGATGGCAGCTTCCATCACCGCATCCTCGTCACCGGCCGAGACCGGGTAGACGATCTCGCCCTTGCGCTCGAACATGAAGCTGACCGAGCCGGTTTCGCCCAGGTTCCCGCCATGCTTGCCGAAGGTCGAGCGGACGTTCGACGCGGTGCGGTTCAGGTTGTCGGTCATCGCCTCGACGATGATCGCGACGCCGCCCGGCCCGTAGCCCTCGTAGCGGATTTCCTTGTAATCCTCGCCACCGGCGGCCTGCGACTTGTCGATGGCGCGCTGGATCACGTCCTTCGGCACCGATTGCGACTTCGCTTCCTTCACCGCGAGGCGCAGGCGCGGGTTCTTGTCGGGGTCCGGGTCGCCCATCTTCGCCGCCACGGTGATTTCCTTGGCGAGCTTGGAGAAGAGCTTGGAGCGCGCCGCGTCCTGGCGCCCCTTGCGATGCTGGATGTTCGCCCATTTTGAATGGCCGGCCATGTCCCGTCCTCGTCGTCCTGTGAAAGCCGCTGCGTCCTTTAGCGGGAGGATCGGGATTGCTCAAGGCTGAGTTGGGGTTTCGGCGTCGGGGGCGAGCCAGCCCCGGTAGTGGACGAGGAGCCCGGCGAGGGGCAACGACAGGCGGACGTCGAAGGTGAAGCGGCCGTTTGCGACGCGTTCCTCGGTCTCAGAGCGGGGCAGGAGGGCGCGGGGGATCGGCAGGCCGAGGCAGGAGCCCCGGGTGACCTCCATGCCGAAGCCGGCGGGATTTTCGGTGAGCGCGATCCGGAAGCGGAACGGGCCGAAGCGTTCGTGGACCTCGTCCGGCCCGGCCGGGGTGAGATGCGAGGCGAAGCGCGTGCCGGCGAAGTCGCGGGTCCAGAGTTCCTTGTCGCCGCGGCGTTCCATGGTGACGGTCACCGGGATGTCCGTGCCGGCTTTCGGGAAGCGGAACAGGGCGGCGATGAGCCGGGCGAGCGGGTGGGGGCCGCGCGTGATGCGGGCGCGGCCGGTTGCGCTGTGCAGGTCCCAGAGATCGTGCATCGTGCGGATCTCGGGCGGGAGTGTTTGCCAGCGCTTGCCGAGCGCGGCCTCGAACAGCCGCGGAGCCGGGGTTTCGCTGCGTTGACAAGAGGTTGCGAGGCGGGAGAGGGCGGTTTCGGCCTCGTCGAGGGTGAATTCGGAGAGGGCCGGGCGGGCGCCGGGGGCGACGGTGTTTCGGGCGAGTTTCTCCACGAGGATCGCGGCCGGGATGGCGGGGATCGACGGGCCGTCGCCGGCATCGACGGTGAGGGTCCAGCGGCGCTCGACCGGGCTGCCGTCGGGCAGGCGGCCGGCGACGCGGGTGACCATGGCGCCGCGGTCGGTGCCGGCGCGTTCGAGAAGCGCGGCGAGGCGGCGGATCGGGGTGGCGAAGCGGGCGAGGTCGGGCTGGAGCCCGGCGCGGCGGAGGCGGGCGAGCACGGTGAGGCCGCGATGCAGGAGCGGGAGTTCGAGCCCGGCGCGGAACAGGACGGAGCGCGCGCCGTAAGTTGCTGGAAACAGGGCCAGATCCGGCGCGCCGATGAAAGCGGCCTGCCGTGTGATCGCGCCTGCCGTGACGGGGCGGCTGCCGGACCAGCCGGGCAGCTCGCGCCAGCGATTGCCGCGCCAGAGCCGGAGCGGCGCCCCGGCCTGGGTGAGGATCGCCGCCATCACCGACAGGCCGCGCGGGGCGCGGTTGCCCGGGAGGATGGCGCTTTCGATCAGGGCGATCTCGGCAAGGCCCTCCGCGAGGGCGGTGGTGGCGGCGGAAGACAGCGCGGGGACGGAGGAGACGCCGGAAATCGCGGCCCGTTCGGCGGCGCGCGCCTCGGCGTCGAGGGCGGTGATCCCGGCGGTGAAGCGGGCGTCGTCGGAGAGGTCGAGATAGTGCGCTCCGGCGGCCAGCGCCACGCGAGCGGTGGCGTGGCCGGCATAGGCCTGGAACGGGCCGGCGGCGTCGATCAGGCAATCCGGGCGGTGGGCGATGAGCGCTGCGGCGAGGGATTTTTCGTCGCTGGCGTCGAGGCTTAGCGGCGTTCCTCCATGTTCGTCGGTGAAGGCGCGGGCGGCTCTTTCGGACCGTCCGGCGACGATCACCTCATGGCCGTCCGCGAGCAGGAGCCGAGCGAGCCGGCCGCCGAAGGCGCCGTAGCCGCCGAGGACGAGGAGTTTCATTGCAGGAGCCGTGCCTGGATTTCCGGGTCGGGCAGAGCGCAGAGATCGGTCTGCCGGGAGAGCCGGTACCGGTTGCGGGCGACGGCGTGGTAGGCGGTGTCGCGGAACGGGAGGAGGCGCAGGAGCGCGAGGGCGTGCCAGGGGCCGCCGAGAAGCGCGCCGGTGCGGAGGATCGCGTCGGCGGCGGTGAAGGCGCGGCCCTGGTGGATCAGGAGCCAGGAGGAGGGGTCGTCGGGATCGAGGCCGCAATGGGCGAAAAGTGCCCGGCCCAGCGGCGCTTGCATGGGGACGATGCGGAAGGCGCGGGCCCTGTCGTTATGGGCGATCCAACGCGCGCCGCGGGCGCAGAGGCCGCAGCGGGCGTCCATCACGGTGCGGGGGCCGGTCTCGTCGAAATCCGGCACCGCCGGGTCGTCGCGATAGGAATGGAGCGGGCGCGGGCGCATCGGGGAGAGCTTATTCATGTACGCCGCGCGGGGCAGTCAGACTTTTGGTCGCGGGGCCGGAACCGGGGGGCACAACCTGTACACAGGCCGTACACAACCCGTACACCGGCGGAAGGCGCGTCTGGCGTTAACCTTTGCGAACGCGCGGCGATCCTCAGATCAGCCGGACCTGGGCGCCGATGGGGACGAGGGGGTAGAGCTCGGCGATGGCCTCGTTGTAGAGGCCGATGCAGCCCGCCGAGGAGCGGCGGCCGATCTTGGCTTTGTCGTGGGTGCCGTGGATCAGGTAGGACGGCCAGGAGAGGTAGAGCGCGTGGCTGCCGAGCGGGTTGTCGGGGCCCGGCGGCATGTGCTCGGGCAGCGTCGGGTTCTCGGCGCGCATGGTGGCAGTGGGGGTCCAGACCGGGCCGACCTTCTTTCGGACGATGGTGGCGTAGCCGCGGCGGGTGAGTTCGTCGGTGCGGGGGACCGAGGTCGGGAAGACGCGGTAGTCCTTGCCGTTGTTGCCCCAGAAATGTAGCGCGCGGGAGACGGTGTCGCAGACGATGGAGACCCGGCCCACCGACTTGAAATGGTCGCGCCAGTCCTGGGCGTGGAAGGTCGAGAGGTTGCGGCGGGTGGTGACCTGGGCGCGGAGCAGGCCCGGCGCGGCGAGGGTCGCGGCACCGGCCGAGGCGGCGGCGATCAGGCGGCGGCGTGTGAGCATCGATTCGGGTTTCCCGTTTGTTTTCTGCCTCGGGGCCGAGGGTTAGCAGGAATGGCGGCGGATTTCGACGGGCGCGGGCCGCGACGGGGCGGGCTCACGCGGAAGTGAGACGCGGGCGCCACGGATGGGATTTGCGACGGCGCTTGGCGCATCCTCATGGCGCGGGGCGACTAGCCCCGGGCCGCGCCCGACCCTCCCCCCGGGAGGGCGCATGGCGATGTTGCGCGCCGCGCCGAGCGAGTCCGGGGCTTGCGGGATAAAGTGTTTTCCACAAGCGGTTCGACAGCGCCCTCCCCAGGGTCGGTCGCGGCCCTCTGTGCGGTGCGGAACCGGACCGGGCCGAGACCGATTTCACCCGGACGGAACCTCTTGTAGGGTGCCCCGGCATGACTCAGGATCAGGCCATTCTCTTCGCACTGTTCGGCGCCGTCTTCGCGCTCCTCGTCTGGGGCAAGTTCCGCTATGACCTCGTCGCCTTCGCGGCGCTGATGGCGGGGGCTCTGACGGGCGTGGTGCCTTATGAGGAGGCGTTTTCCGGCTTCGGGCACGAGGCGACGCTGATCGTGGCGCTGGTGCTGATCGTCTCGGCGGGGCTGGTGCGCTCGGGGGCGGTGTTTCTCATCACCCGGACGCTGATCGATTCGGGGCGGTCTCTGGGCGCGCATATCGTGCTGATGGGCGGGATCGGCGGGGTGCTTTCGGCCTTCATGAACAACGTGGCGGCGCTGGCGCTCCTGATGCCGGTCGACATCCAGACCGCGCACAAGGCGGGACGGGCGGCGCGGCTGTCGCTGATGCCCTTGTCGTTCTGCACGATCCTGGGCGGCATGGCGACGCTGATCGGGACGCCGCCCAACATCATCATCGCGACGATAAGGCAGGACCGGCTGGGCGAGAGTTTCGGGATGTTCGATTTCGCGCCGGTGGGCGGGATCACCGCGCTGGTCGGCCTTGCCTTCGTGGCCTTCGTGGGCTGGCGGCTGATCCCGGGGGGCGACAAGGCCGAGGGCGGCGAGGGGCTGGGCGAGATTGCGAATTACATCGCCGAGCTGACAGTGCCCGAGGGGTCGGAGCTGGCGGGGAAGCGGCTGTCGGAGCTTTACGAGACCGCCGAGAAGAACGACGTGGCGGTGCTCGGGCTGGTGCGGGGCGGCAAGCGGCTCTACGGGCTGCAGTCGAACGCGGTGCTGGCGGGGGGCGATGCGCTGGTTCTGGAGGCGCGGCCGGAGGCTTTGGACGAGTTCCGCGCGGCGCTCATGCTCGATTTCGCCGACCGGGCGGCGGAGGAGCGGCTGAAGGCCGAGGGGGCGGGGCTGCATCTCGTCGAGGTCGTGGTGCCGGAGGGCGCGCGGATCGCCGGCAAGACGGCGCAGGCGGTGGGGCTCTCCTGGCGGCGGCGGTCGGTCCTGATGGGGATCTCGCGGAGGGGCCGGCGGATCTCGCAGCAGGTGCGGAAGACATTGGTGCGGCCGGGCGACATCCTCCTGATCCTGGTGCCCGAGGGCGAGGGGGCGCAGGTGACCGACTGGCTGGGCTGCCTGCCCCTGGCCGACCGGGGGCTGGCGGTGACCGAGCACAGCAAGGTCTGGCTCGCCATCGGGCTTTTCGCGGCGGCGGTGGCGGCGGCGTCCTTCGGGCTCGTGCATCTGCCGGTGGCGCTGGGCATCGTGGTTTGCGCCTATGTGGTGACGCGGATCGTGCCCCTTGCGGAGGTGTACGGGTTCGTGGAATGGCCGGTGGTGGTGCTGCTGGGCTCGATGATCCCCTTGGGCGCGGCTTTGGAGAGCTCGGGCGGGACCGAGCTGATCGCCGGGTCGCTGGTGCATTTGACGGCGGGCTGGCCGGCCTGGGCGGTGCTGACGGTGCTGATGGTGGCGACGATGACGCTTTCGGACGTGTTGAACAACACCGCCACGGCCATCGTCGCGGCGCCGGTGGGGATCGGCATGGCGGAGGCTTTGGATGTGAGCCCGGACCCGTTCCTGATGGCGGTGGCGGTGGCCTCGTCCTGCGCCTTCCTGACGCCCATTGGGCACAAGAACAACACGCTGATCCTGGGCCCCGGGGGCTACGCGTTCGGGGATTACTGGCGGATGGGGCTGCCCCTGGAGATCCTGGTCGTCGCGGTGTCGATCCCCGCCATACTCGTGGTCTGGCCGCTGTGAGTTCGGGGGCTTTCTGCGCCGGCCTCGGGCTCGGGTTCGGGCTGATCCTGGCGATCGGGGCGCAGAACGCCTTCGTGCTGCGTCAGGGGCTCCGGCGCGAGCATGTGTTCTGGGTGTGCCTCGCCTGCGCCTTGTCCGATGCGGTGCTGATCGCGGCGGGGGTGGCGGGGATGGGCTGGATCGCCGAGGCGCTGCCCTGGCTGAAGCCGGTGATGACCTGGGGCGGGGCGGCGTTCCTGTTCGTTTACGGGGGCATGAGCTTTCGCCGCGCGCTGGGCCCGCCCGAGGCGCTGGAGGCGGCGCGGACCGGGACGACGGGGCTCGGGCGCACGCTCATGACCTGCCTGGCGCTGACCTGGCTGAACCCGCATGTCTATCTCGACACGCTGATCCTCCTAGGCTCGGTCGCGACCGAGTTCGGTGCGGCGCGGCCGGTCTTCGGGCTGGGGGCGGTGACGGCGAGCTTCGCCTTCTTCTTCGGGCTCGGCTACGGCGCGCGGCTTCTCGCGCCGGTCTTCGCGCGGCCCATGGCCTGGCGGGTGCTGGACGCGGTCGTGGGGGTCGTGATGTGGACCATCGCCGCGCGGCTGGCGCTGGGCTGAGACCGCCTTGCGGCCCGGCGCCCGATCCTGTCTAGCTGGCGGCATGCAGGACAGTGCCAACCGCCCCCTTGCCGGGATCTTCTGGATGATCGTGAC
This sequence comes from Paracoccaceae bacterium, assembly GCA_050299695.1. Taxonomy (GTDB): domain Bacteria; phylum Pseudomonadota; class Alphaproteobacteria; order Rhodobacterales; family Rhodobacteraceae; genus Ovoidimarina. The sequence goes on from JBNKWI010000044.1 coordinate 18,272, forward strand.
CGGCCTGAACTTCGTGGCCGTGACCGCCATCGTGAAACATGTGGGCGCGGCGCTGCCGGCGGCGGAGAGCGCGTTCCTGCGCTACCTGCTCGGCCTCGTATTCCTCGTGCCGATGATCCGGCCGATCCTCGCGGCGCGGCTGACCGGGCGGCAGCTGAGGCTTTTCGTGCTGCGCGGCGCGGCGCATACGGTGGGCGTGATGCTCTGGTTCTTCGCGATGACGCGGATCACCATCGCCGAGGTGACCGCGATGAATTACATGGCGCCGATCTATGTCTCTATCGGCGCGGCGCTGTTCCTGGGCGAGCGGATCGCGAGCCGGCGGATCATGGCGATCGGCGTCGCCTTCCTGGGCGCCATGCTGATCCTCAGGCCGGGGATGCGCGAGCTCTCGCCGGGACATCTGGCGATGCTGGTCGTGGCGGTGGTGTTCGGCGTGTCCTATCTCCTGGCCAAGCTGCTTTCGGCCGAGGTCGGCGCGCCGGTGATCGTCGGCATGCTGTCGGTGACCGTCGCGGTGGGGCTCGCGCCCTTCGCCGCCGCGGTCTGGGTGACGCCGACCGTGACGCAGCTCGGCTGGATGTTCCTGGTCGCCTGCTTCGCTACCGCGGGGCATTACACGATGACGCTGGCCTTCGCCGCGGCGCCGGTGACGGTGACCCAACCGGTGACCTTCCTGCAGCTGGTCTGGGCGGTGCTGCTCGGCTGGGCCGCGTTCGGCGAGGCGCCGGATGTCTGGGTGATGCTGGGCGGCGGGTTGATCCTCGGGGCGATCAGCTTCATCACCTGGCGCGAGCATGTGCTGAAGCGCCGGGCGGTGACGCCGCCGGCACCCGCGGTGAAGGTGTGACGATGGACGATCTGGCGGGGCGCGACGGGCTGCCCGAGGCATTGCGGGTTCTGGTCGAGGCGCTGCCGCGTTCGGGCTGGGAGGCGCATCCGAATTTCGACGGGCTGACGCGGTTCTGGCTGGACCGGCACCTGATGTTCCGCGACGTGCTGGGCCGGCTCAGGACCGGGGCCGAGGCGCGGCTCGACGGAGGGATCGACCCCTTGCGCCATGCCCGCGAGACGCAGCGCTATGCGGGGTTCCTGCTGAACGAGCTGCACGGGCACCATTCGATCGAGGACCACCACTATTTCCCGGTCCTGCAGGGGCTCGACACGCGGCTTTCGCGGGGGTTCGACCTGCTCGATGCCGATCACGTGGCGCTCGACGGGCATATGCACCGGTTGGCCGAGGTGACCAACGCCTACCTGGCGGAGTTCGAGGCGGCGGCGGGCGCGGGGCGCCTGCACGAGGCCCTGGCCGGGTTCGAGCGGTTCCTCGACCGGCATCTCAGCGACGAGGAGGACCTCGTCGTGCCGGTGATCCTGACCTACGCGCCGGATATGCGCTGACGGCACCGCCGTTCGGCGGGGAAACCGGCGCGGGTCGGGCTGGACGCCCGCCGGGGCGCGCGAGCGCCGGTCCGGTGTCGGGCGGCCCGGCCGGTCAGAAGTCCGACCATTCTTCCTCTTCGGCAACGACGGCCGGGCCGCCCGCGACCTTCGCGACCCGGGCCGGGGCCGGCTTCGGCCGTGCGGGGTCCGTCGCGGCCGCGGCCTTGCGGGTGGCCCCGTCTCCGACCTGGAAGTGCTGGACGAGGGCCATCATGTCGCGGGCGGACTTGTTGAGCGAGTGGCTTGCGGCGGTGGTTTCCTCGAACATCGCGGCGTTCTGCTGGGTGCTGCGGTCGAGCTGACCCATTGCGTTGTTGATCTCGCTGATGCCGGAGGACTGCTCGTTCGCCGCGGCGGCGATGCCGGTGACGTGCTCGGAGATCTGCCCGATCGAGCCGACCATCTCGGTGAGCGCGCCGCCGGCGCGGGTGACGAGCTGGACGCCGTTCTTCACCTTTTCGGTGCTGCTGGTGATCAGATTTTCGATCTCGGCCGCCGCTTCCGACGCCCGCTGCGCCAGCGCGCGCACCTCGGCGGCGACGACGGCGAAGCCGCGACCCGAGTCGCCGGCCCGGGCGGCCTCCACCCCGGCGTTCAGCGCCAGGAGGTTGGTCTGGAACGCGATGCCGTTGATCGTGGAGATCGTCTGCGCGATCTCTTCGGAGAACCGTTCGATCTCGCCCATGGCGGTGACCGCGTCCTCGACCACGGCGGCGCTGTCCTCGGCGAGCTTGATGGCGTTGTCGACGATAGTCTTGGCCGACCCGGCGCTCTGCGCCGCGGACCTCACCGCAGTGGTCATCTCGTCGAGCGCGGCGGCGGTCTCTTCGAGCGTGGCGGCGGTGGATTCGGTGCGCCGCGCCAGTTCCGAGGCGGCCGTGGAGATCTCGGTGCTTTCGGTGTTGACGCTGTCCGAGCTGATCAGGATCTGCGCGATGGCGTCCGACAGGAGTTCCGCGGTGCGGTTCGAGTCCCGCTGGAGATCGGCGAAGGCGCCGCGGAACTCGCCCGTGACCCGGGCGCGGAGATCGCCCTCGGAAATGTCGTGCAGGAAGCGCGCGGTGTGCGACAGCCCGTCGGCGACGCCGGCGATCAGGGCGTTGACGCCGGTCTGCACCTTCATCATCGCGGGGTCGTCGAACTGGCGCGACATGCGCTGGGTGAAGTCGCCCTGCTGCGCGGCGTCGATCACCCGCGACAGTTCCGCCTGCAGCGATTCGGCCTGCCGCGCCCGGCGTTCGGCCTCTTCGCGCTCGCTCCGCTCGCGCTCGGCCTGGGCGGCGGCTTCGCGCGATTTCTGTTCGAGCGCCGCCTTCTCGGCCCGTTCGCGGCTGGTCCGGGCCTCTTCCTCGGCCGCGGCCAGGCGCTTGTTCTCGATCGCGTTCTCGCGGAACACCTCCATGGCGGCGGCCATTTCACCCATCTCGTTGGGCTGGCCGAGCGCCGGGATGGCGATGTCGAGCTGGTCTTCCGACAGGCGCTTCATCGCGCCGGTCATCGCGGCAATGGGCCGGGTGACGGAGCGGATCATCGCCATGGTCAGCAGGAAACAGGCGGCGATCGCGACCGCGACGACGACCAGGAAGACCACCGAGTTGAACTTGCTTTCCGCGACCATGCCATGCAGCAGGTCGCCGATCTCGAACCGGCGGTCGGACGCGACGCGCTGCCGCTCCGCGTCGATCTCCAGGTAGAGGTCGTTGGCGTTGTTGGCGATGGTTCCGGCGGTCGCCGGATCGAAAGCCGCGAAATCGAGCGCGTCCGCCGCCGTCGCGATATACTGTTCGAGATCCTCGCCGACCGCCGCGACGATCGGGTCGATTTCCCCCGCCGCATGCCGATCGCGCGCCTCGCGCAGCGCGTCGAGCGCGGCGGCGGTGCGTGCGAACTGATGCTCCATCGTCTCGCCCCCGATGCCGGCGATGGCCCAGGCCAGGCTGCGGTAGAGCTCCAGATGCGCGGTCTGGATCGCGGCGCTGGTGCGGTTGAGCTGACCGAGTTCGGGCACCAGGTCGTCCGCCACATGCTGCATCTGGCGGATGCCGCGGTCGATGGTCCAGGTGGCCGGGCCGGCCGTCGCGAGGAGCGACGCCACCGCGACGACAATGAGGATATAGCCCTTGACGGACAGCCGGAGGTTCAGGAAGCGCGAAGTCATTGCCGGGCTCGTTTGGAGGGGACGGGAAGGGAGGCCTAGCCGCGATAGACGCCCACGGCCACGAGGAGCCCGTCGTCGAGCTGGAGGACATAGGTCGATTTCGGTTCGACCTTCTTCGTCGCCGGGTTGGCGAACAGGTAGTCGAGCCAGTCGTTCCCGCCCTCGGCGGCGATTCGGATCATCTCCTGGGCAATCATCACCCCGTTCTGGTCCTTGAGATTCATCATGTCGCGGCCGACGAACTTGGGATTGGTCCCGTGGGCGCGGATCGCCCCGTCATAGCCCAGGATCAGCGCATAGAGGTCGCGGTCGTGGAAATCGGCGTTGGCGGGATCGGAAATCGCGGCGACCGTCTGCTCGAGGCCGTGGCTCCGGTAGAAGGCGACGACCCGCTCGGCCATCGCGACGGCCTCGTCGCGTGTTCCCCGGTCGGGTTCGGCCGCGCCGAGGGCGGTGGCTGCAAGAATCGCGACGGCCGCGAGGATGTTTCTTAACATGGCGTTCTCCTCAAGGGGGGTCCGGCGTCTGATTGGCGCAAAGGCCTTTCCATTCGATTAAGCTCGATGGAGCGTGTGCCCTCCGGGCCGGCGGCGGGCGCGCGCCGGAAGGCGAGCCCCTGCAGGGGGCGGAACCACCGAATTGGCACGATATTGCGCCGCACTTGGCCGAAAATTTCCCGCTTTCGCCACAATTGCCGCGCCAATCCGCGGGAAACCTAGGAATTCGATGTTTTACCATGCCTAAATCGGCAGCGGCTCGTAACAATTTTCCTAAAAATCCGGATCTTCATGCCCGAATTTTGTCGGATCGCAGGAGCATCTCAGGCCCATCCACAAAACACGGAGTATCGAGGATATGAGTACGGACATTTCGGCCCTGAGCAAGATCGAGGGCTTCATCGGCGGCTGCCTCGTGGATAGCGACAGCGGCCTGATGCTGGCGGCCGAAGAAGGCACGGGCAAGCTGGACCTGGAAGCAGCGGGCGCCGCGAACATGGAAGTCGTCCGCGCCAAGAACGCGGCGATGCAGTCGCTCGGCCTGAAGGATCACATCGAGGACGTCCTGATCTCGCTCGGCGAGCAGTACCACCTGATCCGCCCGCTGGCGTCGAACCCTACCGTGTTCATCTATGTTGCGCTCGACCGGAAGCGGGCCAACCTGGGCATGGCGCGGATCTCGGTGAAGAACATCGAAGGCACGCTGAAGGTCTGATGGGGCATGTCGCCGGGTCATCGGCCACGCACCGATGACCCGGCCGGCGCCCTTCCGCGATCCCTGCCCGGGCGGGCCCCCGGGGGTCGGAAGGCGCCATCGCGACCCTTACTTTTCGGGAAGCGACTCGAAAGGGGGCTGGTATCCGTTGGATTCGTAACGCTCGCGCGGGATGCCGAGCGGCTGGCCCACGCCCTTGTCGATGAAGGCGATTTCCATTCCGCTGGAATGCACGGTCCGATAGAGGCCGGTCGCTTCGCTCATTTCTGTACTCCTTTCACTCGGTTTCAGCACTGTGGCGAAATGATCCGGAAAATATGACTTAATTTTGAGGCGGTCAGGACATTCTGTCGGTGTTATCCGGGCAGACAATTGTCGCGGGAGACACTGGAGCGGTTTCCGCGAAGACTGTTCTCGGGGGAAAACCCGCGGGATTCCGGGCGGATGCCCGCGCGGTCGGCGCTTGCGGGGCGCACCGCCCCCGGACTAGCCTGCCGTGATGCGCGACCTGACGCCCACGCCCGATCTCCTGTTGCACGCCTATGCGAGCGGCATCTTCCCGATGGCCGAATCGCGGGAGGATCCGGAGGTATTCTGGGTCGACCCGATGCATCGCGGGATCATTCCGCTGGACGGGTTCCACATCTCGCGCAGCCTCGCGCGGCGGATGCGGCGGGGCGGCTACGAGGTGACGGTCGACGCGGATTTCGAGGGCGTGCTGGATGCCTGCGCCGAGCGGGAGGAGACCTGGATCAACGCGACGATCCGGGGGCTCTATCTGGAGCTGCACGCCGCGGGCCATGCCCATGCGCTGGAGATCCGCGACGGAGGCGCGCTGGTGGGCGGGGTCTATGGCGTGGCGCTGGGCGGGGCGTTCTTCGGCGAGAGCATGTTCTCGCGCCGGACGGATGCGTCGAAGCAGGCGCTGGCCTATCTAGTGGACCGGCTCAGGGTGGCGGGGTTCACGCTGTTCGACGTGCAGTTCCTGACGCCGCATCTGCAGTCGCTGGGCGCGATCGAGATCCCGCGGGAGCAGTATCGCGGGCTTCTGGCCGAGGCGCTGGAGCGGGAGGCGGATTTCGCGGGGGCGGGGCCGGTGCCGTCGCCTCAGCTCATCCTGCAGCGGATGACCCAGACATCGTAGCGCGGGTGGTCGAGCGCCGAGAGCGCCGGCGAGGAGGCGATCATCCAGCCGTCGAAGGCGGGTTTCTCCATGCCCTCGGCGCGGACGGTGAGATGCGCATAGGCGTCGCCGGTGGGGTTCTCGACCGGCACGCGGCAATCGTCGAGCGCGACGGTGAGCTTGCCGAAGCTCGCGGTTTCGCCGACCGAGAGTTCGAGATCGGTGACCCGGCCGGAGACCTTGTCGAGGCCGCGCAGGACGGCGCCCGGGGCCTCTTGCACGGCGATGCGTGGTGCGGCGCGGGGCTCGGCGGCGCCGGGGCCAACATCGAGGGTCTCGACAACGATGCCGCCGCCGATGGTCTCCTCGGCGGGCGGCTCGGCGGAGAAGTCGGGCAGGGGCTCGGTGTCGATGCCGGGCAGGCCGAACTCCTGGGCCGACGCCGGGACGGCGGCAAGGAGCGCCAGGACGAGGAGCGCCCTCATGTCTTCTGGTCGTCGCCGCTGCCGGTGACGAACTTCAGGAGGAGCTGGATCAGCGAGACCGAGGATTCGGTGTCCATGATCTCGGCGCCCGGTTCGAAGTTGAAGGCCGAGCCGCCGGGCAGGAGCTCGAGGAAATTGCCGCCGAGGAGGCCCTCGGAGGAGACCACGAGCGCGGTGTCGTCGGGAAGCTCGATCGCGTCGTCGACCGAGATCGTGGTCTCGGCGCGGAAGGTCTTGGGGTTCAGCGCCATCGCGGTGACCGAGCCGACCTTGACGCCGGCGAGGCGCACGTCGGTGCCGACGGTGATGCCTTCGGCCGAGCGGAACGACGCGGTGAGGTTGTAGCCGCCCGAGGGCGTCGCGAGGCCGCCGAACTGGTTGGCGTAGACGAGGAAGCCGGCCGCCGCCGCGACGACGAGGCCGCCGGTGATGACTTCGGTGGTGTGGCTCGCCATCAGGCTATTCCGGCGTCCAGGCGTCGTAATCCCGGCGCTCGGCCGGTGCGGCGCGGCGGATCGAGCCCGGCGGCGCATAGGCGAGCGCGGTGCCGGTCAGGTTCTCCTGGTGCGGCTTTTCCCAGGCCTTGTGCTTGAGTGCCTGCTTTGTGGGCGGCTCGTCCCAGGTGTGGTGCAGCCAGCCGTGCCAGTCGGGGGAGACCCGGCTCGCCTCGGCCTCGCCGTTGAACACGACCCAGCGCTTCCCGCCGTCGCGGCTTTCGTAGAAGGTGTTTCCCTCGCCATCCTCGCCCACCTTCACGCCGTTGCGCCAGGTGTAGAGTTGGGTGTTGAGCGTCTGCCCGTTCCACCAGGTCACGGCGCGCAGGAGTGTGGTCATCAGGCCCATGGGCGTCTCCGGATGTCTCGCCCCCGGGTATGGCGCAACCGGTCGCGAAGGTCCAGCGCCGGGGCGCGGCGGGTGTGTCGGCCGGACGTTTCACCCCCGCGCGGTCAGGTGTGGCGGATCTTCGCCCGGCGCTTGCCCTCGTCCATGCAGATCGCGTCGGCATCGGAGACCGACATCGCGTCGGGCCGGTCGATGGCGCGGTCCCAGACCACCAGGTCCTGGGTGTAGAGCTGGCAGGTCACCACGCCGCGGGTCGTCGGCACCTCGACCGGGTCGGTTTCGAAGTCCTTCGGGTTGACGCATCCCGCGAGCGCCAGCGCGAGGAGCGCGGCGGCGGCGGCTTTCGGCAGGTTGTGCGGCTTCATGGCGGACCCCGACCCTTGGAATTGCGGTGCCGGGCACGGCGCCTGGCGCGTGGGATCTAGCAGGGCGGGGCGTTGAAACCTTGGCGAAACCGGGGAAATTCGGGGGCCGGGCGGCGATTGTCTCCAGATCCTCAACACTTCGTTCACCAAGGCGGGCAAGTCATTTTCCTTGCCGGATCCGGATCTTCGCCCGAAGATTGTGGGAAGCGGCAAGCGCACTCGCAGAGGGAGAGACATGGCCGGGTTTCCGACGATTTTACGCGCCGCCTGGCTTCTGGCCGTGGCGCTCTTGCTGGCCGGCTGCGCCGAGCCGGTCACCCGCGCCGACCACGCGCGGATCCTGACCATGGGCGACTCGCTCCTGTCGTGGAACCGCGCCACCGGGCATTCGGTCTCGGACGCGGTGGAGGCGCTTCTGCACGAGCCGGTGGTTGACCGCTCGGTGCCGGGCGCGCATGTGATCTACAAGCTGCCGATCTCGGGCAGCATGGGGATGAAGATAGCCAACCAGTACCGGCCCGGCCCCTGGGACTGGATCATCCTGAACGGCGGCGGCAACGATCTCTGGCTCGGCTGCGGCTGTTCGCGCTGCGAGAACCGGATGATGAAGATGATCTCGAATTCCGGGCGCTTCGGGTCGATCCCCGACGAAGTGAGGAAGCTGCGGGCGACGGGCGCGCGGGTGATCTATGTGGGCTATCTGCGGAGCCCCGGCGTGGGCTCGCTGATCGAGCATTGCCGCGACGAGGGCGACGAGTTCGAGGCGCGGCTCGCCCGGCTG
>JBNKWI010000045.1:0-26588 GCA_050299695.1 Paracoccaceae bacterium
GATAGACCGGGCCGGCGGTGTTGTGCAGATAGTTGACGGCCGGGTGCGCGCTGTCGTCGGCGCCGAACACCTTTTCCGCTTCACGGGCCTTGTTCGGGACCCATTTGTCGGTCACCGACATGATCGCGAGGATCACGCCCTCGGCGTCGCGCAGCGCGATGTCCTGCCCGGGCTCGACGGCTTCGGCGAATTTCTCGGAGACGTCGAGGGTGATCGGCATCGGCCAGAGCGCGGCTTCGGAGAGGAACCCCTTGAGCGGGTAGAAGCCGCCGTTCATCAGGAGTTCGAGGTCGCAGACCTGGCGCGGCGTCAGATCCCAGGACGGCAGCTCGCCGGCCTCGGCCTTCAGTTTCTGGGCGCTTTCGTAGGAGACGTAGAGCTCGGGAATCGGTACGAGGTTCGGAAGCTGCATCTTTATGGCCGCCTGGACGTTGTCTGAAAATCGGTTCGGGGGGCTCAAAGCACCTTGTCGCCCAAGTTGCAAGGTGGCGTTCTGCGCTGCAGCACGCGCAGGTGGCCGGATGGCGACAGAACCGGCGGTCGGTTCGGGTTTGTCGCGAAAAACAGGCGGTTTCCGGCTCGCGCCACCGTGCGCAGGCGCTATAGTGGCGGCAACGAGCCTGTTCGAGGGAGGGACAGATTGGAGCGGTATTCGTTCTTCGCCGGCTGCGCGGGGCTGGGTGTACTCTCGCTCTTGCTGGCAATCTGGATCCCCTGGTTCCTGCTTGCGGCGGCTCTGTTCCTCCTGCTGACGCTGGTCGGGGTGTACGACGTCACCCAGAAGCGGCATTCGATCCTGAGGAATTATCCGATCCTCGGCCATATGCGGTTTCTCTTCGAGGGGATCCGGCCCGAGATCCGGCAATACCTGATCGAGAGCGACCAGGACGAGGAGCCGTTCTCGCGCGAGGTCCGGAGCCTGGTCTACCAGCGCGCGAAGGATGTGGAGGACAAGCGCCCCTTCGGCACCACCCAGCGCGTCTACGACCCGGGCTATGCCTGGCTGACCCATTCCATCGCGCCGAAACATCTCGAACCGGGCGATTTCCGGGTCCGGATCGGCAACGACCAGTGCTCCCAGCCCTACAGCGCTTCGCTCTACAACATCTCGGCGATGAGCTTCGGCTCCTTGTCGGCGAATGCGATCCTGGCGCTCAACAAGGGCGCGGCGAAGGGCGGGTTCGCCCATGATACTGGCGAGGGCGGGATCAGCCGCTATCACCGGCAGGGCGGCGGCGACGTGATCTGGGAGATAGGCTCGGGCTATTTCGGCTGCCGTGCCCCGGATGGCAGCTTCGACCTGGAGCGGTTCCGCGAGACCGCCGCCGATCCGCAGATCAAGATGATCGAGCTGAAGCTCAGCCAGGGCGCGAAACCCGGCCATGGCGGCGTGCTGCCGGCCTCGAAGATCACACCCGAGATCGCCGAGGCGCGGGGCATTCCCATGGGCGTCGATTGTGTGTCGCCGGCTGCGCATTCGGTGTTCTCGACGCCGATCGGGATGATGGAATTCCTCGGCTCGCTCCGCGAGGCCTCGGGCGGCAAGCCGGTGGGCTTCAAGCTCTGCATCGGCCACCGGCGGGAATTCATGTGCATCGTCAAAGCGATGCTCGAGACCGGCATCATTCCCGATTTCATCGTCGTCGACGGCAAGGAAGGCGGCACCGGCGCCGCGCCGCTCGAATTCGCCAACCATGTGGGGATGCCGCTAGTCGAGGGGCTGGGCTTCGTCCACAACACGCTCCGCGGCGCGGGGATCCGCGGCCAGGTCAAGATCGGCGCCGCCGGCAAGCTCGTCACCGCCTTCGATATCGCCCATGCGCTGGCGCTCGGCGCCGACTGGGCGAATTCCGCGCGGGGCTTCATGTTCGCGATCGGCTGCATCCAGGCGCAGGCCTGCCACACCAACCATTGCCCGGTCGGCGTAGCCACCCAGGACAAGGTTCGGATGCGCGCGCTCGACGTGACCGACAAGTCCGAGCGGGTCGCGAATTTTCATCGCAATACATTGAAGGCGCTGGCGGAAATGGCCGGTGCCGCGGGGCTCGACGACCCCTCGGGCTTCATGCCCTACCATTTCATGCAGCGCGAGAATTCCGGCGACATGGTCGAGGGTGACGATGCCTTCGCCTATCTTCCCGAGGGTTTCCTTTTGCGTGGCGAGGAGGTGAAGGGCGCCCATCTCGCGCGCTGGCACCGCGCCGATGCGGCCTCTTTCGCGCGAAAGCGGCCGGGAACCGGGCTCCCCTAAACCAATTCTTCACCGCGTAGCGCCTATCTCTCCCCATCGGCGGCGAAGCGCCGGAGCGGAGCTGGAGCCATGCGATTGATTTCCGAGACAGAGCCGCGGCCCATGAAGCCGGAGGCGGTTTGATGGAAGCGGTAGCGATCGACCGAGTCCGCCGTGTGCTGATCGTGGACGATTCCCGCACGATCCGCGCGCTCCTGCGCCACACGCTCGACGAGGATCCGCGCCTGCGCGTGGTGGGCGAGGCCGGCGATCCCTACGAGGCGCGGGAGCTGATCAAGCGGCTTGATCCCGATGTCCTGACCCTCGATGTCGAGATGCCGAAAATGAGCGGCCTCGAATTCCTCGAGCGGCTGATGCGGCTCCGGCCGATGCCGGTGGTGATGGTCTCGACCCGGACCCAGGAGAACAGCGCCGATGCCGTGCGCGCGCTTTCGATCGGTGCGGTGGAATGTGTCGACGTGCGGCGGATCCAAGGCGACCCAGCGCAGCGCGCACGTCTCGCCGACGCCCTTTTCTGCGCGGCCAATGCGCATGTGCAGACGCGCAGCGAAACCGTGATGGCGCCGCGCCTGGCCACCGACCCGCCATTCCGCTGGAACGGCAAGGTGGTGCTGATCGGCTCCTCCACCGGCGGGGTCGACGCGCTAGAGCGCGTGCTCGCAAACTTTCCCGCCGATTGCCCGCCAACGGTGATCGCCCAGCACATGCCGAAGAGCTTTCTCACGAGCTTCGCCGAGCGTCTGAACGATCAGGTCGCGCCCAATGTCGCCGTGGCGACCGACAGGACGGAGTTGCGCCCCGGCATGGTGCTGCTCGGGCCGGGCGGCGAGAAGCATGTGCTGATCGACTCGCGCAACGTGACCCGCGTGCGGCTCGACCCGTCGGTCGAGAGCGATCTCTACGTGCCGTCGGTGAACCGGCTCTTTGCCTCGGCGCTGCCCCATGCCAAGCGCTGCCTCGCGGTGATCCTGACCGGGATGGGTTCGGACGGGGCAGAACCGATGGCCGCTCTGCGCGGCGCCGGCGCGATGACGCTGGGTCAGCGTGGCGACACCTGCGTGGTCGATGGCATGCCGCGGGCGGCGCGGGCGGCGGGCGCCGTCGCGGAGGAGGTCGCGCTCGACCGGATGGGCGCGGCGATCCTGCGGCATACCTCGAAGGAGCAGACCAGATGACCCGGCTGACCGCGGTGACGACCTCGATCTACATCGCGCAGGGCGAGCACGCCATCGGCGACCGGCCGGAGCACGTCATCTCGACGATCCTCGGGTCCTGCGTGGCCGTCTGCCTGTGGGACCGGGCGCGCCGTATCGGTGGCATGAACCATATCCTGCTGCCCGACAGCGCGCGCTCGGACATGCTCACCCGCAGCGTCGGCGCGGGCGCCATGGAGGCCCTGATCAACGCGATGCTGAAGGTCGGCGCGATGAAGTCGGAACTCGACGCCAAGGTGTTCGGCGGCGCCGCGGTGGTCGCGGGGCTCTCGGACATCGGCGAGCGCAACGGTTCCTTCGCGCTCGACTATCTTGCGACCGAGCGGATTCCGGTGATCTCGCAGAGCCTCGGCGGCACCCAGGCGCGCCGGATCCGGTTCTGGCCGGAATCGGGTCGCGTCAGCCAGAAACTCGTGGTGTCTTCCGAAGCGCCGGCGCCCGTCGCGGCCAAGCCGGCCGCCAACGATCTGGAACTGCTCTAAGCACGCCCCAGCGCATCGAGCGGGCCCGCGCTCCGGTTCGAGATTGCCCCGGAGGGTGGGCGGTGGCGATGCGGTCGGCCCCCCGCTTCGACTGCGGTCCGGGACGAACCCGCGCCGCGGAATGCCGGCGCGCTCGCGCAGAGGGTCCCGGGTCCGGGGCGGCGAGGTTTTGCCTTCTGCGATTCGGACCGAGCCGGTGGGGGTTTCGCCGCGCCGACCGGGGTGCCGGAGCCTATAGGGGAGGAGATCTCGGGGCGCGAATGGGACGGCGAGTCTTGGCGGCTCCGTGTGCCGGACCGAGCCGCTATGGGCCTCGCTGTGCCGGCCGGAGCGCCGGAGCCACTGGAAGAGGAGGTGCCGGCGCGCCCGGGACGGCGAGTTTGGCTGTTCTGCAGGCCGGACCGAGTCGGTCGTGTCTCGCTGCCCCGTACGGAGGGCCGGGGCTTCCCCCGGGGCAGGGGAGCGCGCTGCCCCGCAGAACGGGCTGGATGGTGCGTTAGGGCGTTGCCGGCGGCCCGGTTTCCTCCCGTTGACCTTCGCCGGTGCCGGCCTCATGGTCGCCGCCATGCAGCTCGATATCGACTTCGTCCGGGCACAATTCCCGGCTTTCTCGGAGCCGTCGCTCCAGGGTCTGGCTTTCTTCGAGAACGCCGGCGGTTCCTATGTCGCGGCCCCTGTGATCGGCCGCCTGACCCGGTTCTACCGGGAGCGGAAGATGCAGCCCTACGCTCCGGCAGAGCCCGCGCGCCTCGGCGGCGCGGAAATGGATGAGGCCCGCGCCCGGCTCGCCGCGCTTCTCGGCGTCGAGGGCGACGAGCTCAGCTTCGGCCCCTCGACCAGCGCGAACACCTACGTCCTCGCGCAGGCGTTCGCCGGGGCAATGCGGCCGGGCGAGGCGATCGTCGTGACCGACCAGGACCATGAGGCGAATTCCGGCCCCTGGCGCCGGCTGGCCGAACGCGGCATCGAGATCCGCGAATGGCGGATCGACCCGGACACGGGGCGTCTCGACCCGGCCGAACTGGACGCGCTTCTCGACGAGAAGGTGCGGCTCGTCTGCTTCCCGCATTGCTCGAACGTGGTGGGCGAGATCAACGACGTGCAGGCGATCGTCGCCAAAGTCCACGCTGCCGGCGCCGTGGCCTGCGTCGACGGGGTGAGCTATGCGCCGCACGGGCTGCCCGACGTGGGGGCGCTCGGCGCGGATATCTATCTGTTTTCGGCCTACAAGACCTACGGGCCGCATCAGGGCGTGATGGTGATCCGCCGTGCGCTGGGCGCGCGCCTGCCGGTGCAGGGGCACTGGTTCAACGGCGCCACGCTCACCAAGCGGTTCACGCCGGCGGGGCCGGACCACGCTCAGGTCGCCGCCTGTGCCGGGATCGCGGACTATCTCGAGGCGCTCCACGCCCATCACCGGGGCGGCGCGGCGGGGGCGCGGGGGACGGGGGCTTTCGTGCACGGTCTAATGCGGGCGCACGAGATCCGGCTCCTTGCGCCGCTCCTCGAGTTCCTGAAGGGGCGAAACGATCTCCGGCTGATCGGTCCGACCGACCCGGCCCGGCGGGCGCCCACCGTGGCGATCGTCTGCGACCGGCCCGGCGCGGAGATCGCCGAGGCGCTGGTGCCGCATGGAATCATGGCCGGGGGCGGGGATTTCTATGCCCACCGGCCGCTCGAGGCGTTGGGGGTCGATCCGGCCCATGGCGTCTGCCGGATGAGTTTCGTGCATTATACGACCGAGGCGGAGGTTGACCGGCTGATTGGCGCACTAGATCAGGTGTTGTGACAGGCGATCAGGCGACACCCATCCTCTACTGGACCCGGCGGGATTTCCGGCTGGGCGACAACCCTGCCCTGACCTGGGCGGCCGAAACCGGCCGACCGGTGATCCCGGTCTTCGTGCTCGACGAGGTCGCCGAAAGCCAGGGTGCCTGCCCGAAATGGCGGCTCGGCCTCGGGGCGGAGGCCTTCGGCGCGGCGCTGGAGAGGGTCGGGTCGCGGTTGGTCTTTCGCCGTGGCAAGGCGCTGGATGTGCTGCGCGCCTTGGTCCGGGAAACCGGGGCCGGAGCGGTCTGCTGGGGACGGCTCTACGATCCCGACAGCGTGGCGCGCGACAGGGCGGTCAAGGCGGCGTTGACGGCGGACGGGGTCGAGGTGCGGAGCCATCCCGGGCATGTGCTGTTCGAGCCATGGGCGGTCGATACGAATTCCGGCGGTTTTTACAGGGTTTACACGCCGTTCTGGAAGTCGGTGAGCGGCCGAGATCCGGGCGCGGCGCTGAAGCCGGTGCGCGCCCTGCGCCCGCCTGCCATCTGGCCGCAGGGCGAGGATCCCGCCGCCTGGGCCCTTGCCGGGCCGATGCGGCGCGGCGCGGCGGTGGTGCGGCCGCATCTGAATGTCGGCGAAGACGCGGCGGCGGGACGGCTGTCGGATTTCACCGAGCACCGGATCGCCACGTACAAGGCGCAGCGCGATTTCCCGGGCGTGACAGGCACTTCGCGGCTCTCGGAGAACCTGACCTATGGCGAAATCTCGGCGCGGACCTGCTGGCAGGCGGGAGTGCGGGCGCTGGAGGAGGGAAAGGCGGGGGCCGAAACGTTCCTCAAGGAGCTTGCCTGGCGCGAATTCGCCTACCACCTCGTCTACCACACGCCGCGGATCGTCTCGGAGAACTGGCGCGAGGGTTGGGACAGCTTTCCCTGGAACGAGGACCGGCGTCGCGCGGAGGTGCGCGACTGGACGCGGGGCCGCACGGGGATCCGTTTCGTCGATGCCGCGATGCGCGAGATGTTCGTGACCGGCTGCATGCACAACCGGGCCCGGATGATCGTTGCAAGCTACCTGACCAAGCATCTGATGTGTCACTGGAAAATCGGAATGGACTGGTTCGCCGACTGCCTGGCCGACTGGGACCCGGCCTCGAACGCGATGGGCTGGCAATGGTGTGCCGGCTCGGGCCCGGATGCCGCGCCGTATTTCCGGGTGTTCAACCCGGTGACGCAGCTCGAGAAATTCGACCCGGACGGCGCCTATGCCGGGCGCTGGATTGCCGAGGGCGCCGCATGGCCCTCGGCCGACGCGCTCGCCTATTTCGACGCGGTGCCGGAACGTTGGGGTCTGTCGGCGGACGACGCCTATCCGGAGCCGGTGGTCACCGCCGAGGCGGGGAGGAAGAGGGCGCTGGCCGCCTACGAGGCGCGGGGGTTCTGAGCGCCAGGAATGTTGTTTGAGGGGCTTCTTGCAGGTTACCTTTGGGGTGGGGAAGACGGGATGACCATATACACGTCGGTGACGGGGCAGGCGGACCTGCCTCGATATTTCGCACGGGTCTTCGAGATGGGGCGGAAGCTGGCCTCGGGGCGGCTCGACATCGTTCTGGAGGACGGTCGGCGCTTCCGGCTGGACGGCGCGCAGCCGGGGCCGGTGGCGGAGTTGTGGATCCACCATCCCGACACTTTCGCACGGCTGTTGCGCGAGGGGGATCTCGGATTTTCCGAGGCCTATATCGACGGCTGGTGGTCGAGCCCGGATCTGCAGGCTTTTCTCGACCTACTGAACCAAGGGAATGACGAAGTCTACAATGCGTTTCCCGGGCTAGGTCTCGTCCGCGCGTACGAGCGGCTGCGCTTCTGGCTGAAGTCGAACAGCGCCCGGCAGGCGCCTCGGAACATCTCCTACCATTACGACCTGGGCAACGCGTTCTACCGGCTTTGGCTCGACGAGACGATGACCTACTCGTCGGCGATCTTCGAGACCGGGCAGGAGAGCCTCGAGGCGGCGCAGGAGCGCAAGTACGCCGCAATGATCGACCGGATCGGCGCGCGACCGGGAGACCACCTGCTGGAGATCGGCTGCGGCTGGGGCGGTTTCGCGGAATACGCCGCGGCGAAGCGCGGTCTGAGGGTCACCGGTCTGACGATCAGCCGCGAGCAGCGCGATTATGCGCGGGACAGGATCGCCCGGGCCGGGCTGTCGGATCGGGTCGAGATCAGATTGCAGGACTACCGTGACGAAAAAGGCACGTATGACGGGATCGCCTCCATCGAGATGTTCGAGGCGGTAGGCGAACGCTACTGGCCGATCTATTTCAACACGCTGCGGGGCTGCCTGAGGCCCGGTGGCGCGGCCGTGCTTCAAATCATCACGGTGCCGGATCGACGTTGGAAGACCTATCGGCAAAGTGTGGATTTCATACAGAAATTCATATTTCCCGGCGGCATGCTCCCATCGCCCTCGGCGCTGCGTGCCGAGGTCGGGCGGGCCGGGCTCGACCTGGCCCAAACGATCGAATTCGCCGAGAGCTACAGCCTGACGCTGCGACGCTGGCACGAGGCGTTCAACGCGCGTTGGGCGGAAATCTCCACGCTCGGTTTCGACGAGCGGTTCCGGCGGATGTGGAACATGTACCTCACCTCTTGCGCCAGCGCCTTCCAAGCCCGTAATTGTGACGTCACGCAAATTACGGTGAGAAGGCCAGCCTGATCCATGCCCACCGCTGGTAAGCTGATCGGCGCCATTTTGTTCGCGGCGCTTTCCTATTACGTGTCCGAGCAGATCAAGGTGCTGCTTCCGGGCGAGGGCGCGGGCGCGACCTGGTTCTCGCCGGTCAATGCGCTGATCGGCATGGTAATGGGCTGGCAGGTCATGGGCTCGAATGCCGGGCAGGGTTTCGTGCCGGCAACGGGCTTTGGACTGACCACGGTATTCGCGATCACCTTCTGGAGCCTCTTGATCTGGTCGGGCTACGAGATGATCAAATACGCGGTCCGGGGGCGCTATGACGGCCCGGTCGATGCGTTGGTCGCCATGTCCGACATCATGCTCGACTACGCGGCCCTCATCGTGGTGCCGGCGATCATCGGCACGATGGTAATCGGCAGTTTCATCTGCGCGATGGTCACGGAGTTCTTCTCGCGCCGCTGGTCATGACCGCCGGCGGAGCGCTGTTTCTGTACGGGACGCTTCGGCATGCCCCGCTTCTCGAGGTCGTTCTGGGCCGTCCGGGGCGCGTGACGCCGGCGCGGCTGTCCGGCCACGCGGTGCGGGCGGTCGCGGGAGAGAGCTATCCGACGATCCGCCCTGAGGCGGGAGCGGAGGCCGAAGGCGGGCTGCTCGAAGGCGTGACCGAGATCGACCGGGCGCGGCTCGATTTCTACGAAGGCGCCTATCACTACGCGCTTCATCCGGTGATGGTGGCGACCGGGGCAGGGCCCCGCGGCGCCGAGGTCTATTTCCCGACCGAAGGGCAACCGCCCGCCGGCGGTCCCTGGTCGCTCGCCGATTGGCAGGAGGCGCACGGCGCGGCCACGGTGATCGCGGCGCGGGAAGTGATGGCTCTGTATGGGCGGATGACGCCCGAAGAAATCAAGGCGCGCTATCCGACGATGCTGCTCCGGGCGCATTCCGCCGTACGCGCGGCGGCGGAGGCGGCCACTGTGGCGCTCCGCACCGGGATGCGCGGCGACCGGATCGAGATGATCGCGGAAGAGCGGCCCTATACCGAGTTCTTTGCGGTCAGCGAATGCGACCTGCGCTTTCCAACCTTCGCCGGCGGCATGAGCCCGCCCGTGCGCCGCGCGGCCTTTCTGATGGGCGACGCGGTGACAGTCGTGCCCTACGATCCGGTGCGCGACCGTGTGCTCCTGATCGAGCAGTTCCGCATCGGGCCGCATCTGAGGGGCGACCCGGTGCCCTGGGCGCTCGAGCCCGTTGCGGGGCGGATCGACCCGGGCGAGACGCCCGAGGCGGCGGCGCGGCGCGAGGCGGTGGAGGAGGCGCGGATCGCGGTGACGGAGCTTCACGAGATCGGCCGCTACTATCCTTCGCCAGGCGCGGTGACCGAATGGCTGGTCTCGTATCTGGGCATCGCCGATCTGCCCGACGGGGCGGCGGTGATCGGCGGGCTCGAAGGCGAGAACGAGGATATCCGGGGGCATCTGGTGTCGTTCGACGGCTTCATGGACCTTGTCGCCTCGGGCGAGGCGGAGACCGGGCCGCTCCTCCTCACCGCCTATTGGCTGGCGGCGAACCGCGGGCGGCTGCGCGGGCTTGCTTGAGTCTCGGGCAATGGCGTCCTAGAGAGGCGTCAGGCCCAGGGGGAGTTCCGCATGACGATCCGCGCATCCTTGTCCGACACGGTTGGCAACACGCCCCTGATCCGGCTCCACGCCGCGTCGGAAGCGACGGGCTGCGAGATTCTCGGCAAGGCGGAATTCATGAACCCGGGCCAGTCGGTGAAGGACCGCGCCGCGCTCTGGATCATCCGTGACGCGATGGCCTCCGGGCGGCTCCAGCCGGGCGGCACAATTGTCGAGGGCACGGCGGGCAATACCGGCATCGGGCTCGCGCTGGTGGGCGCATCGCTCGGGTTCAAGACGGTGATCGTGATCCCCGAGACCCAGAGCCAGGAAAAGAAGGACATGCTGCGGCTGGCGGGCGCCGAGCTCGTCCAGGTCCCGGCGGTGCCCTACAAGAACCCGAACAACTACGTGCGCTATTCCGAACGGCTGGCGCAGCGCTTGAACCAGTCCGAGCCCAACGGCGCGATCTGGGCGAACCAGTTCGACAACGTGGCGAACCGCCAGGCGCATATCGACGGGACCGGCCCGGAGATCTGGGAACAGACCGGCGGCAAGGTCGCGGGCTTCTGCTGCTCGGTCGGCACCGGCGGCACGCTCGCGGGCGTGGGGCTCGCGCTCCAGCCCAAGGGCGTGAAGATCGCGCTCGCTGACCCGGAAGGCTCGGCGATCTACGATTTCTACACCACGGGCGGGTTCGACGCGCCCGGGACCTCGATCACCGAGGGCATCGGCAACGCCCGCGAAACCGCGAACCTCAAGGGGTTCCGGCCAGATTTCAGCTACAAGATCCCGGATTCCGAGGCCCTGCCGCTGATCTTCGACCTCCTGGCCGATGAAGGGCTCTGCCTCGGAGGCTCGTCGGGCATCAACATCGCCGGCGCGATGCGGCTCGCCCGCGACCTCGGCCCGGGCCACACCATCGTCACCGTGCTCTGCGACTACGGCACGCGCTACCAGTCCAAGCTCTTCAACCCGGCGTTCCTGCGCGAGAAGAAGCTGCCGGTGCCGTCCTGGCTCGCCGATGAAGGGCGGATCCTGCCCGAAGTCTACGAAGACTGATGGGCCTTCCCGCGCTTCGACGGTGGGCCGCGCTTCTTGCGGTCGTCCTTGCCGTGCTTGCGGGGGTCGGGGTCATGGCCCAGTCCTCCGATGCCAATGCGCCTGACTACGGCGCCTGGGAAAAGGCCGCGAAAAAGGCCGAGGCGGCGCTGAGCGACGGAGACCGCACGACCTCGGCGCTGATCCTCGAGCGCGAGGCGGTGGCAACCTGGCGCGCGAAGTTTCTGGATGCCGAGAACGTCAACAAGGACCGGGTCGCAACGCTCCGGGCGCAGATCGACGCGCTCGGCGCCTCGCCCGACACCTCGGCGGGCGAAACCGAGCCCGAGGACATCGCCGCGCGCCGGCAGGCGCTGACCAAGCAGCTCAAGGAGACCGAGGCGCCGCAGATCCGCGCGCAGGAGGCCTATAACCGCGCCAACGGCATCATCTCGGGCATCGACGATCTGGTGCGCACGCGCCAGACCGAGGCGCTCCTGGAAAGCGTGCCGGCGCCGATCAACCCGGCGAACTGGCCCGCCGCCGCGCAGGCGGTGATTGATGTGGCCGATGCGGTGCGCGGTGAGATCGCCGCCGCCCACGCCTCCGAGGAACAAAGGCGCGAGATCGTGCGCCGCGCCCCGGTCACGCTGGGCCTGGTCGCTGCGGCGCTCCTCCTCCTGGCGCGCGGGCGGGGCTGGATGACGCTCCTGACCGACCTGGTGCAATCGCGCCGGGGTCATGGCCGGATGGCCGTGGGCTTCCTCGTCTCGGTCACGCAGGTTCTCGTCCCGGTGGGCGGCATCGTGCTCCTGACCGCCGCGATCCTGTCCTTGCGCCTTGCCGGACCCGATGGCACGGCGCTCCTCCAGGGCGTCACCCGGATCGTGGTGACGGTCTATGGCGCGCTCTGGCTCGGGAACCGGGTGTTCCCGCTCGATCCGACGCTGCCCACGCTTTTCGGCTTCGACGACGGTACCAAGCGGGGCATGCGCCGCACGGTGATCCTGGTCGGCGCCTTCTCGGGGCTCTCGCATTTCACCGAGGCGCTGACCGGGCTCGAGGCGGTCTCGCCGGCGGCGGGTGCGGTCATCACGCTGCCGGTCGTCGCGCTTCTCGCCTATGGCTACTGGCGGCTGAGCCGGCAGCTCCGGCGCGCGGTCAAGGCCGCGGCTTCGGGCGAGGAGGCACCGGGCTTCGCGCTCCTGCTCGCGGGGCTCCTGTGGCGGGCGCTCGCCGTCGCGGCGGTGGTCGGCCTTCTGGCCTCGGTGGCGGGCTATGCTGCGCTCGCCGGTGCGATCGTCATGCCCACCGCCACCACGCTCTGGCTGATTGGGGTGTTCATCGCGCTGCAATGGCCCATCCGCGATCTCTACGCCTGGGCGATCGGCAGCGAGATCGAGAAGGCCTCCGACGCGCTGGTCCCGGTGCTGGTCAATTTCGCGCTCCTGATCGGCGCCGTACCGCTCCTGGCGCTGGTCTGGGGCATGCGTCCCGAGCAGCTGGGCGAGATCTATGCCCGCTTCGCCGAAGGCGTCACCCTGGGCGGTGTGCGGCTGACCCCCAGCGTGGTGTTCACCGTGGTCGTGGTCTTCGCCATCGGCTATGGCCTCACCCGCTTCATCCAGAGCGCGCTCAAGAGCACGGTCCTGCCGCGCACGCGGCTCGATGCCGGCTCGCGCAACGCGGTTTCTTCCTTTGTGGGCTATGTGGGCATTGGCCTCGCCGCGCTCTTTGCCATCACCTCGGCGGGGATTGACCTCACCGCGCTCGCCTATGTCTTCGGCGCGCTCTCGCTCGGGATCGGTTTCGGCCTCCAGAACATCGTGCAGAACTTCGTCGCGGGGATCATCCTCCTGATCGAGCGGCCGATCGGCGAGGGCGACTGGATCGAGGTCGGCGGCCAGATGGGGATCGTCAAGCGGATCTCGGTGCGCTCGACCACCATCGAGACCTTCGACAAGCAGGACGTGATCGTACCGAATGCCGATTTCATCTCGGGCACGGTGACGAACTGGACCCGCGGCAGCGCCATCGGCCGGGCCATCGTCGAGGTGGGCGTGGCCTACGGCACCGACACGCGAAGGGTCGAGAAGATCCTGATGGAGATCGCGCACGAGCACCCGGTGGTCGCGCACTATCCCGAGCCGGGGGTCGATTTCATGGGCTTCGGTGCCTCCAGCCTCGATTTCCGGATCCGCATGATCCTGCGCGACGTGAACCGGCTGGTCGAAGTCCAGAGCGAGGTGCGCCACCGCATCGCCGAGCGCTTCGCGGAGGAGGGGATCGAGATCCCCTTCGCGCAATACGATCTCTGGCTCAGGAACCCAGATACCCTGCGCCCGGCCGCGCCGCCGCCCGTCACCGCCCCGGCAGCTTCGGCCCCCCGGGAGCGCGTCGATCCCGAGCCGCAGGACGCGCCCGAGTCCGGGGAAGGCGGAGAGGGCGACTGACGGTTTCCGGGCCGAACGAGAGGGCTTGCACAGCACCCGCCCGGGCGGCTACATGACCCCGCCGGAGAGGTGGCCGAGTGGTCGAAGGCGCACGCCTGGAACGCGTGTAGGCGGGAAACTGTCTCCAGGGTTCGAATCCCTGTCTCTCCGCCATTACCTCGAGGGATCTCGCTTGATGGAAAGGCAGAACGTCGAAGCGATATCCGGCCGGGCCGTCCGGTGGTAGCGAAACGCAAATCCCGTTTGAAGCGACTCCTGTCGCTCAACCAGCACCGCAAGCGCTGGGG
This sequence comes from Paracoccaceae bacterium, assembly GCA_050299695.1. GTDB lineage: Bacteria > Pseudomonadota > Alphaproteobacteria > Rhodobacterales > Rhodobacteraceae > Ovoidimarina. The sequence goes on from JBNKWI010000045.1 coordinate 13,809, forward strand.
CGCGACGAAACATGCTGCCGAGTCCGGGTTCGAAGGGCTTCGCGAAAGGATCGTCGATGCCGGCGAAGTCCGGCAAACCCACGGGTCGGAAAAGTCGATCGATCTGCACCTTGAGGATCTCAGGCGCGAGTTCTCGGGCCAGTCCGAGCTGCTTTGGCATCACGCGAAGCTGATCGTGATGATCCGGCGGGAATTCCGGACGTCCGAGACGTTTGCCCAGTTTTGCGCGTTGTGGGAGGCCGAGCAGGACTTCCTGTGCGAGAAGCTGAACATCCGATGGTTGGTCTCGGCCGCGGACACTTTCGCGGAGCACCACGAGGACAAGCTCGCGCGCGCCGTTGCCATGATGACGCCGCTCTTGGCGAACACCGTGAAGATGCAGGAAAGCGAACGTTTCGTCCGGAACACCGGTCACGCGCAACCTGACGAGACCAGGATCGCGCTGTTGCAGACGGAACTGGTGCCGCTCTTCGAAGGCATGTCGGTCTTCACGGTCGGCACCGACGATACGCTCCGCAACATGTACTGGCGGCTCGAGCCGTTTTTCGCGGTGCCGCCATCCGGTGCCATTCTCAAGACCGTGTGGGACCGGTTCCAGACCGAAGACACGGTCTTCGCCCGCATGAGGGCGCTCCACCGGCGTGACCGAACCGGCTGGTGGAACTAGGGTCCGCCGGGCCGGAAGGATCCTTGACGTAGCCGTTTGTGTCCGCGGTGCCGGCTGACTGGCCGGCGATGGTGGGCGGGTTCCATGAATTCAGTCCGCGACGGGCGTGCCGAACGATGTCGGCGCGGTTCGGCCGGTTTTTGCGAGAATCTGGGAATGGATGGAAAACGCGCCACCGAAGGCGCCCATCCGCCGCGGACGTTCTTGGAACGGACGCGATTCACGCCCCTCGGTAGATACATATGGCGCACTGTGCGGGAAAAAATGGGAATGAGAATATTTCGGAGTATAACTATATATAGATAAAAATGGATCACGAGCACCATATGTATGGATGAATTGACGGATGCTCCGTGAAAGCTGTAAAGTTCCCCCGAGATCCCGTCATTTTTTTCTTGATTACCATGTTTTCCCATGGCATCCCTTCTTCATCAGCGATGAACGGGACAACGAGGCGCAAGACCTCAAAACCCCCCAAGCAGGTTTCATACAGGCACCCCGCTTCATCGAACCAAGAGATCCGGCGCGCGAGCGAGCAGACATCCCCCCAGGTGGCGCGCGCAGTCGGACACCCCGGAAACGGGACGAGGGCGGCGGGTTGAGCAGTGGCAGCAGCTCAATCCGCCGTTTTCGCATCCAGAGCCCGGGTCGGGACAACGAAGGAGCCGCGGGGCAGTGGTTCGGAGGTTCATCGGCGATTTCCACCAGAAGGTGGACGGCAAGGGCCGGATGTCGATTCCGGCCGACTTCCGCCGTGTGCTCGAAGCCGGCGACCCGAGCTGGTCCGAAGGCAAGACCCCCGAATTCGTGGTGCATTACGGCGACCATCGGCGGCCCTATGTCGAGGCCTACACGATGGAGGCCTTCGACGAGATCGACGCGAAGATCCGCATGATGAAGCGCGGCTCGAAGGAGCGCCGCATGCTGGAGGAGTATTTCTTCGGCCATTCGGTCAAGCTGCAGGTGGACGAAACCGGGCGGATCGTGCTGCCGGCGCGGGTACGGGACCGGTTGGGTCTCAAGGACGCGGCCTATTTCATCTCCTCGGGCGACACGTTCCAGGTCTGGAATCCGGTCGACCGCGAGGGCGGCGGCGCCTCGGTACGCGACTGGCTCGACGCGCAGGACGAGGATTTCGACCCGCTGGTGCTGGCCGGGGGCGAGGAATGACCGGCGCGGCGCCGCATATCCCGGTTCTCCTGGAGCCCTTGCTGGCCGCGGTGGCGCCGGTGACGGGCGTGTGGGTCGACGGAACCTTCGGGGCGGGCGGCTATGCGCGCGGGCTCCTCGAGGCCGGGGCCGTGAGGGTGATCGGGATCGACCGCGATCCGGATGTGTTCGGCATGGCGGAGGCCTGGGCCGGGTCCTATGGCGGGCGGCTGACGCTGGTCGAGGGGACCTTTGGCGCGCTCGACAGCTATGTCGACGCGCCGGTCGATGGGGTGGTCCTCGATCTCGGCGTGTCCTCGATGCAGCTCGACCGGCCCGAGCGCGGGTTTTCCTTCGCGTCCGACGGGCCGCTCGACATGCGGATGAGCCAGGCCGGCGAGAGCGCGGCGGATCTAGTGAACGGCGCCGGCGAGGCGGTTCTGGCGGATATCCTGTTCCACTATGGCGAGGAGCGCGCGGCGCGGCGGATCGCGCGGGCGATCGTCAAGGCAAGGAGCGCGGCGCCGATCGTCACTACGGCGCAGCTCGCGGCGGTGGTCGAGAACTGCCTGCCACCGCGCAAGCCCGGGCAGAGCCATCCGGCGACGCGCAGTTTCCAGGCGATCCGGATCGCGGTGAACGACGAGTTCGAGGAGCTGGTCTCGGCCTTGGAAGCGGCCGAGCGTGTGCTGAAGCCGGGCGGCTGGCTGGCGGTGGTGAGCTTCCACTCGCTGGAGGACCGGGTGGTCAAACGGTTCTTCCAGCAGGGCGTCGGGCAGGGCAGGGCGAACCGTTATGCGCCCGACCGGCCGGAGGAAAGCGCGCGCTGGGAGGCGCGGAACAAGGGCGTGACGGCGGACCGGGACGAGCTGGCGCGGAACCTGCGGTCGCGCTCGGCCACGCTTCGGACGGGGCGGCGGACGGCGGCTCCGGCGCGGGCGTCCGAAAGGGCGGCGCTCGGGCTGCCGAAGAACGTGAGAGAGGGAGTGTAATCCCATGAGATCGCTTGTCTATGTCGCGATATCCGTCGTCGTGATGGGGCTCGCTTTCTGGGCCTATCATCAGAACTACCAGACCCAGGCGGTGCTCAAGGAGACCCGCGCGGTCCAGGGCGATATCGCCGCTCTGCGCGAGCGGCTGTCGGTCTTGCGGGCGGAATGGGCCTATCTCAACCGGCCGGACCGGCTGCGCGACCTGGCCGAGCTGAATTTCGACCGGCTGCAACTCCTGCCGCTCGCGCCAGAGCAGTTCGCGCGGGTGGCGCAGGTGGCCTATCCGATTCCGGGGGCGGAGGATCTCGAAAACGTCACGACGGTGCGCGGCGAACTGGAAGAGGCCTATCAATGATCCGCACTCCGCTGCGCCCGCTGGCCCAGATCCTCGCGGCGCGGGCGCGGGGGCAGAACCCCGACGCGATCGAGCGCGAGAACCTGCGGCTTCGGCACGAGGAGACCCGCGACGCGGAGCGAGAGCGGGCCGAGGGGCGGCTTCTGGTCCTCGGGATCTTCTTCCTCTGCGCCTTCGTCCTGGTGGGCGGGCGGATGGGGACGCTGGCCGCGTCGGATCCGGAGGAGCCGCGGGCCCAGGTTCCGGGCGCCTCGATCCTGGCGCAACGGGCCGATATCGTCGACCGATCGGGCAGAATCCTAGCGACGAACCTGACCACGCATTCGCTCTATGCGCAGCCGCCGATCATGGTCGATCCGGTGCGGGCGGCGGAGGAGCTCGCGCGGATCTTTCCAGATCTGGACGTCGAGCGGCTGAGGAAGGATTTCACCGGCAGCCGCAAGTTTCTGTGGATCAAGAAGAAGATCTCGCCCGAGCAGCAGCAGGCGGTGCATGATATCGGCGAGCCCGGCCTGATGTTCGGGCCCCGCGAGATGCGCCTTTATCCGAACGGGAGCCTCGCCTCGCATGTGCTCGGCGGTGCCGGGTTCGGGCGCGAGGGGGTGCATTCGGCGGAAGTGATCGGGGTGGCCGGGGTCGAGAAGACCTTCGACGACTACCTGCGGGACCCGGCCCATGGCGGCGCGCCTTTGCAGCTCTCGATAGACCTGTCGGTGCAGGCGGTGACCGAAGAAGTGCTCAACGGCGGCATGAAGCTGATGAACGCCAAGGGCGCCGCAGCGATCCTGATGGACGTCCATACCGGCGAGATCCTGAGCCTGGCGAGCCTGCCGGATTTCGATCCGAACAACCGGCCGGTGCCGCTCACCAAGGGCGACGCGGCCGACAGCCCGCTGTTCAACCGGGCGGTGCAGGGGGTCTACGAACTGGGCTCGACCTTCAAGATCCTCACCGTCGCGCAGGCGATGGAGCTGGGGCTGGTGAACCCCGACACGGTGATCGACACCAAGGGGCCGCTCCGCTGGGGGCGCTACCGGATCCACGATTTCGGCAGATACGGCGATGCGTTGACCGTCGAGCAGATCATCGTGAAGTCGTCGAATATCGGCACGGCGCGGATCGCGATGATGCTGGGCGGCGACCGGCAGCGGGCGTTCCTGGACCGGCTGGGCTTCATGAAGCCGACCAATGTCGAACTGGTCGAGGCCGGGGCGGGGCGTCCTCTGATCCCGTCGAACTGGTCGGAGATTTCGACGATGACGATCTCCTACGGTCACGGTCTTTCGGCGAGCCCGCTGCATTTGGCCACGGCCTATGCCTCGGTGCTGAACGGCGGGCGGCTGGTGCAGCCGACGCTCATCAAGCGCGACAGCCCGGCGGAGGGCGAGCGGGTCGTGTCCGAGGAAACCTCGCGCGTGGCGCGCCGGCTCCTGCGGAAGGTGGTGACGGATGGCACGGCGAGCTTCGGCGAAGTCCGGGGCTACGAGGTGGGCGGCAAGACCGGCACGGCTGACAAGCCAACGCCCCAGGGCGGGTATTACGACGACAAGGTGATCGCGACCTTTGCGTCGGTCTTCCCGGCGTCGGACCCGAAATACGTGCTGGTCGTGGTGCTGGACGAGCCGGTGGAGACCTCGGGCAAGGAGCCGCGGCGGACGGCTGGCTGGACCGCGGTGCCGGTGGCGGCCGAGATGATCCGGCGCACGGCGCCGCTTCTCGGGCTGGCGCCGGTCATTGAATCCCGCGCGGGAAACGGGATAACACTGGCGTCAAACCGGTGAAGGGCACGTAAGGCGAGCATGGCGGCCGGGGTTGCAGAAAAAACATTGAGCCAGCTCGGGCTGGCGGTCCCGGGGGGAGGGACCGTTCGGGTGACCGGGCTGTCGGTCGACAGCCGGCTGGTGAAGCGCGGCCATCTGTTCGCGGCCCTGCCGGGCACCAAGGTGCATGGGGCGCATTTCATCCGGGCGGCCCTGGATCTGGGCGCGGCGGCGGTGCTGACCGACCGCGAGGGCGAGAAGCTGGCCGCGAAGGCGCTTGCCTCTGCAGGGGTGCCGGTGGTGATCGCCGAGGATCCGCGCCAGACGCTGGCCTTCGTCGCCGCGCTCTGGTTCGGGCGGCAGCCCGACGTGGTGGCGGCGGTGACGGGAACCAACGGCAAGACCAGCGTTTCGACCTTCACGCGCCAGCTCTGGATGGCGATGGGGATCGAGGCGGTGAATATCGGCACGACCGGGGTCGAGGGTTGCTACACCGCGCCCCTGGCGCATACCACGCCCGAGCCGATCACCTTGCACAAGATCCTCTCCGACGTGGCGGGTGAGGGGATCGAGCACGCGGTGATGGAGGCCTCGTCGCACGGGCTCGAGCAGCGGCGGCTCGACGGGGTCAATCTCGCCGCGGCGGCGTTCACGAATTTCAGCCAGGACCATCTCGACTACCACGCCGATTTCGCCGCCTATTTCGCGGCGAAAGCCGGGCTTTTCGACCGGGTTTTGCCGGAGGACGGCACGGCGGTCGTGAACACCGACGATCCGATGGGGCCGGAAGTGGTGGAGATCGCCCAGGCGCGCGGTTGCGATATTCTGACCGTCGGGCGCGATCCGAAGGCGGCTTTGCAACTGGTGGCGCAGCGTTTCGACGCGACCGGGCAGGAGTTGCGCTATGCGTGGAACGGGCAGGCGCGGCAGGTGCGCCTGCCGCTCATCGGCGGGTTCCAGGCGGAGAATGCGCTGGTGGCAGCGGGGCTGACCATCGCGTCTGGCTGTGCGCCCTCGGAGGTGTTCGAGGCCTTGCAGATGCTGTCGACGGTGCGGGGGCGGATGCAGCTGGCCGCGACGCGCGAGAACGGCGCGGCGGTGTTTGTCGACTTTTCGCACACGCCCGCGGCGCTGGAGACGGCGCTGCGTGCGATGCGGCCGCATGTGATGGGCCGGTTGGTAGTGGTGTTCGGCGCGGGCGGCGACCGCGACCGGACGAAGCGCCCGCTGATGGGCAATGCCGCCGAGCGGCTGGCGGATGTGGCGATCGTCACCGACGACAATCCGCGGAGCGAGGAGGCGGCGGCGATCCGCTCGGAAGTGCTACAGGGATGCCCGGGGGCGACCGAGATCGGCGACCGGGCCGAGGCGATCCTGCGGGCGGTCGATCTTCTGGAGCCGGGCGACGCGCTCCTGATCGCGGGCAAGGGGCACGAGACCGGGCAAATCGTCGGCGACACGGTCTATCCTTTCGACGATGCCGAGCAGGCGAGCGTTGCGGTCGCGGCGCTGGACGGGCGGGTGGCATGAGCGCGCTCTGGACCGCCCGGGAGGCGGCAGAGGCGACGGGCGGCACCGCGCGCGGCGACTGGCAGGCGACGGGCGTGTCCATCGACACGCGGACGCTGGCGCCGGGCGATCTGTTCGTGGCGCTCGAGGCGGCGCGGGACGGGCACGATTTCGTCGCCGACGCCTTGGCGAAGGGCGCGGCGGCGGCCTTGGTGTCGCGGGTGCCGGAGGGGGTCGCGGCCGATGCGCCGCTCCTTCTGGTGGCGGATGTGCTCGAGGCGCTGGCGGCGCTGGGGCGCGCCGCAAGGGTGCGGATAACCGGAAAGGTGATCGCGGTGACCGGGTCGGCGGGCAAGACCTCGACCAAGGAGATGCTGCGCGACGTGCTGGCCGGGCAGGGCCGGGTCCATGCCGCCGAGGCGAGTTACAACAACCATTGGGGCGTGCCGCTGACCCTCGCGCGGATGCCCGGGGACACCGATTTCGCGGTGATCGAGATCGGCATGAACCATCCCGGCGAGATCGCGCCGCTGGCGCGCCTCGCGCGGCCGCATGTGGCGCTGATCACCACCATTGCGCCGGCGCATCTGGCGGCGTTCGAGAATGTCGCGGCGATTGCGCGCGAGAAGGCGGCAATCTTCGAGGGGCTGGAGCCGGAGGGCACGGCAATCTGGAACGCGGATGCCGAGAGCGCGGATATCCTTGCCGAGGCGGCGGCTGGGCGGGCGGCGAAGCTGGTGCCGTTCGGCTCGGGCGCGGTTTGCCCGTTCCGGCTCGTGTCGGCAACGCCGTCCGGCGGGCTGACCGTGGTGCAGGCCGAGGCGCGGGGCGTGCCGGTCTTGTTCAAGATCGGCGCGCCGGGGCGGCATTTCGCGATGAATGCGCTGGGCGCGCTGGCGGCGGTCGAGGCGGTGGGCGGCGACGTGGCGCTCGCGGCGGTCGATCTGGCGGCCTGGGCGCCGCCCGCGGGGCGCGGCACCCGCGAGACCCTGAGCCTCGATGCGGTCGAGGACCGGATGACCATCGACCTCATCGACGATGCGTTCAACGCGAATCCGGCCTCGCTCTCGGCGGCGCTCGACGTGCTTGCGGCCGCCGATCCGGTGGACGATATCGGCCGCGTGGCGCGGGGGCGGCGGATCGCGATCCTGGGCGATATGCTGGAACTCGGGGCGGGTGAAGTGGGCCTGCACGCAGCGCTGGCGGTGCATCCGGCGATGGCGAAACTCGCGGTGGTGCATTGCGTGGGGCCGCTGATGGCGCATCTCTGGGCCGCCTTGCCAGAGGCGCAGCGGGGCCGGAGGGCCGAGCGCGCCGAGGATCTTGCCCGCGAGGCGCATCACCTGGTCGATGCGGGCGATGTGGTGCTGGTGAAGGGCTCGAAAGGGAGCCGCGTGAGCCTCGTGGCCGAGGCGATCCGGAAGCTCGGGCAACCCCGCCCGGCGGTCGTGTAGAAAGGACCTGGCTTCGTGTTGTATTGGCTGACGGAATTCTCGGATGGCGGCGGGGTCTTCAACCTCTTTCGCTACATCACCTTCCGGGCCGGGGCGGCCTTCTTCACCGCACTGATCTTCGGGTTCATTTTCGGCCGGCCGCTGATCAACCTTCTGCGCAAGCGGCAGAAGCACGGGCAGCCCATTCGCGACGACGGGCCGCAAAGCCATATCACTACGAAGGCCGGGACGCCGACGATGGGCGGGCTGTTGATCCTGTCGGCGCTTCTGTTCTCGACGCTCCTCTGGGCGCGGCTCGACAATGCCTATGTCTGGATCGTCCTGTTCGTGACGGCCGGGTTCGGGCTGATCGGCTTCGCCGACGACTATGCGAAGGTCACCAAGAACACCCATCAGGGGGTGTCGGGCAAGGTGCGTTTCGCCATCGGGCTCGCGATCGCGGCGATCGCCGGCTATTGGGCGGCGATGCTGCATCCGGACGACCTGAGCTGGCGCCTCGCCGTGCCGGTCTTCAAGGATGTGCTTCTGAACCTCGGGATCCTGTTCGTGCCCTTCGCGATGCTGGTGATCGTCGGCGCAGCGAACGCGGTGAACCTTACAGACGGGCTCGACGGGCTGGCGATCATGCCGGTGATGATCGCGGCCGGTGCGCTCGGGGTGATCGCCTATGCGGTGGGGCGGGTCGACTTCTCGGAATATCTCGAGGTCCATTACGTGCCGGGCACCGGCGAGATCCTCGTCTTCACGGCCGGGCTGATCGGCGGCGGGCTCGGGTTCCTGTGGTACAATGCGCCGCCTGCGGCGGTGTTCATGGGCGATACCGGGTCGCTGGCGCTGGGCGGCGCGCTGGGCGCGATCGCGGTGGCGACGAAGCACGAGATCGTGCTGGCGATCGTCGGCGGTCTGTTCGTGGTGGAGGCCTTGTCGGTCATCATCCAGGTCGCCTATTTCAAGCGAACCGGGAAACGGGTGTTCCTGATGGCGCCGATCCACCACCATTTCGAGAAGCAGGGCTGGGCCGAGCCGCAGATCGTGATCCGGTTCTGGATCATCTCGCTCATTCTCGCGCTGATCGGGCTCGCGACGCTGAAGGTGCGGTAAGGGCTGCGTCCGCCGCGCCGCCGCCGACCCACCGAATCCGCAGGTTAACGCCAGAACAACAGGGCTTTTTGGCCCTTCGGTATCGCGTCGGTATTCCGTCGGTATCGCGTCGGTGCGGAAATCCGCCCGGGAGGCGGGTTAACGGTGCGGGCTGAGGGCTCGCCGGGAGACGGCGAGCGTGCGGGGCGGGGAGCGCGACGGACAAGGTTTACTCAGTCAATATTTCTGATATTCCGGAAATATGGAAATAGTGGATTCGGATATTTTCGCGACGCTGGGCCATCCGGGGCGGCTGGCGCTTCTCAGGCTGCTGATCCGGCGCTATCCCGACCTGGTTCCGGCGGGCGAACTCGCCCAGGCACTCGGGCATCCATCTTCCACGCTCTCGGCCCATCTCGCCGGGCTGATGCGGGTCGGGTTGGTGCACCAGGAGCGGGCCGGGACCTCGCTGCGCTACGGGGCCGACATGGCGGCGCTGCGCGGGGTGTTCGATTTCCTGTTTCTGGATTGCTGCCGGGGAAGGCCGGAAATCTGCGCGCCGCTCTGGGGGGGGTCAACGGCTGGGAGGGAGGAAATGTCGGATAAGTACAATGTGCTCTTCGTCTGCACGGGGAATTCCGCGCGGTCGATCTTCGCCGAGGCGATCCTGAGGAAGGAGGGCGGCGCCCGGTTCGAGGCCTATTCGGCGGGAACCCGGCCGGCCTCGGAACTGAACCCGTTCGCGCTGCGGCTTCTCAGGGACAAGGGGCACGATATTTCGGTGCTGCGGGCGAAGACTGTGGGCGAGTTCCGGGGCGACAATGCCGTCCGGATGGATTTCGTCTTCACCGTCTGCGACCGGGCCGCGAACGAGGAATGCCCGCCCTGGGACGGCCAGCCGGTCAGCGCGCATTGGGGGATGCCCGATCCGGTCAAGGTCGAGGGCGGCGATGCCGAGCGGAGCCTGGCCTTTCAGGCGGCCTATGGCGCGCTCCGGAACCGGATCGCCGCCTTCGCGTCCCTGCCTCTGGAGACGCTCGACCGGATCTCGCTGCAGCGGGCGGTGGATGATATCGGCCGCGGGGTTCCGGCGTGACGCGCTATGCGCTGAACGGGCTCGGCCGGATGGGCAAGCTGGCGCTCCGGCCGCTTCTGGAGCGTGGCGCCGAGATCGCCTGGATCAACGATGCCGTGGGCGATCCGGCGATGCACGCGCATTTGTTGGAATTCGACACGGTGCATGGGCGCTGGGATGCGCGGTTCGAGGCGGATGCGGGCGGCGTGACGGTGGACGGGGTGAGGCTGCCCTTCGTCGGCGCGCGCCGGATCGCGGATCTGCCGCTCGACGGGGTCGATATGGTGATCGACTGCACCGGGGTGTTCAAGACCGAGGCGGCGCTCGCGCCCTATTTCGAAGCCGGGGTGAAAAAGGTGGTGGTCTCGGCGCCGGTGAAGGACGGGGATGCGGCGAATGTGGTCTATGGCGTGAACGAGCGGGTCTACGACCCGGCGCGGCACCGGATCGTGACGGCGGCCTCCTGCACCACGAACTGCCTCGCACCGGTGGTGAAGGTGATCCACGAGCAGATCGGAATCGAGCGTGGCGTGATCACCACGATCCACGACGTCACCAATACCCAGACCATCGTCGACCGGCCCGCGAAGGATCTGCGCCGGGCGCGGTCGGCGCTGAACTCGCTGATCCCGACGACCACGGGCAGCGCCACGGCGATCACGCTGATCTATCCCGAGCTTGCCGGCCGGCTGAACGGCCATGCGGTGCGGGTGCCGCTTCTGAACGCCTCGCTCACCGATTGCGTGTTCGAGGTGGCGCGGGAGACGAGCCGGGAGGAGGTGAACGCGCTCTTTCGGGCGGCGGCGGAGGGGGCGCTGGCCGGGATCCTGGGCTACGAGGAGCGGCCGCTCGTCTCGGCGGATTACGTGAACGACACGCGGTCCTCGATCGTGGACGCGCCCTCGACGATGGTGGTAAACGGGACGCAGGTGAAGGTTTATGCCTGGTACGACAACGAGATGGGCTATGCGCATCGGCTGGTGGACGTGGCGCTGATGGTCGGGGCTTCGGTGTGAGCGTTGCGGAGCAGGGGCGCGCGGGCCTCGGGGCCTATGTCGCGGTCACGGCTGCCTATTGGGCGTTCATGCTCACCGACGGGGCGCTCAGGATGCTGGTGCTCCTGCATTTCCATACGCTGGGCTTCTCGCCGGTGGCGCTGGCCTATCTGTTCCTCCTCTACGAACTGGCGGGGATGGCGACGAACTTGTCGGCGGGCTGGATTGCAGCGCGGTTCGGCCTGAGCTCGACGCTCTACGCGGGGCTCGCGCTTCAGGTACTGGCGCTTCTGGCGCTGTCGCGGCTCGATCCGGCCTGGGCGGTCGGCACGTCGGTCGCCTATGTGATGGCGGTGCAGGGGGCGAGCGGAGTCGCGAAGGATCTCGCGAAGATGTCGTCGAAATCGGCGGTCAAGCTCTTGGCGCCGAAGGAGGGCGGGGGTCTTTTTTGCTGGGTCGCGGTGCTCACCGGGTCGAAGAACGCGGTGAAGGGCTTCGGCTTTCTCCTCGGCGCGGCGCTTTTGGCGGGTGTCGGGTTCACCTGGGCGGTGCTTGGCATGGCGGCGGCTCTGGCCGCGATCCTTCTGGCGGTGGGGATCGCCATGCCCTCCGGGCTGCCGCGCGGGCGGAAGGGGGCGAAATTCGCCGAGGTCTTCTCGAAATCGGCGAATGTGAACCGGCTGTCCCTGGCGCGGCTGTTCCTGTTCGGCGCCCGGGATGTGTGGTTCGTGGTGGGGATCCCGATCTATTTTTATGGGGTTCTCTCGGACGGCACCGAGGCCGGAGACCGGGCGGCGTTCTTTCTGGTGGGCAGCTTTATGGCCGGGTGGATCGCGCTTTACGGCGCGGTGCAGGCCGCCGCGCCGACGCTCCTGCGGGCGCCCGGCAAATCGGTCGAGGCGCTGGCGGCGGCCGCGCGGCGCTGGGCTTTCGGGCTGTCGGCGATCCCGGCGCTTCTGGCCTTGGCCGCGGCGGGGCCGGCGCCCTGGCTGACGGTGGCGCTCGTCATGGGGCTTCTGGCCTTTGGCGCGGTCTTCGCGATCAATTCCTCGCTGCATTCTTACCTGATCCTCGCCTTCACAAGGAACGACCGGGTGACAATGGATGTGGGCTTCTACTACATGGCCAATGCGGGTGGGCGGCTCCTTGGCACGCTTCTGTCGGGCCTGGCCTATCAGGCGGGCGGGCTGGCGCTCTGCCTTGCGGTGGCGGCGGCGATGGTGGCGCTGAGCGCGCTTGCGGCCGCGCGGCTCGGGCCGGAGAGGTAGGCGGCGCATCGGCCACGCTCAACGGGCGATCCGGGGCGGGTTTGTTGACTTGCGGGGCGGTCCCCCGCACAACGAAGCCGCAGGCGGGCGGGAACGGTTTCCCTGGAGGTGCGGCCGTGGCTCAGTCTCAGGAAGCGGGCAGCGAGGGCGCGGCGGCGGTGCGGGGCGATAGCCTGGTATCGGTCGCCGTCCTGGCGCGGGGTGAGACCGGCGAAACGCTGAACGCGGTGCGCGCGGCGGCGGCATTTCTCGAAACGCGGTTCGAGTTCTACGAGGTCCTTGTCCTCGTCCTTGCTTCGGAATTCGAACGTAACGAGGCGGCGTATTCCGGGCTTCTCGACATCAGAAATGCCCGCTGTCTAGTCTTGCGCGACGGCACCGGCGAGTATCGTGCGGCGCTGATCGCCGCCACGGAATCCATCGGTGATGTTACCCTGATCCTGCAGGCCGACGAGGCGGAGGATGTGGATCTTGCC
>JBNKWI010000046.1:0-25283 GCA_050299695.1 Paracoccaceae bacterium
CGGGCTGTTCGGCCTGGGCCGGCTGTTCCGGGGCCGGGGCGAGGATGCCGACACGCAGATTCTCTACGACGAGCCGCAGACGCTCGTCGAGGGCGACCGGATCAAGGCGCGGATCGCCGACGTGATACGGAGCCGCGGCGGGGAACCGGCGCAGGGCCGTGTCCGGCAGGAGCCCCCGGTGACGGGCGGCGCGCGCCAGATCGAGGTGGAGCGCGACCTGCCGCCGATGGAGCTTGTCGACGAGCCGCTTCCGGTCAGCGAGCCGCGCATGCCGATCTTCTCGCACCGTGCGCCCGAGTCGCTGGTTCAGCACCCGGCCAAGAAGCCTATGGCGCCGTCGAGCCGGGCCCGCGCCGAGAGCCAGCCGCAGCTGCGCTTCGACGAGGCGGAGGACGAGTACGAACTGCCGCCCCTGAACCTTCTGACGAGCCCCGAAACCATCGTGCGGCATCACCTGTCGGACGAGGCGCTGGAGGAAAACGCCCGCATGCTGGAGGCGGTGCTCGACGATTACGGCGTGAAGGGCGAGATCGTCTCGGTCCGTCCGGGCCCGGTCGTGACGATGTACGAGCTGGAGCCGGCGCCGGGGCTGAAGGCAAGCCGCGTGATCGGGCTTGCCGACGATATCGCGCGGTCGATGTCGGCTTTGTCCGCGCGGGTTTCCACCGTGCCAGGGCGTTCGGTGATCGGCATCGAGCTACCGAACGAGAAGCGCGAGCGGGTGGTGCTGCGCGAGATCCTGGCGGGCCGCGACTACGGCGACGGCAGCCAGCGTCTTCCGCTCGCCTTGGGCAAGACCATCGGCGGCGAGCCGGTGGTGGCGAACCTCGCGAAGATGCCGCACCTCCTGATCGCCGGGACCACCGGTTCGGGGAAATCGGTGGCGATCAATACGATGATCCTGTCGCTTCTCTACAAGCTGACCCCGGCGGACTGCCGGCTGATCATGATCGACCCGAAGATGCTGGAACTTTCCGTCTATGACGGCATCCCGCATCTCCTCTCGCCCGTGGTGACCGACCCGAAGAAGGCGGTGGTCGCGCTCAAATGGGTCGTCGGCGAGATGGAGGAGCGCTACCGGAAGATGTCCAAGATGGGCGTCCGCAACATCGAGGGGTTCAACGGCCGGGTCGAGGAGGCGCTGAAGCGCAACGAGCTGTTCTCGCGCACTGTGCAGACCGGGTTCGACGACGAGACCGGAGAGCCGGTGTTCGAGACCGAGGAGTTCAAGCCCGAGAAGCTGCCCTATATCGTCGTGATCGTCGACGAGATGGCCGACCTGATGATGGTTGCGGGCAAGGAGATCGAGGCCTGCATCCAGCGGCTGGCGCAGATGGCGCGGGCGTCGGGCATCCATCTCATCATGGCGACGCAGCGGCCCTCGGTCGATGTCATCACCGGCACGATCAAGGCGAACTTCCCGACCCGGATCTCGTTCCAGGTCACCTCGAAGATCGACTCGCGAACCATCCTGGGCGAGCAGGGGGCGGAGCAGCTTCTCGGCATGGGCGACATGCTGTTCATGGCGGGCGGCGCCAAGATCACCCGCGTCCACGGGCCCTTCGTGTCGGACGAGGAGGTCGAGGAGATCGTCAACCATCTCAAGGCCTTCGGGGAGCCCGACTATGTGGGCGGCGTGCAGGACGGGCCGGACGAGGACCGGGGTTCGGATATCGACCTGGTCTTGGGGCTCGGCGGCAATACCGACAGCGAAGACGCGCTCTACGACCAGGCGGTGGCGATCGTCATCAAGGACCGCAAGTGCTCGACCTCCTACATCCAGCGAAAGCTCGCCATTGGCTACAACAAGGCGGCGCGGCTGGTGGAACAGATGGAGGACGAGGGCGTTGTGAGCCCAGCGAACCATGTGGGCAAGCGCGAGATCCTGGTGCCGGAGCAGGCGTAATCGCCTTTCCGCGCTGCGTTATTGCCTAGCAAGGGGCGACGGGGCACCTCGGACCCCATGAGACGGGCAGATCGGAGGGCGCGATGCGCGGCAGAGACATTCTGGTGACGGCACTGGCGGGGCTGGTGCTGTTCGGGCTGGGGCTCGCGGGCGTCGCGGAGCGGTCGGCGGAACGGCCGGCAGCCTACCAGACGGCGATGAACCACCGCTAGCTGGCGATGCCGGGGGCGGATGCCTATCTTTCCAGACGGAGCAGCAATGGAGTGCAACATGCACCGCAGGGATTTCCTCGCCCAGGCCACGGCGCTGGTCGCGCTGGGCCTTCAAGGGGCGCCGGCCATGGCCGAGGTGCCGCTCGACCGGCTCTCGGCCTATTTCAACGGGATCGACACGCTCGAGGCCGATTTCGTACAGTTCAACGACGACGGCAGTCGCTCGTCGGGCACGCTCTACATGAAGCGGCCGGGGCGGGCGCGGTTCGAATACGATCCGCCGGAGAAGTCGCTGGTGATGGCCGGCGGCGGCCAGGTGGCGATCTTCGACGGGCGGTCGAATTCGGCGACGCCGGAGGAGTATCCGTTGAAGCGGACGCCCCTTTGGCTGGTGCTCGAACGCAATGTGGATCTGAACCGCCGCAACATGGTGGTGGGCCATTTCGGCGATGCGAAGACGACGACGCTGGTGGCGCAGGACCCGGACGAGCCGCAGAACGGGCGGGTGGAGCTTCTGTTCCAGAACGATCCCTTGACGCTGGCGGGCTGGACAGTGATCGACGGGGCCGGGGCGCGCACGCGGGTGCAGCTGAGCAGGATCCGCCTCGGCGGGGCGCTCTCGGCGCGGCTCTTCAACATCCCGCAGGAGCAGGCGGCGCGGTCGCGGTAGGGCTTCCTCGCGCGCGGAAGCACCACATCTTCGCGCACCTCAGAACGTTTCCCTGCCCGGAACAAGGCCCGAAGGGCCGCCGGGCGAGCGCCTGCCCGTCCCGGCGGGCTGGCGCTATTTCACCGTCCCGCGCCGAACGGTTGTACGGCGGGCTTGCACCATAAAGCGCGCCGATCAGCCGTCGCAGCGCCATCCCACGGCCAGGCGCCCGACCGGCTTGCTCCACGGTGAGGTGGAAGCGTGGTGAGACGAGCGAGGCCGTTTCCGCGGACGCCCTGTCACGTCCGGCCCGCGTCAGCGCTGGCCGCAGGCCACGAGCTGGGCTTCGTAAACCACCGCGCGCTGGGCCACTTCGCCGGCCACCCGCATCAGCCAGGCCTTGCCGCGGTGGCTGCCGCGGGCATAGCCCGCGCGGCCCTCGTGATAGGCGAGGTACTGGCCTTTCGCGTCGCCCTTCGAGATCCCGAGCTTCAGCGTGGTGCCGTGCATGTACCAGCCCATGAAATCGGTGGCGTCCTCGATATCGTCGCGCTTCGCGCCGCGGCGCCCGGTTTCGAACCGGTACTCGTCCCAGGTGCCGTCGAGCGCCTGGCTGTAGCCATAGGCCGAGCTCTGCCGCCCCATCGGGATCACGCCGAGCGCGAATTGCCGTGGCGTGCGCGCGTTGCCGACGAATTTCGATTCCTGGTAGATCGTGGCCATCTGCACCGGCACCGGCACGCCCCAGCGCTGTTCGGTCCGCTGCATCGCCTTGAGGTATTTCGGCCGCTGGCTCACGATACTGCAGGCATTGTCGAGGTCCCGCGGCGCGGAATATTCCGCGCTGCCGCAGGAGGCCACGAAGACCAGCAATACCAGAGCGCGAAGGAGTCTGCTCATCTGCCTCTCGCGTGTTCGTCTTTTTTTGGCACCTTAGCCGATCCGGGCGCGTCGGGGAAGCCTCGCGCGCATCCGCGCGGTGCCGCGCGGATCGGCAGGGCGCATCCCTCTTCGGCACTGTCGGGGCGACGTTCACACTCTGTTTCCCGCGATTCGGGCCTGTCCGATGGACAGATGCCCGTGCCTCGTCTACCAAGGGCGTGCTGGGGGTTGTTATGCTCAAGACGCGTGCAAAGTATCATCTGGGACAGGTCGTCCGCCACCGGAAGCATCCGTTCCGGGGAGTCGTGTTCGACGTCGATCCGGAGTTCAACAACACCGACGAATGGTATGATGCGATTCCCGAGGAGAGCCGTCCCTCGAAGGCGCAGCCGTTCTATCACCTGCTGGCCGAGAACGATCAGAGCTATTACGTGGCCTATGTCTCGGAGCAGAACCTCATCGCCGACTATTCGGGCGAGCCGGTGACCCATCCGGACATTCCCGACCTGTTCGGCGATTTCACCGACGGCCACTACCCGCTGCATTTCGCGCTGAACTGAGCCCCGGGGCGGGGTCTCAGTATCCGATGGCGCATCCGTCCTTCCTGGGGTCGGAGGCGCCTTCCAGGATCCCCGTGCCATGGTCGATCCGGATCGTCTGGGCGCCGCCGATGGGCGCCTCTGGGGTGACCACCTTGTGGCCCTTCGCGGCCAGCGCGGCGGCGGTGGCGTCGCTGTGGGTGCTTTCGAGGCGCAGCTCGCCCTCGTAGGCGAAACTGCGGGGAGCGTCGATGGCCGCCTGCGGGTCCATGCCGAAATCCATCAGGTTCGAGGCGAAGCGCGCGTGCCCCGCCGCCTGGTAGGCGCCGCCCATCACCCCGAAGGGCGCGATGATCCGCCCGTCCCGGGCCAGCATGCCCGGGATGATCGTGTGCAGCGGGCGCTTGCCTGGCCAGGCCTCGTTCGGGTGGCCCTCGGCGAGAGTGAAGCCGGCGCCGCGGTTCTGGAACAGGATGCCGAAGCGGTCGGAGGCGAGGCCGGAGCCGAAGCCCGAGAAGATCGAGTAGATCAGCGAGACCTTCATCAGGTCGCGGTCGACCACGGTGAGGTAGATCGTGTCCTTGTGGACCGCCTCGGTGAGCGCTGCGGGGGAGGCAATGGCGCGGGCGGGGTCGATCAGCGCGGCGAGCGCGCGGGCGGTGGCCGGGTTCAGCATTCGGTCGAGCCCCCTGCCCATATGGGCGGGGTCGGCGATGAAGCGGTTGCGCGCGTCATAGGCGAGCTTGGTGGCCTCGGCCTCGAGATGGATGCGCTCGGGCCCGAACGGGTCGAGCGCGGCGATGTCGAATTGGGACAGGATGCCGGCGAGGAGGATCGCGGTGGCGCCCTGGCCGTTGGGCGGGTGTTCGACGATCTCGGCCGCGCGGTAGGGGCCGCGGACCGGATCGCCGTAGTCGCATTCGGTGGCGGCGAAATCCTCGAGCGTGTGGCTGCCGCCGTCGGCGCGGAGTGCAGCGACCATGTCCTCGGCGATCTCGCCTTCGTAGAAGCCGGCACGGCCTTCGCGGGCAACGCGGCGGAGCACCTCGGCCTGGCCGGGGGCGCGGAAAACCTGTCCGACCCGGCCGGGCTGGCCGCCGATCAGGAAGCGGTCGCGGGCTGTGCCGGTGAGCACCCCGGCCTCGCGGGCCCAGTCGAAGGCGACGCGGGGAGCGACGGGCACGCCCTCCTCGGCATAGCGGATCGCCGGGGCGAGGATCCGGTCGAGCCCGAGCCGGCCCCAGTCGGCGGCGAGGCGGCAAAAGGCGTCGACCGCGCCGGGGACGGTGACGGCCTTGGCGCCGGTGAGCGGCATCGCGGCGTGGCCCTCGGCTCGGAGCCGGGCGGCGTCGAGCCCTTTCGGCGCGCGGCCGGAGCCGTTGAGCGCGATCACCCGGTCGTTGCCGGGGGGCGTGAGAAGCACGAAGCAATCGCCGCCGATCCCGGTCATCTGCGGCTCGCAGATCCCGAGGAGCGCGGCCGCCGCGATGGCCGCGTCGACGGCGTTGCCGCCGGCTTTCAGGATGTCGATGGCGGTGGCTGCGGCGAGCGGGTGCGAGGTGGCGCAGATCCCGTTGGTGGCGAAGACGGCCGAGCGCCCCGGCCGGTGAAAATCCCGCATGTCCTGTCCTTCCCCGCGTGTCGCCGGGAGCATAGGGGGAAACCGGGGGGATGCAATTCGGGCCGTTTGCCGAAATGCGCGCCTGCGGCGCACAGGATCCTTTTGCGGGCTGGCGCCCGCGCCCGGGGCTCTGCCCCGGACCCCGGGATTTCCTGACCCAAAGAAGCGGATCTAGATCCGCTCGATGGCGATGGCCGTGCCCTCGCCGCCGCCGATGCAGATCGCCGCCACGCCGCGCTTGAGGTCGCGGGCCTCGAGCGCGTGGAGGAGGGTGACCATGATCCGCGCTCCGCTTGCGCCGATCGGGTGGCCGAGGGCGCAGGCGCCGCCGTTGACGTTCACCACGTCGCGGGGGAGGCCCATTTCGCGCATGAACGCCATTGGGACGACGGCGAAGGCCTCGTTGACTTCCCAGAGATCGACATCGGCGGTTGTCCAGCCGATCCTTTCGAGGAGCTTCCGGGCCGCCGGGACCGGCGCGGTGGTGAAGAGGCCGGGGGCCTGGGCATGGGAGGCGTGGCCGAGGATTCTGGCGCGGGGGGCGAGGCCCCGGGCCTCTGCGGCCGCGCGCGAGGCGAGGACCAGCGCGGCGGCGCCGTCGGAGATCGAGGAGGAATTGGCCGCGGTCACCGTGCCGCCTTCGCGGAAGGCGGGTTTCAGATGCGGGATCTTCTCGGGCCGTGCGGTCTTTGGCTGTTCGTCTTCGGCGACGAGCGTGTCGCCGCTGCGGGTCGCGACCGTGACGGGCGCGATCTCGGCGGCGAAGGCGCCTTCCTCCTGCGCCCTGAGCGCGTTTTCCAGCGAGCCGATGGCATAGGTGTCCTGATCCTCGCGGGTGAACTGGTAGGCCTCGGCGCAGTCTTCCGCGAAGGTGCCCATCAGCCGGCCCTTGTCATAGGCGTCCTCGAGCCCGTCGAGGAACATGTGGTCGATCACCTGGCCGTGGCCGAGCCGGGCGCCCGCGCGCATCTTGGGCAAGAGGTAGGGGGCGTTGGTCATGCTCTCCATGCCGCCCGCCGCGAGGACGGCGGTCTGGCCGAGGGCGATCTGGTCGAAGGCGATCATCGCCGCCTTCATCCCCGAGCCGCACATCTTGTTGAGCGTGGTGGCCGGAACCTCCTCGCCGAGACCGGCGGCGAAGAGCGCCTGCCGCGCCGGCGCCTGGCCCTGGCCGGCGGGGAGAACGCAGCCCATGATCACCTCGTCGACGGTCCGCGCGCCGGCGCCTTCGATCGCCGCGCGGAGGGCCACGCCGCCCAGGTCGGGGGCGCTCGCGCCCGAGAGCGCGCCCTGGAACCCGCCCATCGGGGTCCGCGCTGCGCCGGTGATCAGAACCTCTTGCATGGGATCCTCCTCTTCCTGCCCTTCCTTACCTCTTGGTAACACATGCGGTCTATCGTCGCCGGGGTGTTTCAGAGAAGGAGCCTCGCCTTGAACCTGAAGTCGGACACTCAGGGGGATTGCCTGATCATCAAAGTCGCCGAGCCGAGAATCGACGCGGCGGCGGCTGTCGAATTCAAGGATACCATGCGGGGGATGGTCGAGGACGGGCCAAGTCGTGTGATCCTGGACCTGGGCGATGTCGACAGCATCGATTCGAGCGGTCTCGGCGCCATCGTGGCGATCATGAAGATGATCGGGCCGGACCGGAAGCTGGAGCTTTGCGCGCTGTCGAACAAGGTCAAGACGGTGTTCCGCCTGACGCGGATGGATGCGGTCGTGACGATTCACAACGCTCTCGAAGACGCGCTGAGCCCGCTGCCGCACGCATCCTGAGGAGCTACGCCATGGCAAGCGAAGCCAGAGTTCCGGGCATCGTGGCCCGCGTCCCGGAAGGCGAGGTGGTGTTCCAGCTCCCGGCGACCAACGAGGGAGTCCGGACCGGGGTGATGAATGTCAGCCGGCTGATCCGGGATTTCGGCGCGTCTGAGGACGATCTCACGGCGATCGAGCTGGCGCTGGCCGAGGTTCTGAACAACGTGGTCGAACATGCGTATGACGGCACGGTCGAGGGCGACATGGAAATCCGCGTCGACAACCAGGCGCCGGATATCCATTTCCGGATTCTCGATTCCGGGCGGCCGATGCCGAACGGGCGCCTGCCGCGGGGCAGCGCCGCCGATGCCGAGCTCGAGGATTTCGAGCAGGACGAGGGCGGCTACGGGCTCTACATGATCCGGCAACTCGCGAAGAAGCTGCGCTATTCGCGCGAAGGGCATCACAACCAGCTGAGCTTCCGCATCCGGCTCGGATCGGAGCGGCACTGGGAGAGCGACGTGGCGCTCTGACCCGACCGGGCCGACAGGGCGTTCTGACGCTGCGGTGGCGGTTTGGCCGGGGGCGGTTTCCCGAATTCGGGGTGCGCCCGCCACCCGGGTGCTTTCGCCGGTCGCTTCCGGCGCGACCGCCCTGTGGGCGGGACGCCAATGGGGCAAGGGCGCCGTGGGGCAAAGACATGTGGGACAGGCGCCGTTGATCCGGGGCAGTTCCTGGGCCTCCGGCTAGCTGCTGTCGATCGGCTGATCCGGCTCAGCCGCGGGGCGATGCTTGTCGCGGGACGGGACAACGCCGCCGCCGCGCGATACTAGGCCCATGCTGTCTATGCGACGGCCCGTCGCGGCCAGTTCGCCGCAAGGTGCGGGCGCCGCCGAGGGTTGCGCCTGGGGAGGTGGGGGTCCGCGATGACCCGGATCCCAGTTGCGGTGCGGACAGAGGCCGACGCGTAGCGGCGGGTGGATTCCGGAACTGCAGGTGCTCTCTGCCCGGCCGCGCCGCGCTTGACCCGGGCGGCGAAGCCTGCGACGGCTCGGACCGGCCACGAGATTTCTGGGGACGAGGCGATGAAGGACGAGGCGGGCCGCTGCAAGCTGCGAGACATCGGCCCGGCCGTGCCTTGCGGCGCGGGGTGCCGCGGGAGCCGCGCCGAGGGACGGCGATGAGCCTCGAGAGCTGGGCGCTGTTCGCGGGATTCTGGGTGCTGTTCGTGACCACGCCGGGGCCGAACGCGGTGAACTGCATCCGCAACGGCATGGAACACGGCTTTGCCCGTGCGCTCTGGGGCGTGGCGGCGATCCTGACACAGGCGACGCTGTTCCTGGTCCTCTCCGCGGCGGGCGTGGCGGCGGCGCTCGCGGCCATGCCCGGGCTCTTCGCCGCGATGAAGCTTGCCGGCGCGGCAGTACTGATCGGGCTCGGGCTCCGGGCGATCCTGCTGTCCGGCCGCCCGGTCGCGCCGGGGCATGGCGCGGGGCGGACGATCTACGGGCGCGCCTTCCTGATCGCCACGATCAACGCGAAATCCGTCGCTGGCTATCTCGCGGCCTTCACCCAAGTGATCCGGCCCGACGTGCCGATCTGGTCGCAGATGGCGTTGATCGTGCCGACCGCGCTGACGATTACGGCGCTGAGCTATTCCGGCTATACCGCGATCGGGGCGGGACTGGGGAAAGCCGCGCTGGGCGCGGTGGCGCATGCCTGGATCCGGCGCGCGATGGGCGTATGTTTCGTGGTCTACGGCGCGCTTCTGGGTGGCGTCGGCCTGATGGGGAGAACGGCATGAGGGGAAGCTGCCTCTGCGGTGCGGTCAGGTTCGAGGCGCCGGACGATCCGAAAGGCGCGAGCGTCTGCCATTGCGGCCAGTGCCGCAAGCAGTCCGGCCATGTCTGGTCATCGGCCTTTGCGCCTGAAACGGAGGTGCGGGTCGCGGGTGAGGTGCGATGGTACGCGTCTTCTCCCGAAGCGCGGCGCGGGTTCTGCCCGGTCTGCGGATCGTTCCTATTCTGGACGCGGGACGGTGAGGGCACGATGTCCTTTGCGCTGGGCGCCATCGACGGGCCGACGGGGCTGACCCTGGAGAAGCACATCTTCACCCGCTCGAAGGGCGACTATTACGAGATCGCCGATGGGGTCCCGCAGAAGCCGTGACCAAGTACGATCCGCCCGACACCCCTCTCGAGGTGCTGCATGCCGACCACGAAATCCTGGTCCTGAACAAGCCGACCGGGCTCCTCTCGGTGCCAGGCAAGGGCGAACACCTGGCCGATTGCCTGCTTGCCCGAGCGCAGGCGGCCTTTCCCGAGGCGCTGCTCGTCCACCGGCTCGACCGCGACACTTCGGGGGTAATGATCTTCGCGCTGACCCCCCATGCGCAGCGGCATCTGGGCCTGCAATTCGAGCGGCGGCATGTGCGCAAGACCTATGTCGCGCGGGTGGCTGGCGAGATCGCGGAGAAGACCGGCAGCGTCGATCTGCCGCTGATCGTCGACTGGCCGAACCGGCCCCTGCAGAAGGTGTGCCACGAGACCGGAAAGCCCGCGCTGACCGAGTGGCGCGTGGTGCGGAAGGGAGGCGGCGAGACGCGGGTGCGGCTGTTCCCGCGGACCGGCCGGTCGCACCAGCTCCGGGTCCATATGCGCGAAATCGGCCACCCGATCCTGGGCGATCCGTTTTATGCCGAGGGCGCGGTGCGGGCGCATCCGCGGCTGATGCTCCATGCCGAGTCGATCAGGATCCGGCATCCGGACGGCGGCGTGGGCATGACATTTTCGGCCAAGGTGCCATTCTGAAAGGAAAAGAGGGGCGCAGGCGCCCCCTTGTCAGGCCGCGCGGCGTCGCCTCGTGACGGCGAGGGCGCCGAGCCCCGCGAGGAGCAGCGGCAGGCTCGCCGGCAACGGAACGGGCGCCGGGGCCACGTCCTTGAGGCTGTCGGCAATCGCGGCGGCGATGTCTTCGTGCGCTGCGGTGGTCGGGTGGACCAGGTCGGCGAAGAGGTAGCCCGTGCAATCCGGCGCGGCGCCGGCTTCGAAGCAGGCCGACGCGATCAGGGCGGGGTCGAAGCCATAGGCGGCCGGGTTCGCCTGCGCGCTGCCGAGGAGGGCGGCGACGTCGAACACCGAGACGCCGGGGCCGGCAACGCCCGCGATGGCGGCGTTGAAGACACCCGAGGCGTAGCTCGCGAGCGGCGCGAGCGGCGTGCCGGCATAGCCGGGCGTGGCGCCGAGATCGCCCAGGTTCAGGACGACGACCTGCGCAGGGCCTGTGTCGACGATCATCGAGACGGCGGCGGCCAAGGCGAGCGCCGCGGCGGAAGCGGTGTTGAAGAGCTGCGGGAACGGGTTCGCGGGCGGCGCGGCGGCGATCGCGTCGAGCTCCTCGAAGATGTCGTTCGCGCCGAACCAGAGCGTGACGAGCGAACCTGCCGCGCCGCCGCCCTGCGCATCGTTCAAGAAAAGCGAGAGCTGTTCGTCGAGATGGAGCGCCAGCGCGGCGGGCAGCGGCTCGGCGCCGGGATTGACCGCCTCGGCGAAACCGTAGGCGTAGTTGCGGACCCGGGCCGGGTCGAACCCGGCGGCGAGGTATTCGGTGAAGGTGGGGCCGTTCGAGAAATGGCCGTCCACATAGGGCGCGGGCGGGAAGGTGTCGCCCGACGCGGCGTAGAGATTGCCCGGATCGCTGAGCGAGTCGCCCAGGGCGAAATAGCCGTCGAAATAGTCGCCGAGGGTGCCTGCCGCCGAGATGCCCGCGCTGAGCACAAGGGCGCATGCGGCCGAAATCGTTGCCTTCATCCGTGAACCTCCCACCGTTCCTTGCGAGGATCATAGAGGAATTCCGCCGATTGTCTCCCCTCTTGCGCGTTCAACCGCAGGTCGCTGAAAGCGCTCGATCCCGGGCGATTGTTTCCGTGCGCGAAACAAAACGCCCCGGGCGCGGAGCCCGGGGCGTGATCGTTCACCAAAGGAGAGGCGGGGTTATTCGCCCGCGGTCTCCTCGGCCGTCTCCTTGGCCATTTCCTGGCCGGTCTCCTGATCGACGACCTTCATCGACAGGCGGACCTTGCCGCGATCGTCGAAGCCGAGGAGCTTGACCCAGACCTCCTGGCCTTCCTTCAGGACGTCGGAAGGATGGTTCAGGCGGCGGTTCTCGATCTGGCTGACATGGACGAGGCCGTCGCGCTTGCCGAAGAAGTTCACGAAGGCGCCGAAATCGACGATCTTCACGACCTTGCCCTTGTAGACATGGCCCTCTTCCGGCTCCGCCACGATCGAATAGATCATGTCGTAGGCCTTCTTGATCGAGTCGGCATTCGGCGAGGCGATCTTGACGATGCCGTCGTCGTTGATGTCGACCTTGGCGCCCGACACTTCCACGATTTCGCGGATCACCTTGCCGCCCGAGCCGATCACTTCGCGGATCTTGTCGGTCGGCACCTGCATCGTCTCGATGCGCGGGGCGTGGACGGAGAACTCGCCGGCGCCCGAAAGCGCCTTGTTCATCTCGCCCAGGATGTGCATCCGGCCTTCCTTGGCCTGCGCCAGGGCTTTTTCCATGATTTCCGGGGTGATACCGGCCACCTTGATGTCCATCTGGAGCGAGGTGATGCCGTTCTCGGTGCCCGCGACCTTGAAGTCCATGTCGCCGAGATGATCCTCGTCGCCGAGGATGTCCGTCAGGATCGCATAGGAGCCGTCATCCTCGAGGACGAGGCCCATGGCGACGCCGGCGACGGCGGACTTGAGCGGCACGCCCGCGTCCATCATCGAGAGCGAGCCGCCGCAGACCGAGGCCATCGACGAGGAGCCGTTCGATTCCGTGATCTCGGAGACGATGCGGATCGTGTAGGGGAAGTCGGTCGCGGCCGGGAGCACCGCCTGCAGCGCGCGCCAGGCGAGCTTGCCATGGCCGATCTCGCGCCGGCCCGGAGGCCCGAAGCGGCCAACCTCGCCGACCGAGTAGGGCGGAAAGTTGTAGTGCAAGAGGAAGTTGGACTTGTAGGTGCCTTCCAGCGCGTCGATCATCTGTTCGTCGTCGCCGGTGCCGAGCGTGGTGACCACCAGGCCCTGGGTTTCGCCGCGGGTGAAGAGCGCCGAGCCGTGGGTGCGGGGCAGGAGGCCGGTTTCGGCCACGATCGGCCGGACCTCGTTGGTGGCGCGGCCGTCGATGCGGCGGCCGTTCTTCACCACGTCGCCGCGGAGGACCATGGATTCGAGTTTCTTGAGGGCTGAGCCCAGATGGCTCTCATCCACGTCCTCGTCCGCGAATTTCGATATCACCTCCGCGCTTCCCGAGATGTACTCGCGGGCTTCAGCAACGGCGGCGACGCGCGCCTGCTTTTCTGTGATTGCGTAGGCGGCGCGCATCTTTTCCTCGCCGGCCGACTTAACCGCTTCAAAAAGCTCGGAATAATCTGCGGGCTGGAAGTCGAACGGTTCCTTGGCGGCCTCTTCGGCGAGCGCGATGATCAGGTCGATCACCGGTTGGATCTGCTCATGCGCGAAGGTCACGGCGCCGAGCATCTCCGCTTCGGTGAGCTCGTAGGCCTCGGACTCGACCATCATCACCGCGTCCTTGGTGCCGGCGACCACGAGGTCGAGGCGCTGGTCGGGGTTGTTGCGGAGGATGTGCATGTCCTCGCAGGTCGGGTTCAGGACGTATTCGCCGTCCTCGAAGCCGACGCGGCAGCCGGCGATCGGGCCCATGAAGGGGGCGCCCGAAAGGGTCAGCGCGGCGGAGGCGGCGATCATCGCGACGATGTCGGGATCGTTGACGAGATCGTGGCTAAGTACCGTACAAATAACGAGAACTTCGTTCTTGAAGCCGGGCACGAAGAGGGGGCGGATGGGCCGGTCGATGAGGCGGGAGGTCAGCGTTTCCTTTTCGGTCGGCCGGGCTTCGCGCTTGAAAAAGCCGCCTGGGATCTTCCCGGCGGCATAATACTTCTCGTTGTAGTGGACGGTCAGCGGGAAGAAGTCCTGGCCGGGCTTCTGTTCCTTCGCGAAGGTCACGTTGGCCATCACGGAGGTTTCGCCATAGGTGGCGATCACCGATCCATCGGCCTGGCGGGCGACCTTGCCGGTTTCCAGCGTGAGGGTCTCTTCGCCCCACTGCATTGATTTCTTTGAGATATTGAACATGTCGTTTCCTGTCTGGGCCCATCTCGGCGGTCCGAGTGCCCGTGTCTGTTGGCGGCCCCATTGCCGCCGACCCCTTCCCGTTTCCTAGCGCCGGGGTCATGGCGTTTCGTCTCAGGTGGCGGGGCCATACAGGAGATCGCGCGGATTGGAAAGCGGGAAGCGGGGGCGGCGGAAATTTGTCGGGGCTTGGCGAATCGAAGGTTAACGGCCGGGAATTCCCCGGATTTCGGGGCGCACAACCCGTACACAGCCCGTACACAACCCGTACACCGGCGAAACGGCCCTTGCCCCGGTAACGGGGCGCGCGCTCGAGGCCCGGCGGGGCCGAATTCGTTAACAAGGCATGAGCGGTTCGCCGCGGCGGGATCAGGGCCTTGGCGTCTGCCAGAGGCGGATCTTGGTGCCGCCATGGTCGACGACCGGGCCCGGCGCGCCGAAGGGCAGGCCGGTGGCGCGGGCGAGGGCGGCGTCGGCGGTGATGACCGCGATGCGCCATCCCGGGAAGACGGTTTTCATGCGCTGGCCGAACGCGGCGTAGAGCCCGGTGAGCGCCTTCTTGTTGCCGATCCGCCCGCCATAGGGCGGGTTGACGATGACGAGGCCGGGCGGGCCCTCGGGCGGCGTGGCTTCGGACACAGACCGGTGCTCGAAGCCGGTCAGGGCGGCGACGCCGGCACGCTCGGCATTGGCGCTGCTCATCGCGACGGCGCCCTGGTCGCGGTCGGAGCCGGTGAAGCGGAGCGGGGTGTCGCGGAGGGGCGGCGGCTGGCGGAGGGTGGCCCAGGCCTCGGGGTCGAAGCTGGCGAGCTGTTCGAACGCGAAGCTACGGGCGCGGCCGGGGAGGAGGCCCGTGGCGATCTCGGCGGCCTCGATCGGGAAGGTGCCGGAGCCGCACATCGGATCGCAGAGCGGCTCGGTGCCGGTGAACCCGGCCTCGCGGAGGAACAGCGCGGCGAGGCTTTCGCGCATCGGCGCACGATTGAGCTCGGTCTTGAGGCCGCGCTTGTGCAGGGCGGCGCCGGAGGTGTCGATGCTGATCGTGCAGAGATCGTCCTCGATCCGTACCTTCAGCACCAGCTCGGCCTCGGGCGAGAGCAGGATGCCGGCGGCGGTGAGCGCGCCCTCGATCCGCTGGGCGGCGGCGCCGGCATGGTAGATCCGCGACTTGCGGCAGGTGGCCTCGACCCGGACCGGGACGTCCGGGCGGAGCCAGTCGCGCCAGGGCAGCTTTTTGGCACGCTTGTCGAGCTGGGCGGGGTGCATCGCCCGGAAGGCGGCGAGGCGGGCGAGGATCCGGGTGGCGCCGCGCAGGGTGAGATTGGCGCGCCAGATCTCGGGCCAGCCGCCCCGGAAGGTCACGCCGGCGGGGCTTTCCTCGACGCCGGCGAAGCCCGCCTCGCGGATCTCGGCGGCGAGGGCGGGGGCGAGGCCGGGGGCGGCGACGGCGAAGATTTCCAGCGGAGCGGTCATGGGGAGGATCTAGGAGAGTTTCGCCGGGGCCGGAAGCGCCGAGTCATCCTTTGCGAAGCGGCCCGCCCGGAACGAGGCCCGGAAGGCCGCCGGACGAGCGAGGAACCCTGCCCGGAGTCGAGGGCCGCAGGCCCGCCGGGCTGCGCCCGCACCTTCGGGCGGGTGGGCGCTCTTGCAGCCGTTCAAGCCGCACAGGCGCCGGATGCGGATTGCGCCACAAATCGCGTCGCCCGGAGGTTGGAGCGCCCAGCCACGGGCGGGCGCCGCCCGGCTGACTGGCGCAACGAAAAAGGGGCTGCGCGGGCAGCCCCTTCGGGTTTCGCCTTGACGTGGCGGCCTAGCAGCGCAGGCCGAGACGTTCGATCAGCGACTGGTAGCGGCTCTCGTCCTTCGCCTTGACGTAGTCGAGGAGCTTCCGGCGCTGGGCGACGAGCTTCAGGAGGCCGCGGCGCGAGTGGTTGTCCTTCGCGTGGGTCTTGAAATGCTCGGTCAGGGTGGCGATGCGGCTCGAGAGGATCGCGACCTGGACTTCCGGCGAACCGGTATCGCCGTCCTTGGTGGCGTATTCCTTCATGATCCGCTGCTTGTCTTCGGCGGTGATCGACATCGGGGTCTCCTTGGTCAGAGGGTTATGGCGCCGGCCGGGATGTCGTCCAGCTCGGGCCCGTGGAGCCGTGCCGCAAGAGCACGGGAAGCCGCGCTATAGGGGATCGCGGGCGGTTTGGGAAGCCCCTTATTCCTGCGGCGCGGGCGCCGGTTCGGGCGGGGCGGCGGGGCCGGGCGTCGGGGCGATGCTGCCGTCGCCATTGGCCTGGCCGACGCCGTTCTGCGGCCGGCGGGCATTCACCTCGGCCTCGATCACGTCGGCGATTTCCTTGCCCCATTCCCCGATGATCGGGATGAAGTCGATCCGGGTCAGGAAATAAACCACCACCGAGACCAGCACCGAAGCGCCCATCACCGTGCCGAGCCCGAGGAACAGCCCCTTGAGGAGCTGCCGCCAGAGGAGCCGGGGCAGCGAGTTCTCGACCCGGATCCAGGCATGGCCGTTCAGCGTGTCGACGGAGCGGCGCAGCGCCCGGATCTCGGTGGCGAGGTCCGGCGCGGGCGGCGGGGCGGTTTCGGCGGTCTTCTGGTCCATCGGACTGGAACAATAGGGCATTCCGGGCCGAGGGCCAGACGCCGTCAACGCTCCGGTCAGGATTGTGGTCTAGGCTTCGCGCCGACGACCCGCCCTGGCGGGCCTTGGCAATTGGGACGCGATCTTCGATGCGGGAACTCCTGTGCATGGGGCTCGGGACCCTCGGCGCGAGGCCGGCGGTGGTGGACGAGGTGGACTGGATCGCGGCGGAGGCGGCGGGGCCGGTCACACCGGGCGAGCTGATGGTCGGGCGCGGGGCGCCCCTGCGCTTTGCCGATATCGGCGATTTCCGGAAGGGCGAGGATCTTCTCGCGGTGACGATCTATGCGGGCGCCGGGGTGGAGGAGGTCGAGGTGGAGATCCGGCCGAGCCCGGACGGGAAGGACAGCTGCCTTGTCGCCAACCGGCAGGTGCTGGTGATCCTGCGCGGCATTCCCGAGGCCGGGTTCGACGATTTCCGGGTGCGGGTTCAGCCGGTGGAGGCCTGAGCCCAGGGCTCGGGCGCCACGGAATAGGAGAGGTACAGCGGGTGGCGCGGGTGGCCGCCCCGGGTGAGGCCGAGGTGGAAGAGCGGGGTGCCGGCGGCGGCGAGGAGGGGTGCGACGGCAGGGCCGCGGCCGAGATGAGCACCGTGGATGCCCCAGGCGCAGAGGACGAAGCTGGCTTTCCGGGCTTCCTCGGCGAGGATCGCGTCGTTCGCGGGGCCGGTCGGGTCTTCGGCGCGGCGGAGGTCGGCGGGGCGCGTGGCGCGGTAGGCGAAGAGGTTGCAGACGGTGAAGCCGCCATGGCCGGCGCGGCGGGCGCGGGTTTCGCAGCGGCCGACGGTGGGGTCGTTCCTTGTCTCGTCGGCGGTGGACGGGTTCAGCATGACGAAGAGCGTGGTGGGGCCGGCGGGGTCCCAGATGCGGCTGAGCCGGTAGCGGTAGGCGCCGCATTGCGAGAACAGCGCTTCGCTGGCGGTGCTGCCTTCGTCGTGCCGGCGCAGGATCACCGGTTGATGACGCGCGTCGGGTGCAGCATGCCCGCGCGGTAGGTGCCGATGGCGACGGCGCGGCCCTGGTGCGAGGCCCAGGCCTCGTCGCCGAATTCGGCCTCGGTGGCGATCACCTCGGCCGGGTTGCCGTGGCGCAGGCGCTCGGCGGCGATCTGGGTGCAGCGCGCCTCGGGCAGGTCGGCGAGGCCGGTTTCGAGCGGCAGGAGCAGGGTGTCGAGCGCCTCGGTGCGGGCGAGTTCCTCGATCTTCTCGAGGGTGACGCCCTCGGCGGCCTCGAACGGGCCGGACCAGGTGCGGCGCAGGCTCTCCACATGGCCGAAGCAGCCGAGTTTCGCGCCGAGATCGCGGGCGATGGCGCGGACATAGCCGCCCTTGCCGCAGGTCATCGACAGGATCGCGCGGTCGGGATCGGGGCGGGCGACGAGGGTGAGTTCCTCGACCCAGAGCGGCCGCGCGGCGAGTTCCACCTCCTCGCCGGCGCGGGCCATGGCATAGGCGCGCTCGCCGTCGATCTTGACGGCCGAGAAGGCGGGGGGGACCTGCATGATCTCGCCGGTGAAGGTGGGGAGGGCGGCGAGGATCTCGGCGTCGGAGGGCCTCGTGCCGGAGGTGGCGGTCACCTCGCCCTCGGCGTCGTCGGTATTGGTGGCGGCGCCGAAGCGGACGGTGAACTCGTAGCATTTCAGCGCGTCGGTGACGTAAGGCACGGTCTTGGTGGCCTCGCCAAGCGCGATGGCGAGGACGCCTGTCGCCGCCGGGTCGAGCGTGCCGGCATGGCCCGCCTTCTTGGCGTCGAAGGCCCAGCGGACCTTGTTCACCACGGCGGTCGAGGTGGGGCCCGCCGGCTTGTCGATGACGATCCAGCCCGAGATGTCGCGGCCCTTGCGCTTGCCCATGGTTTTCCCCGCATGCTTCAGGCCGCGGGTCCTAGCGATTGCGGGGGGGCGGGTCAACGAGGACGCTGGACGTGGGGGCCGCGCTTGTCTGTTATGGCGCGAGCGCCCGGGGGCGCGGGAGAAAGGGGCAGGAATGACTTACGAACGACAGCTGATCTCGAATGGCAATCCGATGGAGGAGATCGTGGGGTTCAGCCGCGCGGTGCGGGTGGGGCCGTTCATCTCGGTAGGCGGCACGGCGCCGGTGGGGGCCGATGGCAAGACGGTGGGTGTGGGCGACGTGTACGCGCAGACGCGGCAGTGTTTCGAGATCATCAAGGCGGCGCTGGAGGCGGCCGGGTCGGGATTGCAGGACATCGTGCGGACGCGGGTGATCCTGACCGATATCGACAATTGGAAAGCGGCGATCGAGGCGCGGAAGGAATATTGCCGCGACGCGCGGCCGGTGGACACGATCATGGCGGTGAACCGGTTCGTGAACCCGGATTGGCTGGTGGAGATCGAGGTGGATGCGGTGGTGGCGGGGTAGGGCGCAGTCGCCAAGGAGCGCGAAGCCGGGCGGGCGCCTGCCCGCGGGATGGCGCTGCGACGATTGAGCGTTGGCGCTTTATGGTGACAGCCCGCTGTACAGACGTTCGGCGCGGGACGGCGAAATAGCGCCAGCCCGTCGGGGCGGGCAGGCGCTCGCCCGGCGGCCCTGTGGGCCTCGATTCCGGGCGGGGGCCCACCGAAAAGTGGTCAAGCTTGAGGCAGCGCCTTTGGGGGGCGTCAAGTCTCTGGCGCGAAGCCGTCGCCGTCGGAGCCGCCGCCGCGGAGGTTGCGGCAGACGAGGATCACCGGCAGGAG
Source organism: Paracoccaceae bacterium (assembly GCA_050299695.1). Taxonomy (GTDB): domain Bacteria; phylum Pseudomonadota; class Alphaproteobacteria; order Rhodobacterales; family Rhodobacteraceae; genus Ovoidimarina. Next base: position 19,067 of record JBNKWI010000046.1, read on the forward strand.
GCCCATGGCGGCGATGACGAGCGAGGGGACGGCGGCGCCGTTGAGGCGTTCGTCGGCGGCGAGGCGGTGGGCCTGGACCGCGAGCGTGTCGAAGTTGAAGGGCCGCATGATCAGCGTCGCGGGGAGTTCCTTCATCACGTCGACGAAGACGATCAGCGCGGCGGTCATCACGGACGGCCTGAGGATCGGCAGGTGCACCCGGCGCAGCATCGCGCCGGGCCCGTGGCCGAGGGTGCGGGCCACCGCGTCGACATTGCTGTGGATCGTGGCGAGCCCGCCATCGTAGGCGCCGAGCGCCGCGGCGATGAAGCGGACCACATAGGCGGTGACGAGGAGCCAGATCGAGCCGGTGACGAGGAGTCCGGTGGAGAGGCCGAACCAGGCGCGCATGAACGCGTCGAGCGCGTTGTCGAAAGCCGCGAAGGGCACCAGAAGGCCGACCGCGATCACCCCGCCGGGCACGGCATAGCCGATGCGGGCCACATGGGCGGTCCAGGCGGAGAGGCGGCCGGGGGAGAGCCGCTGGTGGAAGCCGATGAGCACGGCGGCGGCGACGGTGAGGAGCGCGGCGGCGCCGGCGAGGGTGACGGAATTGCGGATGAAGCCGAGATAGCGCGGCGAGAGCAGGTCCTGCCCCGAACCGGCGGCCATCGAGGCGAGGATCACCACCGGCAGGACGAAGCCGAACAGGACCGGCAGCGCGCAGAGCAGGATCGCGCCGAGGGCGCGGAGCCCGTGGAGCTCGACGGGGGGCAGGGTTTCGAAGCGCGAGCCGGTGCCGTGGTGGCGCGCGGCGCCGCGGCTCATCCGCTCCAGCGTGGCGATCAGGAGCGCGAAGGCGAGGAGGCCGGTGGCGAGCTGCGCTGCCGCGGCGCGGTCGGCCATGGCGAACCAGGCGGTGTAGATGCCGGTCGCATAGGTCTGGACGCCGAAATAGGAGACGGTGCCGTAGTCGGCGATGGTCTCCATGATCGCCAGCATCGCGCCCGCGGCGATGGTCGGCCGCGCCATCGGCAGGCTGACGCGCAGGAAGGCGCCCCAGGGGGTCTGGCCGAGCGAGCGGGCGGCGAGATAGGCGGTGGCCGATTGCTGCAGGAAGGCGGCGCGGGCGAGCAGGTAGACATAGGGGTAGAGGACGAGGATCAGCATCGCGGCGGCGCCGGGGAGGCTGCGGACCTCGGGGAACCAGTAGTCGCGCGGGCCCCAGCCGGTGACGGCCCGGAGCGTCGACTGGACCAGGCCCGGGTGGTCGAGGAGGTCCGTGTAGGCATAGGCGAGGACATAGGCCGGGAAGGCGAGCGGCAGGGCGAGGGCGATCTCGAAGACGCGGACGCCGGGGAAGCGCGCCATGGTGACGAGCCAGGCGGCGCCTGTGCCGATCAGGACCGTGCCGGTGGAGACGAGCGCGACCAGGGCGAGGGTCGAGGCGGTGTAGCGCGGCAGCACCGTGGCGGCGAGATGCGACAGCGTGCCGGTGCCGCCCATCAGCGCGCCGATGACCACCGCGACCATCGGCAGGAGACAGGCCCCGGCGGCGATCAGCGCGCTGGCGCGGAACAGGCCGGGGACCCGGCCGGCGCGGGCCGGGCGGGGAAGGGCGGTGTCAGCCACGGGCCCCTTCGAGCGCGGAGACGATGCCGCCGAAATCGGCGGCCTTGAGCGAGGCGCCACCAACCAGCGCGCCGTCCACATCGGCGACGGCGAAGATCTCGGCGGCGTTCGAGGGTTTCACCGAACCGCCGTAGAGGATCCGGACGCCACCGCCCGCGGCCGCGCCGAAACGGGCGTTGAGGGCCTGGCGGATCGCGGCATGGACCTCGCCGATCTGTTCGAGCGTCGGGACCTTGCCGGTGCCGATCGCCCAGACCGGTTCGTAGGCGACCACGAGGCGCTCGGGCGTGGCGCCGTTCGGGATCGAGCCGGCGAGCTGGGTGCCGACCACGTCGAGGGTCCGGCCGTTTTCGCGTTCGTCGAGGGTTTCGCCGACGCAGACGATTGCGGTGAGCCCGGCGCGCCAGGCGGCCTCGGTCTTGGCGCGGACCACGGCGTCGGTCTCGCCATGGTCGGCGCGGCGCTCGGAATGGCCGAGGATCACGTGGGTCGCGCCCGCGTCCTTGAGCATCTCGGCGGCGATGTCGCCGGTATGGGCGCCCGTTGCGCTGGCGTGGCAGTCCTGGCCGCCTACGGCGAGAGCGGTGCCCTGCGCGGCCTCGGCGAGGCGGGAGACAAGCGTCGCGGGCGGGCAGATCAGCAGGTCGCAGCCCGGCGCAGGGAAGGCGTCGGCCAGCGCCGCGGCTTCGGCGAGGCTCGCCGCGAGCCCGTTCATCTTCCAGTTCCCAGCCGCCAACCCGCGCCGCATCTGCCATACCCCTCGGTTTCGGTCGGGATTTCTCTCGCAAGCGCCGCCCCCGAGGTCAAGGCGGCTGTCAGGCGGGCGGCCGCAGTTCCGGGTCGGTCAGGAGGGAAGTCAGCGTGTCAAGCGCGGCGCGCACCGGCGGGTCGTGGCGGCCATCATGGTGGCAGACGAGCCATTCGTCATGGGCGATCTCGTCGATCGGCGGGCCGATCCGGACGAGGCCGGGTTCGGCGTCGCCCGCGAAGGTGGGGATCGCGATGCGGCCGACCCCGGCGAGCGCGAGGTCGAGGGCGAGCCGGGCGTCGCTGGCCGTGGTGACGATCCGCTCGGCATGGTGCGCGCGGATCCAGCGGGTGGTGGGCGTCGAGGGGGCGGTTTCGGGCAGGGCGACGTAGCCGTCCACTTCGGGGCCACGCGCGTAGACCGCGTAGGCGATGCGCATCGTGCGGCGGCCGGCGAGCCAGCTTTGTTCGGGGCGGGCGTTGCGGATGCCGATATCGGCCTCGCGCCGGGCGATGTCGAGCACGGCGTTGGAGGCGAGGAATTCGGGCACCCAGCTCTCCGTGGCGAAACGGGTGGCGTGGCGGGCGAGGAAGCGCGCGGTCCAGCTGCCGGCGGTGATCCGGACGCGGGGGCGGGCCTCGCGCCGGGCGAAGGCGGCAAGGCGCTGGGCGGCGGCGCGCAGGGGCTCGGCCTCGGCGAGGAGCGCGCGGCCGTCGGAGGTGAGCGCATAGCCCCGGGGCCCGCGCTGGAACAGCCGCCGGCCGAGGCGGCGCTCGAGCTCGGTCATCCGGCGCGAGAGCGTGGGCGGGCTCGCGCCAGTGGCCCGCGCCGCACCGGCGAGCCCGCCGGCATCGGCCACGGCGAGGAACAGGGTCACATCGTCGAGTGCGGGTGATTGTTCCATTTCTGAAACGATGCTTTCGGTTTCTCTCGGTATTGGTGAGGGTATCCGTGGGGCAGGATGCGGGTCAATCTTTCATAACAGAAAGGAATGGCCATGCTGGTTCGTCCCGAACCGATGCGGGCGGGGTGCGTTGTCGCGCCCGCCGAGACCCCGGGCAGATCGCCCCTGCGCGCGCTGTTCCGGCGCATCGGGAGGTATTTGGAGACCCGCCGGCAGTTGCGGCGGCTGAGCCGGCTCGATGCGCGGCTCAGGCGGGATATCGGCTTGCCGGAGGCGCCGCAAGAGCGGCCGGGGGTCCGGGAGTTCGGGCCGGTGCTGCGCTGAGCGGGTCAGCCTTCGCGCTGGGCGGAGAGCGCGTCGATATCCTTGAACTTGATCGACTCGCCGCAGCCGCAGGCATCGGCGACATTCGGGTTGCGGAACTTGAACCCGGATTCGAGCAGCGAGACCTCGTAGTCGATCTCGGTGCCGAACAGGAACATCTGTGCCATCGGCGCGATCATCACGCGGGCGCCGTCCTGTTCCACGACCTCGTCCATCGGGTCGATCCGGGCGGCGTAGTCCATGGTGTATTCCATGCCCGCGCAGCCGCCCTTCTTGACCCCGATCCGGAGGCCCTGGTGGCCGTCGCGGGCCATCAGCTTCGCGATCTGCGTCGCGGCGCGGGGGGTCATGGTCACGGCCTGCTTGCCGGGAATGCCGAACATCGGGCGAACTCCTGTTACAGCCCCAATCTAGGGGGTCGCCGCGGCGATCTCAAGGAGGCGCAGCGTCGCGTAGGAGGCGGCGAGCGCCCAGCCGAAGGAGGCCAGCGTGCCGATGATCACGTATTCGCCGGCCTCCTGGCTGCGGGTGCGCTCGGCGGCACCGCCGTCGCGGCCCTTGGTGGCCACGTCGAAGCGCAGGATCGATTTCGCCGCGATCAGGAAGCCGATGGCGGCGGGTTCGCCCATCATCACCATCAGGAAGATCAGCGCGCGTTCGAGCCAGCCGATGGTACGGCCGGCCTCGGGGAGCCCGTCGGGAAGGCCGATGCCGGGGCCGCGATAGGGTTTCATCAGGAGGCCGACCGCGTAGCCGCCGGCCTGGGTGGTCACGATGAAGCCGGCGAGGCCGAGGAAGAATTTCGGCGCGGTCTCGGCGATTGCGGGGGGGAGGATCTGGGGCCAGATCCCGGTGGTCCAGAGCGTGGGGAAGGCGAGTGCGACGGCGGTGACGGTGGCGGCGTGGGCGGCCTGGTCGAGGAGGAAGGGCGCGGGGCCGTCGCCGCCGAGGCGGACCTTGGCGGCGTCGATGACGAGGTGCGCGAGCGCCAGGGCGAAGATTGCCCAATGGAGGGTGCCGAGGGCGGCGAGGCTGAGGGCGAGCACCACGGCGGCGTGTTTCAGGAGCGTGAGCGGTTGCGACTTGGTGGCGATCCAGCGGTCGGGCTGGAGGTGGAAATCGGCGATCGCATGGGCAAGCGCGAGGCCGGCGGCGGTGGCGAGGGCAGGGGTCATGGGGCGGCAACCTCTGGGGGCCGCGCCGGGGCGGGGCGGCGTCTGACGGTTGTGGCCGGGCGCGGGCGCGCGATCAAGCCTCCGTCGCCTCGATCATCGCGAGCGCGTCGTCGAGGGCACGGAAGCCGGCGGCGGCGAGGGCCTGGTCGACGGCCTGGCGGGATTTGCCGATTCGCTTGGCGATCTCCTCGCGCGTAGACCTTGCCGGATGTAGCGCGTGGAACACTGCGGTTGCCTGCGCTGCCGTCCAGCCTTGGCAAATCTGGTCGGCCAGCCGTGTGGCGGCGCCCAGCGCTCCGCCAGAGGCATGAACCATCCGGACGTCGCCGCGCATGGCGTCGAGCGCGCGACCGGATGCGACGAAGGCGGGGCCCGTAGCTTCGTTCGGGTCCGTGATGGTCTCTTCTCCGGCCTCGCCTATGGCGATGGCGATGCGGGTGTCGAAATGCCGTCCTTTCGAGCGGACCGCCGCCCGAAAGAGCAGGGCCGCGCGAAGGGCGTATTGGGGCTGTACGAGATATCTTTGCCAACCGTCACCGCGGTGCCTGGCCCAAGCTTCATTTCGGTGCCGGGCCAATGGCGCTCCTCCGTCGTGCCAGTTGGCCAGTTCTCCCGACGCGCGATGGAGCGCGCGAAAGATGTCCTTGATGGTGCTCCCATCAAGCTCGGATGAACCGACCAGGTCCCCGGTAAGCACGGCTATTTGAGTATCGCGACGCATGCGCAAGTAATATCGCTTGCGTTTCGATTTGGCAAGTAGATTGCCTTGCATTCTGCGTTAGCAAGCTCAATGGCTTGCGATCTGTCGCGCCGGGTTGCCCACCACGGTCGCGCCCGGCGGCACGTCCCTGGTCACCACCGCGCCGGCGCCGACGATGGCGTCGTCGCCCACGGTGACGCCGGGCAGGATCAGCGCGCCGCCTCCGATCCAGACATTGCGGCCGATGGTCACCGGCTTGCCGTTCTCGAGCCCGGCGTCGCGGGTGGCGGGGTCGCGGGGGTGGTCGGCGGCGAGGATCTGGGTGAAGGGGCCGATCTGGGTCATGTCGCCGATCCGGATCTCGCAGACGTCGAGCAGCGTGCAGCCGTAGTTCAGGAACACGTCGCGGCCGAAATGGATGTGGATGCCGTAATCCACGTAGACCGGGGCGCGGATCGCCGAGCCCGCGCCGGTGCTGCCGAAGAGTTCGGCGAGGAGTGCCGTCCGGTCGTCGCCGACGATGGTGGCGTTGTAGGCGCGCATCCGCTCCTGCGCGGCGCGGCGCAGGGCGGCGAGTTCGGGGTCGCCGGGGCGGTAGAGCGCGCCCCGGAGCATCTTCTCGCGCTCGCTGGGCATCAGGGCACGATGGGTTTCAGGACTTCGGGTTCGATCACCGCGACGCCCGGCAGGCCGGCCTTCAGCGCCTCGGCGTCCTGCGCGAGGATCGGGAAGGTCCTGTAGTGGCAGGGGATCAC
>JBNKWI010000047.1:0-25235 GCA_050299695.1 Paracoccaceae bacterium
CGAGGTGTTCCCTTCGCCGACTTGACGCCCTTCTTGACCGCCTGCGCCTGGCGCATCAGCGAGATGTTGCAGGGCGCGGCTTCGTTCCAGCAGGTGGCGACGCCGACGAAGGGCTGGGCGATCTCCTCCTCGGAGAGCCCCATCGCGTAGTAATACGACCGGTGCGGCGCCCGGGCCGGCCCCTCGGTCACATGGCGGCTCGGCAGCCGCGACTTGTCCCACTTGCCCTTCAGCATGTCCTCGCTCCCCGCTGGGTTCGCGCCCGGGAATAGGCCAGCGCGCCGGGGCAGACAAGCGCCCTTTCCCGGCCCGAACCGGCGAAACGCCTTGCATTCGCGCGGCGGGTGGCCGAACAAACCCTGCCGCCCGAGCAGGACCGCCGCCCCCGATGACGCCCGCTTTCTCGAAATTCGTCGAACCCGCCCGCGCGCGGCCGCAGCTCTGGCGGCTCCTCCTCGGCGTCTTCGTGGCACTGGTGGTCTATGTGCCCGTCTCCCTCGGCGCGGTGGTGCTGGGCTGGTTCGCCGCGGGCGACCCGTCCGACCTGCAATTCTGGGTGTTCCAGGTCACACTCGGCCAGAAGCCGCTGCCGATGCTGACGATCCTGGGCACCTTCCTCGGCCTCCTTCTCGGCACCTTCGCCGCCGCGCGGCTGCTCCAGAAACGCCGCCCCGGCACGCTTTTCGGCCGCGCGCCCCGCGTCCTTCGCGATTTCGCGAAAGCCGCCGCAACCGCCGCGATCCTCCTCGGCGCGCTGTCCCTCGTCGCAAGCCTCTTCTCCGACTGGACCCCGGCCCTCGCCCCCGCCGACTGGCTCCGCTACCTGCCCCTCGCCCTGCCCGGGGTCCTCCTTCAGACCGCCTCCGAGGAGGCGTTCTTCCGCGGCTACCTGCAACAGCAGCTCGCCGCCCGGTTCCGCACGCCGCTCCTCTGGCTCTTCCTCCCGGCGATCCTCTTCGGCCTCGCCCATGTGGATCTCGGCACCTTCGGACCGAAGGCCTGGCTGATCGGCGCCGCCGCCGGCACCTTCGGCCTCGCCGCCGCCGACCTGACCGCCCGCACCGGCTCGCTCGGCGCCGCCTGGGGCTTCCACTTCGCCAACAACGCGATCGCCCTCCTGGTCCTCTCCTCCCAGCCGCGCCTGAACGGCCTCGCGCTCTTCCAGAGCGCCGTTCCCGTCACCGAGGCCGAGAACTTCGCCCTCCTGATCGCCTTCGACATCGCGACGACCATCCTCGTCTGGCTCGCGATCCGCCGCGTGGTGACGCTGAGGTGAGCGCACCCGACCCCTACGAGGCCCGCCACGCCTTCTTCGCCCCGGCCATCGGGGCAGCCCCGCTCTGGTCGATCATCGCGGGTTTCATCCTGGTGGTTGCGGCGTGGTATTCGACCTGCTGGATCTTCATCCCCTGGGCGCAGGGCGAATTCGGAACCGCTCCGCGCACGCTCGGCGCCCTTCTCACCTTCGGCGTTGTCTCGGCCTCAACCTTTCAGGCCGTCCGAAGCCTGCAAGGGCGCGACCCACTGGCACTGATCGGCAGGGCCGAAACCGCCCTGCGCGACCTGCGCCGCGCGGCTCCGGCGGTATTCGCCTTCACCATCATCTTTTACGTCGTCTTCCTGGACTGGCGTGGCGTTGAGCAGGCGATGCCGGTCCTGCGCTGGCTGCTTTTGCTTCCCTTTGCGTGCCTCGCCGTGCTGATCCAGACCAGTGCCGAGGAAATCCTGTTCCGCGGCTATCTCCAACAAGGCCTGGGGGCGCGGTTCGATCACCCGGCGGTGTGGATGGTCATTCCGTCGGTCCTGTTCGGCCTCTGGCACTACAACCCGGAGATTCCCTGGGACGCGACGCTCGCACACATGATCTGGGCCTTCTGCTTCGGTCTCGCCGCTGCCGACCTCACGGCGCGCACGGGCGCGCTCGGGGCGTCCACCGGGCTCCACTTCGCCTACAACCTGCCGCAGTTCATTCTCGTGGCCGCGCCGGGCGACCTTTCGGGCTTCAGTCTCCTGAACCTGCCCCTGGGCTGGGCCGAAGTCCCGCACACGCCGGTCTCGCTCGGCTTCCAGATTCTGTTCCTCTGGATGGTCTGGATGGTCTGCCGCATCGCGATCCGCCGCTGATTGCATTTCCGCCGACCCGTGGTTAAGTCAGACCGACCGGGAAACAAGGACCGCCGCCCAGCATGAACTGGATCACCAACTACGTCCGCCCGCATATCAATTCGCTGTTTTCGCGCCGCGAGGTCCCCGAAAATCTCTGGACCAAATGCGACGAGTGCGGAACCATGCTGTTCCACCGCGAGCTCTCGGACAACCTGAACGTCTGCTCCTCCTGCGGTCACCACATGCCGATCTCGCCGCGGCTGCGCTTCAACGCGCTGTTCGACGGCGGCATCTTCACCGAGATCGACGTCCCCCTGCCGCTCGCAGACCCGCTGCAGTTCCGCGATCAGAAGCGCTATCCGGACCGGATGAAGGCGGCGCAGAAGGAAACCTCCGAGAAGGAGGCGATGCTCGTCGTCCAGGGCGAGATCGGGCGCACGCCCGTCGTTGCCGTGGCGCAGGATTTCGGCTTCATGGCCGGCTCGATGGGCATGTATGTCGGCAACGCGATCATCGCCGCCGCAGAGGCCGCGGTGAAACTGCGCCGCCCGCTGATCCTGTTCTCCGCCGCCGGCGGCGCGCGGATGCAGGAGGGCATCCTGTCCTTGATGCAGATGCCCCGCACCACCGTCGCTGTCGAGATGGTGCGCGAGGCGGGCCTGCCCTACATCGTCGTCCTGACCCACCCGACGACCGGCGGCGTGACGGCCTCCTACGCCATGCTGGGCGATGTCCATATCGCCGAGCCGAACGCGCTGATCTGCTTCGCCGGCCCCCGGGTGATCGAACAGACGATCCGCGAGAAACTCCCCGAGGGCTTCCAGCGCGCCGAGTACCTGCTCGACCACGGCATGCTCGACCGGGTGACGAAACGCTCCGACATGAAGGACGAACTCGTCACGATCATCCGCATGCTGATGGGCCTGCCCCCGGCCATCAAGGGCGACCTCCCCGCGCCAACGCCCGAACCGGCCCCGGCGGACGCGCCTGCGGAATAGGCTGACGTCGGGCCCTCCCCGACAACCAAGCGCAAGCCGGGCGAGCGCCTGCCCGTGGGATGGCGCAGCAACGGTTGTGCGAAGCGCTTTATCCCACCAGGTCCGCCGTACCATCGTTCGGCGCAGAACGTCACCAGAGCGCCAGCCCGCCGGAACGGGCAGGCGCTCGCCCGGCGCCCTCGGCGCTATTCGGGCGGGGGCAACCGGGGAGCGCGTTGGATTCCGCGGAACCGCAACCGGACCTCAGCCCCCACCCTCCGGCCGCACGCTTGCCGTCACGTAGTTCACCGACAGGTCCCGGTCTGACAGCCGCCAGCTCCAGCCCAGCGGGTTGAACACGAACCCTTTCCGGTCCACCGGCTCCAGCCCCGCCTTGCGGATCATCCCGTAAAGCTCGTCGGGCGTGATGAACTTCGCCCAGTCATGGGTTCCCCGCGGCAGCCAGCGCATCACCACCTCGGCCCCGACGATGGCCATCGCGAAACTCTTCGGATTGCGGTTGATCGTCGAGCAGATCATCAGCCCGCCGGGCTTCAACAGGCTCCGGCAGGCGTCGAGATAGGCCTGCGGATCGGCCACATGCTCGACCACCTCCATGTTCAGCACCACGTCGAACGCCTCGCCCGCCGCCGCCAGGTCCTCCGCCGTGGTCTCGCGGTAGTCGATCGCCAGCCCCGACTGCTCGGCATGGAGCCGCGCCACCGGAATGTTCCGCGCCGCCGGATCCGCCCCCACCACCTCGGCGCCGAGCCGCGCCATCGGCTCGGACAGGAGCCCGCCGCCGCAGCCGATATCCAGAACCCGCAGCCCCGCGAAGGGCGCATCCCCCGCCAGATCGCGCCCGAACTCCGCCGCCACCTGCGTCGTGATATAGTCGAGCCGGCACGGGTTGAGCATGTGCAACGGCTTGAACTTGCCGTCCGGGTCCCACCACTCGGCCGCCATGTTCTGGAACTTCTCGATTTCCGCCGCGTCGACGGTCATTCCTGCATTCGCCATCTGTCGGCCCCGGTCCCGATCTGTTATCAACGCGCTCCAAATGCGTTTGTCCCGGGTTATATAGGAGTCCATGGACAAGACGTCAGGCCAAAAGGGTGCGACCCAGTTTCTCTACCCGCCGATTGACCCGTTCGATCAGCGCATGTTGGGTGTGGGCGACGGCCACCGGCTCTATGTCGAGCAATGCGGCAACCCGAACGGCATCCCCGTCGTGGTGCTTCATGGCGGACCCGGCGGCGGCTGCAGCCCCGCCATGCGCCGCTATTTCGACCCGGCGCATTACCGCATCGTCCTCTTCGACCAGCGCGGCTGCGGTCGCTCGCGACCCCATGCCTCGGTCGCGGAGAACACCACCTGGCATCTCGTCGACGATATCGAAACGATCCGCGAAACCCTCGGCATCGAGCGCTGGATCGTGTTCGGCGGCAGCTGGGGCGCCACGCTCGCGCTGCTCTACGCCCAGACCCATCCCGACCGCGCGCTGCACCTCGTCCTGCGCGGCGTGTTCCTGATGACCCAGGCCGAGCTCGACTGGTTCTACGGCGGCGGCGCGGGGCAGTTCTGGCCCGACATCTGGTCGAACTTCGCCCGCCTCGTCCCCGAAGACGAGCGCGACGACCTGATCGGCGCCTATCACCGCCGGCTGTTCTCCGGCGACCACGCCGAGGAAACCCGTTTCGCCCGCGCCTGGGCGAGCTGGGAGAACGCGCTGGCATCCATCGCCAATGACGGGCCCGGCGGCGACAGCCCGGCCGACTACGCCCGCGCCTTCGCCCGGCTCGAGAACCACTACTTCATCAACCACGGCTTCCTCGAGGAGGACGGTCATATCCTGAACCGGATGGACCGGCTCCGCGACGTGCCCGGCACCATCGTCCAGGGCCGCTACGACATGATCTGCCCGCCGGTCTCGGCCCACAGGCTGCACCGGGCCTGGCCCGGCTCGGAACTCGCGCTGATCCCCCGCGCCGGCCACGCCCTCTCGGAACCCGGGATCTCCGCCCGGCTGGTGCGCACCATGGACCTCCTGCGCCAGAAGCACCCGCACCCGGTCAGAGCAGGGGAATGACCGCCGACATCCGCGACAGCCGCCGGATCAGCCGGCGGCACCTGATCCGCAGCGGCGCCGCGGCCACGCTCCTCGCCGCCTCCAGCGTCGGCGTCCGCGCCGAGCCGGTGCGCCGGGGAACCCTCCGCCTCGCCGCGCCGGGCCGGGGCACCGGCCTTGCCGGCGATGTCTTCGGCCGGCTGGTGGCGCCCGGCAGCGTGTTCGACTGCCTCGCCGAGATCGGCCCCGACGGCCGGCTCCACGGCGAGCTCGCCGAAAGCTGGGAACCACGCGACGGTGCGCGGCTCTGGGCCGTGACGCTCCGCGACGGCGTGCGCTTCCATGACGGGCAGGAATTCGGCGCCGAGGACGCCCTGGCCTCGCTGCGCTTCCACGCATCCCGCCTGGCGGGGCTCGGCATCGCGTCGATGCGCAAGACGGGCCCGCGCCAGATCCTGATCGCGCTCGACGCCCCCGATCCGGGCTTTCCCTTCCTCCTCGCCGATCCTGCGCTGGTCATGCTTCCCGCCGCCGACCCGGAAGGGGCGCTGACCTCTGGCACCGGCACCGGCCTCTACCGGCTCGACGGCCCGGCCACCCCGGCGGGCCTCCGGCTTCGCCGCGTCGCCGCGCATTACAAGGACGGCCGCGCCGGCTGGTTCGAGGCGGTGGAGCTCCTCCGCATCGCCGACCCCGCCGACCGCAGCGCGGCGCTCCTCGCCGGACGGGTCGACGCCGCCGCCTCGCCCGATCCCGCACGCCTGAGGGCCCGGCCCCGCGGCCCCGTCCTGGTCTCTGCCCAAAGCGGCATGCACCTGCGGCTCGCGACGCGCGGACCGGACGCCCCGGCGCTCGCGGCGGCGCTGAAGGCCGGGCTCGACCGCGCCGCCCTGCGCGACGGCTTCCTCGGCGGCGCCGGCGGCCTCGCCGCCGATCACCCGCTGCCGATTCGCCCCGAGGACGCGCCTTGCGCGGATCCCGGGCTGGCCCGCCACATCCTCGCCCGCGCATGCATCGACCGCGCCACCCTGGGATTCGGCCCCGGCCTCTCCGGACTGCCCGGGCTCGATTCGCTGGTGCGCAGCCTGAGCGATTTCGCCGCCGCCGCCGGATTGACTCTCTCGGTGGCCGAAAATCCCCAGATTCGGGCAAGTTTGGCGCCAGCCCAACCCACCGGCGACCTGGCCCTCAGGCGCTTCCCGAAGGACGGGCTCGCCGACCCGGCCGGCTTCGACAGATTGCTCGCGAAGTCAAGATCTGCGCAGAGTTCCGCCCTCCGCCACGAGATCCATGGGCAACTTGGGCGAATTCTCGCCCAAGAGGCCCTGATCGCTGTGCCGGTTTTCGCCCATGCCCGGTTTGCGCATAGTGCTCGGTTAACACATCTCGGCCACATTGGCGCCCTCGATATGCTGGACTCGGGACGTATCGCGGAAAGATGGCACTACGGATCTTACGGATAGCGTTCCTCGCCCTCATGGCTGCCGGCCCAGCGCTGGCCTGCCAGGCCCCTTCCGGATCCGACGTCCTCATTCCCCGGGACCGCATCAACCAGGCGATGCTGTCGCGCGCGATCCTCGACGAGGTGAACTACGTGCGCTGCCAGCACGGCCGCCGGGACCTGACGCTGGCGCAGGACAACCTCACCAATGTCGCGCTCGGCCACAGCACCTGGATGGCGAGCGCCGGCACGATGAGCCATGTGGGCGGCCGCGCCACCGGCCGCACGCTGACCGACCGGGTGCGCCGCGCCGGGCTGAGCCCCGCGACCTATGCCGAGAACCTGGCCTTCCTGCCGCGCTACCGCTTCGGCGGCAAACCCTTCCGGGTGGCCGACCGTGCGTCCTGCCAGTTCATGTCGGTGGACGGGCACCGGATCGGGCAGCACAGCTATCAGAGCCTCGCGCGCGAGGTGGTGAAGATGTGGATGAAGAGCCCCGGCCACCGCCGCAACCTGCTCGACCCCTCGCAACGCCGGATGAGCGCCGCGGCGAGCCTCTCGGGCGAGGGCTATTGCGGGCGGTTTTACGTCACCCAGATCTTCACCGGCTGATCCTGATCCAACGGAGCGCGCGTTTCACGCGCGCACACGATGCGTTTGCGCCGCCTCCGGCGTCGCCGTGGAAGGGGGCTGCGCCCCCTCGGCCCTGCGGGCCTCACCCCCAAGTCGGGCTCGGTCGATAGAGGATCCCGGCTCCCTACATCTGGCCCAAAATACTCTGGGGAAGCGCGAGTGGGCAAAGGGGCAGCGCGAGGGGGGAGCGCGAGGGGGCAAAGCCCCCTCGCCACGGGCGACGCCGAAGGCGGCGCAACCACATCTGCCCGAACATTCTCGACCCCGGTCGTACCCGCTTCCGACAGAAACGCCCCCGCTACTCCGCCCCTTCCTGCGGCGCCACGAAAGCGACCGGACCGAGATCGGTGTTCGGCCCCCAATCGCGGTGCTTCAACACCCCGTCGGCGATGTAGAGTTTGCGGATGCGGTAGCTCTCCGTCTTGTCGCCCTGCGCCAGCTCCAGCCGGTCCCCTTCGGGATCCGGCAGGATCCGCACCGTCGGATCGTTCGCCGCGATGTTTTCCAGCACCCGCCGCACCTCGGCCTCGTCCGTCACCCGGTCCACCGCGAAATAGCAGAGACCCTCATAGGTCCCCGCCGCGCCGAAACTCACCGCGCCCACGGTCAGGGTGATCGGCGCCGTCACGATCGTCCCGATCGTACCCATCACCCCAGCCGCCCCCGCGGCCAGCCCGCCCGCATTCCCCGCCGCCGTGCTCGCCATCGCGAGCCCCTTGTCGGGATGCATCAGTGCGTAGTGCCCCGCGGCCTTCGCCCCGTCCACCGCCGCCGCGGCCCCCGCCTTCACGCCCGACACCATCGCCGCCCCCGCCGCGCCGGCGAGCTTCGACGGCTTGTGGTCGCACAGCCCGGCCTGGGCCGCGGCCGGAAACACCAGGACGAAACACGCGATGCGCCTGAACATGATCCATCTCCCGATCCGACTCGCGCGCGCTCATAGCAGAGCACCCTGACGGGCACCCGCCTCAAACGGAAAGGGCGCCACGATGGGCGCCCTTTCGCTGAAATCGGGTCGAATGACCGGCGGGATTACATCATCCCGTCCATGCCGCCCATGCCGCCCATCGCGGGCTCGTCCTTCTTCGGCTTGTCGGCCACCATCGCCTCGGTGGTGATGAGCAGGCCGGCCACCGAAGCGGCGTCTTCCAGCGCGGTGCGGACCACTTTCGCCGGGTCGATCACGCCGAACTTGAACATGTCGCCATATTCTTCGGTCTGCGCGTTGAAGCCGAAGGCCTTGTCCTTCGACTCGCGGATCTTGCCCGCGACGACCGAGCCGTCGACGCCCGAGTTCTGCGCGATCTGGCGCAGCGGGGCTTCGAGGGCGCGGCGGACGATGGCGATCCCGGCCTGCTGGTCGCCATTGGCGCCTTCCAGCTTGTCGAGCGCCTTCGCGCCCTGGATCAGCGCGACGCCGCCGCCGACCACGATGCCTTCCTGAACGGCGGCACGGGTGGCGTTGAGCGCGTCGTCGACGCGGTCCTTGCGCTCCTTCACTTCGACTTCGGTCATGCCGCCGACGCGGATGACGGCGACGCCGCCGGCAAGCTTGGCGACCCGCTCCTGCAGCTTCTCACGGTCGTAGTCCGAGGTGGTTTCCTCGATCTGCTGACGGATCTGGTCGACACGCGCCGAGATCTCTTTCTTGTTGCCGGCACCGTCGATGATCGTGGTGTCGTCCTTCTTGATCAGCACGCGCTTGGCCGAGCCCAGCATGTCGAGCGTCACGTTCTCGAGCTTCATGCCGAGATCTTCCGAGATCACCTGGCCGCCGGTCAGGATCGCGATGTCCTGCAGCATGGCCTTGCGGCGGTCGCCGAAGCCCGGCGCCTTGACGGCGGCGATCTTCAGGCCGCCACGCAGCTTGTTCACCACGAGCGTGGCAAGCGCTTCGCCTTCCACGTCCTCGGCGATGATCAGGAGCGGCTTCTGCGACTGGATCACCGACTCGAGCAGCGGCACCATCGGCTGCAGCGACGAGAGCTTCTTCTCGTGGAGCAGGATGAGGCAGTCTTCCAGCTCCGAGACCATCTTGTCCGGGTTGGTGACGAAGTAGGGGCTCAGGTAGCCGCGGTCGAACTGCATGCCCTCGACGACTTCGGTCTCGGTCTCGAGGCCCTTGTTCTCCTCGACGGTGATCACGCCGTCATTGCCGACCTTCTGCATCGCGTCGGCGATCTGGCGGCCGATTTCGGCTTCGCCGTTGGCCGAGATGGTGCCGACCTGGGCGACCTCGTCGGAGTCCTTCACCTTGCGCGAGGCCTTCTTGATCTGCTCGACCACGGTCGAGGTGGCCAGATCGATGCCGCGCTTCAGGTCCATCGGGTTCATGCCGGCGGCGACCGCCTTCATGCCCTCGGTGACGATGGCCTGGGCCAGAACCGTCGCGGTGGTGGTGCCGTCGCCGGCCTCGTCATTGGTGCGCGAGGCGACTTCCTTCACCATCTGCGCGCCCATGTTCTCGAACTTGTCCTCGAGCTCGATTTCCTTGGCGACCGTCACACCGTCCTTGGTGATCCGCGGCGCGCCGAAGGATTTCTCGATGACCACGTTGCGGCCTTTCGGGCCGAGCGTCACCTTCACCGCGTTCGCGAGGATGTTCACACCCTTCAGCATGCGGTTGCGGGCGTCGGTGTCGAACTTGACGTCCTTAGCAGCCATTGTTTGCTACTCCTGTCAGAATTTCCGTTTGTTTCGCGATCTCGAAGGACGGTCTCAGCTGATGACGCCGAGAATGTCGCTTTCCTTCATGATCAGAAGCTCTTCGCCGTCCAGCGTGATCTCGGTGCCCGACCACTTGCCGAAGAGGATCTTGTCGCCGGCCTTGACGTCCATCGCGACGCGCTGGCCCTCGTCGTCCTTGGCGCCCTGGCCAACGGCAACGACTTCGCCCTCGGCGGGCTTTTCCTTGGCGCTGTCGGGGATGATGAGACCGCCTTTGGTCTTCTCGTCGCTTTCGACGCGGCGAACGAGCACGCGGTCATGCAGCGGAGTGAAAGCCATCTTGGAACGCTCCTTGGTTCACGTTTCTCCCTCTTAGCACTCAGGCTTGGCGAGTGCTAACGGCCGGGAGATAGGCGCTCGCCGGAGAGCTGTCAACGGGTCTGCGGCGGGAAAATTCCGATACGCGCGCCGCAAGGTCTCGCCTCAGGACATTTCCTGACTTTCGCGCAGGGCCGCCTGTCCGGCGAACACGCTCCCGAGAACGATGCAGATACCAACGAGTTGCAGACCGTTCAATGTCTCGTTCAGAAAGGACCATCCCAGGATCGTCGCCGTGAGGGGGCTGAAGAAGCCGAGAATCGACACTGCAACAGGCTGCAGCCTTGTGACTCCGTTCAACCAGATCACATAGGTCAGCGCCGCGCCGATCAGGCCCAGATAGGCCAGCCCGAGGACATTCCCCGTGGTCAGGTCCTCCGGACGGACCGGCGTGACGAAGACGACGGGAAGCAGGAGCAGGCCACCCGCCGTCAGTTGCCACGCCGTGAAGGTGAGCGCATCGACCGGCGGCTGCCATTTCCGGCTGAGCACCGTTCCCAGCGCCATCGACAGCGAAGCGACCAGCCCGGCGGCGATTCCCAGCCCGTCGAGCCCCGCTTCGGGCGTCAGGAGCAGAAGCGCGACCCCGGCAAGGCCCGCGAGCGTCGCGGCGACCGACAGGGCTCTGAACGGCGTCCCGAGAATCGCCCGCGCCAGGAACAGCACCATGAAGGGTTGCAACGCCCCGATCACTGCGGCCACGCCGCCGGGAAGCCGGTAGGCGGCAAAGAACAGCGCCGTCCAGAAGATCGAGAAGTTCAGGGCGCCCAGAACCAGCATCCGGGGAATCCAGATGCCGCGCGGCACGTCGCGGACGATCAGCAGCAACAGCACCCCTGCCGGCAAGGCACGCGAAAGTGAGACCACCATCGCATCGAGATTCGGCAAGGCCTCGGTCGTGACAAGATAGCTGGTGCCCCAGATCGCCGGGGCCAGCGATGTCAGAAGCGTCGTGGAGATTCTGGTCATGTCGCTCTCGAACTTATCTTGACGTCAAGATAACCCGATAAATCTTGACGTCAAGATAAATTGCCGCTTCGATGCGGCCATGGACGATATCGACAGGATCAAGGCGCAATGGGCGCGGCAGAGGCCGGACCTCGACACCGGTCCGATGGCCCTGATCGGGCGGCTCGGCCGGGTCGCGCGGCACATGATGCAGGAGATGGAAAAGACCTTCGCCCGCTTCGGGCTGACGGCACCCGGATTCGACGTGCTGGCGACGCTCCTCAGATCCGGACCGCCCCATGCCCTTTCCCCGAACCAGCTCCTCGAAACCATGATGATCACCTCGGGCACGATGACGAACCGGATCGACCAGCTCGAAAAGGCGGGACTGGTGGAGCGGATCGCGAACAAGGGCGACAAGCGCAGCGTCCTCATCAGGTTGACCGCGACCGGGCAGGCCACGATCGACGCGGCGGTGACCGCGCATGTCCAGACGCAGTCCCGGCTCGTGGACGTGCTGTCGCCGCAGGAACGCGAAACGCTCGACGCGGTTCTGAGAAAGTACCTCGCCGCGACCGCGTGACCGCGCGGGCGGCCGGGGCTTGACAGCCGAAAGCCCGCGCCCGTAGAAGCGTGCCCAGGTTCCGGGCACCTGCCGCCTGCAGACGCAAGTCACGGTGAAGCCCGGCACGACGACGAGACTCTCACCCAAGAAGCATTTCGCAGGTGGGAAACGCAGGCGCCCCCCGGTTCGGAATGCCTCCTTCGGAGTGCGAGACATGTCGTTTGCGAACCCGTCCGAAAACCGTTTCCTGACCGCCCCGCCGGGGCGTCTCTTCCTCGCCAACGCCCTGCCGATGACCGTCGTCATGACGATGAACGGCCTCCTGACGGTGGCCGACGCGGCGTTTCTCGGCCACTATGTCGGGCCCGACGCGCTCGCCGCCGTCAGCATCGTCTTCCCGCCGCTGATGGTCGCCACCGCGCTCTCGGTGCTGGTGGGCGGCGGCATGTCGAGCCTCCTCGCAAGGCATCTCGGTGCCGGCCGCCACGCCGAGGCCGAAGCCGTCTTCGCCCGGGCCCACGGCCTGGCTCTCGCGCTCGCCCTCGCGCTGATCGCGGCGTTCCTCGCCTGTGGCAGCGCGGTGATCGGCCGGGTAGCGGCGGGCCAGCCCGAGATCGGCCACATGGCCCATCTCTACCTTGCGATCCTGATCTTCGCGTCGCCGGTGCAGCTCCTCCTCGGCATCCATGCCGACGCCTGGCGCAACGAGGGCAAGGCCGGCCTCGTCGCGCTCCTCTCGATCGGCATCACGCTGGGCAACATCGGGCTCAACTACCTCCTCATCGTCGTGTTCGAACTCGGCACCGCCGGCTCCGCCTGGGGCACCGTGCTCGCCCAGGGCGCCGGGCTCGCCATCCTCGCCGGCCTCCGCCTGCGCGGCGTCGGGACCCTGCCGCTCGCCGGGCTCCTCCGGACGCGCTGGACCGGCGGCTGGCGCCCGATCCTCGGCCTCGGCGCCCCGGTGAGCCTCGGCTTCGTCGGCATCGCGCTGGTCTCGGCCTCGGTGATCGCCGCCCTGCGCCTCACCGCCGGCCCCGCCTATGCCGAAACCGTCGCCGCCTATGGCATCATCACCCGGATCTTCAGCTTCACCTTCCTGCCGGCGATGGCCATCGCCCTGGCGAACCAGGCCATCGTCGGCAACAATGTCGGCGCCCGTCTCTACCGGCGCTCCGACGCCGCGCTGCGGATCGCGCTCCTCGCCGCGCTGACCTACGGCGCCGTGGTCGAGGCGGTGCTGCTCCTCGGGCGCAACTGGATCGGCGCCGGCTTCGTCGGCGATCCCGCGGTCGTGGCCCGCGTCGCCACGATCCTCCGGCCGATGGCGGCGCTCTACCTCTGCGTCGGCCCGATCCTCGTGCTCGCGCTCTACTTCCAGGCCATCGGCAAGCCGCTGCACGCCGCCGCGCTCGCCCTGGCAAAGCCCTTCGCCGTCACGCCCGCCCTGATCGCCGCCCTGGCCGCGCTCTTCGGCGCCGAGGCGATCTGGTTCGCCGTCCCGGTCGCCGACGCGGCGGTGGCGCTCGTCGCGCTCGGCCTCGGCGTCACTGGCAGGCGCTCGGCGACCGGGTTCGGCATGGCCGGCGCGGAGGCCGCGCCATGACCGTCCGGACCCACGCGGAGGCCAAGGCGCAGGCCCGGGCCCTCCGCCAGGCCCTCGCCGCCACGGGAACCGAAATCAGCCATTCGGAGGCGCTCGAACGCGTCGCCCGCCAGAACGGCGCGCGCGACTGGAACACGCTCTCGGCCAAGCTCGCGCAACAGGACCCGGAGCCGGCACCCCTCCGCCTGGGCGACAGCGTCAGCGGCCGCTATCTCGGCCAGCCCTTCACTGGCCGCATCGCCGCGCTCACCCGCCGGGGCAGCTACACCCGGCTGCTCCTGCGGCTCGACGCCCCGGTCGACACGGTGCGCTTCACAAGCTTCACGAACCTCCGCCGCCAGATCCGCGCCGTCATCGGCCCGGACGGCCGCTCCTCCGAAAAGACCTCCGACGGCACCCCGCATCTCGTGATCGACCTCGGCAAGACCTCCGGCCGCTGAACCATTCCACGGCTCAGCCGAACGCGGGTCCGGCGAGCCTTGTCGCCCGGCCACACCCCTGCCACCATTCCCTGCGACAAACTCAATCGAACTGCCCCGGACCGGCCCCAAGGATGTTCCCGCGCCTCACCTCCCTCCTCCTCGCCCTCACCCTGATCGCCCCGCCGGGTGCAAGCGCCCAGACCATTCCGGGCGCCGACGCCCCGGAGCTCAGGGCCGCCGCCTATGCCTGGCTGAATGGCGAGGGCACGACGGAAGAGCTCAGGGCGTTCGGCGAGATCGCCGCTGACGGCAACGTCGCGGCTCGGCTCCTGGTCTCGGGCATCTTCCAGCTGTACCTGCCCGACGATTTCCCCGAGCTCGACCGGAAGGAACGCCTCGCCCTCTTCCCGCCGGACCGAACCGGCGACGCCCATACGTTCCGCCCCTA
The DNA here is from genome assembly GCA_050299695.1 of Paracoccaceae bacterium. Classification (GTDB taxonomy): domain Bacteria; phylum Pseudomonadota; class Alphaproteobacteria; order Rhodobacterales; family Rhodobacteraceae; genus Ovoidimarina. Next base: position 14,257 of record JBNKWI010000047.1, read on the forward strand.
CCGGGTGGAGCTCGACCGGATCCCGGCCTTCAAGGCATATCGCAGGATCCATGGCGCGGAAACGCCCGAGGCCTGGATTGCCGATGCGAAGAACCTCCTCGCGGCAGGGCTGCGGGAGAAGTTTCTCGACCAGCTCGGCATCGCGCTCAACAATCCTGCGCTGTTCGTGGAGGCCTTGAAATTCGCCGAAACGGTGGTGAAGCAGGGCGACCACGCTCACACCGAGCTCATGTTCTTGCGCGGCCTGGAACCCGCTATGCTCGACTACCTGGACGCCACCGCCCGCGCCGCCGCCCGCCGGGCGCGATGGCAGGAGCCGCCCTGGACGCCCGAACGCGAGGCCGCCCTCGCCGAAGAGCTGCGCGATGGCCATTGGCCGGCCATTGTCGCGCTGGGCCTGCTGACACGGTGGAACCCGGAAATCCTCAAGGACCGCCCGGAATTCGACCTCTACCGCAAATGGGGCGCCGCCTCCTTCGGAGCCGACCCGCCCGACGCCGCCGAAATCGACGCAATCGGCAACCTCCTGATCCGCGACGCCGCCCGTACCCCCTATCTCGCGCCGATGCTGACCGCCTGCAGCACCCATTGCCCGGACAGCACGGCCGCCTGCATGGCGAACGGGATCGCGCTCGGTCTCAACCGGTCGGTCGGAGACCTCGAGCCGGTGATCGCCCAGGAAGACCTCCTCCGCTCCGAACGGGCTGCGCGCCTTGTTCTGGCCTCCGCCGGGTCCCGCGCGCACAACGGCGATTTCTCCGAGACATGGCGCCGGATGCCCGCCTGCTTCCGGGACGCCGCGGAGCGCGCCGCCGCGGCGCGTCGCTAGTGCCGCCACACCCCTGCCACCATTCCCTGCGACACAACCGAAGACCCGAACCGAACCAGCCCCGAATGATCCCGCGCCTCCTCTCCCTCCTCCTCGCCTTCGCGCTCGCCGGCCCAGCCGCCGCCACCTGCACCGGCGCCAGCATGATCGACGCACTGTCGCCCGAAGACCGCGCCGCGCTCGACGCCGCCGTCGCCGCCGCGCCCTACCCGGAGGGCAACTACTGGCGTGCCGAAAAACCCGGCAGCACCGTCCACGTGGTCGGCACGATCCACATCCCCGATCCGCGGCTCGACGCCGTCGCCGCCCGGGTCCGCCCGACCCTCAAGACCGCCGATCTCCTGATCCTCGAGGCCACGACCGCGATGCAGGCCGACATGCAGCGCCTGATGACTTCGCGCCCCGACCTCGCCTTTCTCACCGAGGGCCCCAGCCTCATCGACCTCCTCGGCGACGAGACCTGGAACCGCCTGACCCCGGAACTCCAGGCCCGCGGTATCCCGCCCTTCCTCGCCGCCAAGTTCCGCCCCTGGCTGCTGTCGATGACGCTCGCGATCCCGCAATGCGCGCTCACCGCGATGACCGCGGGCGAGACCGGCCTCGACGGACGGCTCGAGGTCCTGGCCCGGGCGCAGGGCCTCCCCATCGCCACGCTCGACGACATGGAGGCGGTGCTCGACCTGCTCGCCGGCGGCTCGCTCGAGGAAGAGGTCGACATGCTCCGCATCGCACTCGACACCGGCTACGACATGGACGCGGCCACCGCGACCACGCTCGACAGCTACTTCGCCGAACGCCACCGCGAGCTCTGGGAGTTCTCGCGCCTCCTCGCCCGGGGCGCCGATGTCGGCGACGAAAGCTTCGAGGCGTTCGAGGCCGATCTCCTCGACGGACGCAACACCGCCTGGGCCGCCGAACTCCCCGCGCTTCTCGACGGCAGGAACGCCGTCATTGCCGTCGGCGCGGCGCATCTCTCGGGCGAAACCGGGATCCTCAGGACGCTCGAACGGCTGGGCTACAGCCTCACCCGGCTCTGAATGCCGGTAGCGCAACCTTAACTTCGCATGGCTTAAAACCGCGCCGGACCGACCGGCCGGGTGCCATGAACAAACCGACGCAGATCATTCCTTCGGAGCAGTTTGCCGCCATGGCCGCGCAGGCGGCCGCCGACGCGGTGTCCGTGTCCGACGCCGAGGGCCGGATCGAATGGGCGAACGAGGCCTTCGCCCGCATCACCGGACACCCGATCGACGATCTCGTCGGACGCCACCCGGCCGACATCCTGCAAGGCCCCGAAACCGACCGCGAGACGCTCGCCGCGATCGGCCGTGCCCGGGCGGAACGGCGCGCCATCGTCACCGACATCCTGCAATACCGCGCCGATGGCGGCACCTACTGGGCCGAACTGCACATGACGCCGGTGTTCGACAACCAGGGCGCTGCGGTCCATTTCGTCACGATCCAGCGCGACGTCACCCACCGCAAGCGCCGCGAGGTGGAAACCGCCGACCTGATCCAGCGCGAAAAGCACCGCGAGACCGAGCGCCAGCTCCTCTCGCAGGTCTCCGAATGGCTCTACTCGGCGAAGTCGCTGGAGGAGCTCCTGCTCGTCGCCCGCAAGGCCATGTCGACCCTGATCCCCGAGGCCGAGGGCTCGCTCTACATCTACTCCGAATCGCGCGACACGCTCGAGGTCGCTTCCGCCTGGGGCGACAACCGCTCGATCGACCCGGTCGACCCGGACGCCTGCTGGGCGCTCCGCCGCGGCCGCGCCTACAATTTCGGAACCCGCGCCATCGAATTCGCCTGCGACCATGTCGGCACCGAGGACCACCCGTTCTTCTGCTTGCCCATCGTCGCCGACGGCGAGACCATCGGCATGCTGCACCTGCGCTTCACCAGCTTCTCGCTCCGCTCGATGGACCGGAAGATGCTCGACATCTTCATCAATCACCGCTGGAATCTCAGCCTGCTCTGCGCCGAGCAGATGAGCCTCGCCATCGCCAATGTGCGGCTCCGTCAGGTGCTGCTGGAGAAATCGGTGCGCGACCCGCTCACCAATCTCTGGAACCGCCGCTGGCTGGTGGACACCACCAACAAGATGCTGGCCCAGGCCCGCACCGGCGACGGGCAGCTCTCGCTGATCTCCATCGACATAGATCATTTCAAGGCGTTCAACGACACGTTCGGCCACGAAGCCGGCGACGTGGTGCTGCGCAAATCGGCCGAGGTGATGGTCGACGTGGCGCGCGACCGGGGCGCGGTCTGCCGCGCGGGAGGCGAGGAATTCGTGGTGCTCTGCCCCGGCCTCGACGGGCCCCAGGCCGTCGACCTCGCCAACGAGATCCGTGACGGGCTCTCGGCGCTCCGCCTCACCTCCGACGGCAATCGGCTCTCCCAGATCACCGCCTCGGCCGGCGTCGCCACCTACAGCCGCGGCCACACCGCGACCGATCTCCTGCGCGCCTCCGACGCCGCGCTCTACCGCGCCAAGCATCTCGGCCGAAACCGCGTGGTCAACGCCGCCGATCTCGACGAGACCGACGCCCCGCCGCCCAAGGCCTGACGCCCTCTGACCCCTCGGGCCGGACGCAACTTCCGCGGGCGCCACACAATCGGAGCGTATTGTCGCCCGATTCCGCCCCTACCCGAATCCCGACCAACAGAGGAGACGACCATGACGACACGCGCCCTGTTTGCCACCGCCGCCCTCGTGCTCGCTTCGGGATGCCAGATGTCGGCCCCGACCGACGCCGCCAGCATGCGCGCCGCCGCCGCGAGCAGCAGGTTCGCGGCCACCCAGTCCTTCACCTCGGGCCGCTCGCTGGCCCAAGTCAACGCGAGCCTCCAGGCCGGCGCAGGCAAATGCCTGAACCGCACCACCGAGAACGTGGAGCACATGATGCCCGCCGGCGGCATGGGCGGCAGCTACGGCCGGACCGTGATCCGCTACTCGACCAGCTTCAAGACCACCGCCACGGGCGGCCAGCTCGACATCCGCCAGGAAATGCTGGCGGGCGGCCCCGTGTTCGGCCCGAAAGGCGCCAACCTGATGTTCGTGGTCGAAACCGCGCCCAGCTCCGCCGGCACCAGCGTCCTCGTGAGCGGCCCCAGCATGAGCTACAAGGACGTCCCGCGGGCGATCCGCGAATGGGCGGCCACCGGCGCCCTGCGCTGCCCCGAGCTCCTGTGACAGAAAGCGGCACCGGCACCCCTTAACAAGCGGGGCGCGCTTGCCTACAAGCGGCGCGTCCAGAATGTCCCTCGTCAAGGTGCCTCCATGACCACGCTCGTCTTCGGCCACAAATCCCCCGACACCGATTCCACCGGCTCCCCGATCATCTGGGCCTGGTACCTCAGCCAGGTGCAGGGCACCCCGGCCGAGCCGCGCCTCCTCGGCGAGCCGAACACCGAGGCCGCCTTCGTGCTCGAGCGCTGGAAGCTCGACAAGCCCGCGATCATCTCCGAGGTGGCCCCCGGCACGCCCGTGGTCATCGTCGACACCAACAACCCCGCCGAACTGCCGGCCGCGATCAACGAGGCCGACATCCAGGGCATCATCGACCACCACAAGCTGGTCGGCGGCCTCGAGACCAAGGGCCCGATCGACATCACCATCCGCCCGCTCGCCTGCACCGCCACGATCATGCACGACCTGATCGGCCAGGACATGTCGAAGGCGCCGCTGCCCGTGAAGGGCGCGATGCTCTCCTGCATCCTCTCCGACACGCTCGAATTCCGCTCGCCCACCACCACGCCGCGCGACCGCGAGGTGGCCGAGGCGCTCGCCGCCGAGCTTTCCGTCTCGATCCCCGACTACGCCGCCGAGCTCTTCGCCGCCAAGTCCGACGTCTCGCGCTTCTCCGAGGCCGAGCTCCTGCGCATGGATTCCAAGGAATACGAGGTCGGCGGCAAGCAGTTCCGCGTCTCGGTGCTGGAAACCACCTCGCCCGGCACCGTGCTCTCGCGCAAGGACGCGCTCGTCGCCGCCATGGGGCCCGTCGCCCGGGAGGACGGCGCCGACCAGGTGCTGCTCTTCGTCGTCGACATCCTGAACGAGGAGGCGACCCTCCTCGTCCCCAACGACCTGGTGAAGACCGTCGCCGAGAAAAGCTTCGGCGCCACCGTCACCGGCGACACCGTGGTGCTCCCCGGCGTCGTCAGCCGCAAGAAGCAGATCATCCCGAACCTCAAGCTCTGAGGCACCCCCGCCGGGCGGCCCCGCCGCCGCCCGGCCCGGCCCCGCTCACTTCAACTTTGCCCTAAAAGTGGGCAAGCGTTAGACCTCTGGAAAGCCGGCTACCCTATCACCACCGGGAATCGTTCCCTGTGGACTGCCCTTCATGTTCCGCCTCCTGGCTGCCCTGATCTTCGCGCTGGCCCTGTCCGGGCCGGTCCGCGCCCAGGATCCACTCTATTTCGGCGTCGTCCCGCAGCAATCGACGATGGAGATCCTGCGCCGCTGGCAGCCCTTCGCCGACTATCTCGCGGCCCGGCTCGGCCACCCCGTCGAACTGCGCACCGCCCGCGACATCCCCAGCTTCGAGGCCTGTCTTGCCGCCGGGGCCTATGACATCGCCTACATGAACCCCTATCACTACGTCGCCTTCCACGAGATCGCGGGCTACGAGGCCGTGGGCCACCGGGTCGCGCCGCGGCTTCACGGCATCCTCGTCGTCCCCGCCGACAGCCCGGCCCGCAGCCTCGCCGACCTCGCGGGCAAGCGCATCGCCTTCCCGGCGCGCGCGGCCTTCGGCGCCACCCTGATCCAGCAGGGCGAGTTGCGCCGCCTCGGCATCCCCTTCACCCCGGTCTATGTCAAAAGCCATGCCTCGGCCTATCTCGCCGTCGCGGGGCACCATTTCGAAGCCGGGGGCGGCGTGATGCGCACCTTCAAGGCCGAAACCCGGGAAAACCAGGCCGCGCTGCGCATCCTGCACACGACCGACGGCTACACCCCGCACGCCTTCGCCCTGGCGCCCGCCGCGGCCGGGTACCGTCCGGCCCTCGAGGCCGCGCTCGAGGCGGCATCGGAGGAGGCGCCGGAAACGCTCGGCCTGATCGGCACCGGCCCGCTCGAAGCCGCCGGGGACAGCGCCTGGAACGACATCCGCTCGCTCGGCATCACACCGGAAGAGTCCGGGCTCAACACAACCCCGCAACAGGCTGTTCTGTGTCGTTCCGGTGGAAGCTGACCCTCCTCAGCACCGCCATCCTGCTGGCGGCCCTGGCGACCATCACCTACCAGTTTCTCCTCGATTTGAGAAAAGTTGCGAATGACCAGAACCGGACGAACATCGCCCTCGCGCTGAAATTCTTCGAAACGGCGGTGAAGGATCCGCTCCTGGCCTTCGACTTCGCCGAACTCGCCGATCTGACCGAGACGCTCGCGGCGCAGGGCGGGGTGCTCTTCGTCGGCATCTACGACGCCGACGGGCGCGAGATCGCCGTCGCGGGCGATCCGGGGCCCAGGTCCGGGCTGGCGCGGATCGGCCCGGACCCGGTGGTGCATTTCGAGGGGGCGCGTGTGGTCGGCACCGTCGAGATACGCGGCATCACCCGGCCGATCGGCGCGATCCGCCTCGACATGTCGACCGCCTCCGTCGACACGACCACCGAACACCTGAGCCAGGCCGGCCTCACCAACGTGGCGCTTGCGGCGCTCCTCGTCGTCTCTGCCCTGACCCTCGCGCTCCGCCCGATGATGCGCGGGATCGACGCGCTGACACAGGGCGCCGAACGGGTGGCGCAAGGCGATCTCACCGGCCGTGTCCCAGTCATCGGCAAGGACGAGATCGCCGCCGCCGCCGTGTGCTTCAACCAGATGACCGAGGCGCTGATCCGCGAACGCCGCGCGCTCGAGATCCAGGCCAACACCGACACGCTCACCGGCCTGCCGAACCGCAACGGGCTCAGCCTCCATATCGAGGACGCCTGCGAAAGGTCGCCCGATGGCGACCGCGTGCTGATCCATCTCGACCTCGACAACTTCAAGCCGATCAACGACACGCTCGGCCACAAGGCCGGCGACGCGGTGCTCAAGGTGGTGTCCAGGCGGATTTCCGGCGCCATCGGCAAGAGCGGCATCATCGCCCGCTTCGGCGGCGACGAGTTCGTCGCCTTCTGCGAGATGAAGTCGATCGAGGCGGCGACCCGCCTGTCCGAGAAGATCATCGCCGCGGTCTCCGAGCCGATCCAGCTGGGCACCGCGCAACTCAACATCGGCGCCAGCGCCGGCATCGCGCTCCTGCCCGCCGGCGCCGATGCCCGCGCGGTCGAGGCGGCGATCTCCAACGCCGACATCGCGCTCTATGCCTCCAAGGCCCAGGGCCGCGGCCGCGCCACCGTGTTCGACCAGGGCATGCGGATCCGCCTCGAGATCGAGACCCGGATCCTGTCCGATGCCACGTCCGGCGTGTCGCGCGGCGAATTCGTCCCGTTCTTCCAGCCGCAGATCGCCCTCGCGACCGGGGAGGTGACCGGCTTCGAATGCCTGATGCGCTGGAACCACCCGGAATTCGGCCTGCAGGCGCCCGAGCAGTTCCTCTGCTCCCTGCATGACGGCACCCTTCTTGCCGCGATCGACGCCGAAATGCGCGGCCAGGCCTGCGCCTGGCTCGCCGCCGAGATCGCGTCCGGCCGGCTCGGCCCCGAGACACAGCTCGGCATCAACGTCACCCAGTCCCAGCTCCGCGACCCGAAAATCGCCGAAACCCTGCTCGACCTCGTGTTCGCGCACGGGCTCGACCCGGGCAACCTGGCCGTGGAAATCCTCGAATCGGTGATCTTCGACCGCGCGGACGACCCTGCCCTCGTCACGCTGCAACGTCTCGAGAAGGCCGGCTTCAACATCGAGCTCGACGATTTCGGCACCGGGTATTCCTCGCTGGAAAAGCTGGTCTCGTTCGAGGTCGACCGGATCAAGATCGACCGCGCCTTCGTCACCGGCGCCCGGCAGGACAAGAACCGCCGCCTCGTCCTCGAGGCGGTGATCGGCATCGGCCGCGCGCTCGGGATCGAGGTCCTGGCAGAAGGCGCCGAGACCGAGGCCGACCTGCGGCTCCTGAAGGATCTCGGCTGCACCACCGTGCAGGGCTACGCCGTCGCCCACCCGATGCCGGCGGAGGTCGCCAGCGACTGGCTGGCCAGGCGCCAGCCCGCGCCGGAGATGGAAGAGGATCACGACCGCACCAAGGCGGATCGCAGCGCCTGAGACCGGAAAGGGGCGCGCGCTTCCGCGCACGCCCCCCCGATCCGCCAGACCGAGGCTCAGAAGAAGCCGAGCTTGTTCGGGTTGTAGCTGACCAGCATGTTCTTGGTCTGCTGGTAGTGGTCCAGCATCATCTTGTGCGTCTCGCGCCCGATGCCCGACTGCTTGTAGCCGCCGAAGGCCGCATGCGCCGGGTAGGCGTGGTAGTTGTTCACCCACACGCGCCCCGCCTCGATGGCCCGGCCGAACCGGTAGGCGCGGGTGCCGTCGCGGGTCCAGACCCCGGCGCCGAGCCCGTACATCGTGTCGTTCGCGATGGCGAGCGCCTCCGCCTCGTCCTTGAAGGTCGTCACCGAGACCACGGGCCCGAAGATTTCCTCCTGGAACACCCGCATCTTGTTGTGCCCCTTCAGGATCGTCGGCTGGATGTAGAACCCGTTCGCGAGGTCCCCGCCGAACGATGCCGCCGCGCCGCCGGTCAGCACCTCGGCGCCTTCCTCGACCCCGATCGTCAGGTAGGACAGGATCTTCTCCTGCTGCTCCGCACTCGCCTGCGCGCCGACCATCGTGTCGGGCAGCCGCGGGTCGCCCTGCTTGATCGCCTTCACCCGGGCGATGGCGCGCTCGATGAAGCGCTCGTAGATATCCTCCTGGATCAGCGCCCGGCTCGGGCAGGTGCAGACCTCGCCCTGGTTGAAGGCGAAGAGCACGAACCCTTCCACCGCCTTGTCGAGGAATGCGTCATCCTCGGCCATCACGTCCGAGAAGAAGATGTTGGGGCTCTTGCCGCCCAGCTCCAGCGTCACCGGGATCAGGTTGACCGTCGCGGCCTCCATGATCTTGCGGCCCGTCGCCGTCGACCCGGTGAACGCGATCTTCGCGATCCGCGAGGAGGTCGCGAGCGGCCCGCCAACGTCCGGCCCGTAGCCGTTCACCACGTTCAACACGCCCGGCGGCAACAGGTCGGCGATCTGCTCGACCAGCACCATGATCGCCGCCGGCGTCTGCTCGGCCGGCTTCAGGACGATGCAGTTCCCCGCCGCCAGCGCCGGCGCCAGCTTCCAGGCCGCCATCAGCACCGAGAAGTTCCACGGGATGATCTGGCCGACAACGCCCAGGGGCTCGTGGAAATGATAGGCCACCGTGTCGTGGTCGATCTCCGACATCGTGCCTTCCTGGCCGCGCAGCACGCCGGCGAAATAGCGGAAATGGTCCACCGACAAGGGAATGTCCGCCGCCAGGGTCTCGCGGATCGGCTTGCCGTTGTCCCAGGTTTCGGCCGTCGCGATCAGCTCGAGATTCTCCTCGATCCGGTCGGCGATCTTCAAAAGGACGTTCGACCGCTCGGCGGCCGAGGTGCGCCCCCAGCCCACCTTCGCCGCATGAGCGGCGTCCAGCGCCAGCTCCACATCCGCCGCGTCCGACCGGGCGACCTCGCAGACCACGCCACCGGTGATCGGCGTGATGTTCTCGAAATAGCGGCCATTGACCGGAGGCACGAATTTCCCGCCGATGAAGTTGTCGTAGCGCGTCTTGAAGGGCGAGGCGAATTGCGTCGCGGCCTGGGTCATCTCGTTCATGGGTCTTCCTCCGTTCGTCCGGGTCCTCCACCCGGGGGATGTCCCGCACCTACTGCGAAGCCGTTCTCCCTGTCTGTCCAACAAAGGTCGGAGGCCCGGCGCGGCTGTCTCACTTCTGAGACAGGTTGCGGCCCCGAACGCGCGCTACCCGCCGAGGCCCAGCCGCTTCATCCGTCGGTACAGCGTCGCCCGGCCGATCCCCAGCGCCCGCGCCGCCTCCGAGACATTGCCGTCGGCCCGCGCCAGCGCCCGCACCACCGCCGCCCGCTCGGCCTTCTCGAAGCCGGCAGGCCCGTCGCCGCGCCCGAACAGGTCCGAGGCCGGCCGCGGCTTCAGATCGCCCGCCGCCTCCAGCCCGAACGCCTTGCGCGCGCCCCGCGTGGCGCCCACCACCAGATCGTCACCGTCCACCGCGACCAGCACCGACGATCCGCCCTCGTCGCCCTCGCCCACCACGATCCGCGCCGCCGGGAACGACGCGCGGAAGAACTCCTCCTCGATCGCCCGGGCCATCTGCACCACCGTCGCGCCGATCAGCCGGTTGAACCCCGCCGTCTGGTCGGCCCGCGCCGACGACACGTCGAGCGCCGCCAGCACCTGCCCGTCGGGGCCGAAGATCGGCGCGTCCATGCAGCTCATGCCGATATTCCGCGCCAGGAAATGCTCGTCGCGATGGATGATGACCTGCCGCTTTTCGGCCAGGCAGGTGCCGATCCCGTTGGTGCCCTCGCGCGCCTCGCTCCAATCGGCCCCCAGCCACAGGCCCCAGTCCTGGAACGACACCGCGTCGGCATCGGCGCAGCGCTGGTCGAGCACGATCCCGTCCTTGTCGGTCAGAAGCACGCCGCAGCCGGAATTGCCGACGAGCCCGAACAGGTGGTCGAGCTTCGGTGCCGCCACGCGCAGGAACCGCTCCAGCCGCGCCCGGCGCTCGGCGAGCTCGGCCGCGCCGAGGCGCCCGGGGGTCACATCGTCCGCCGGGTCCAGCCCGTGCCGCGCGACCGACCGCCACCACGACGCCGCCAGCAGAGACCGCGCCGCGGCCGAGCCGGAATTGACCGCCCGCATCACCTTGTCGATATGCGTCTTGCGCTGCGAAATTTTCGTCTCCTCCGAATTTGAGCATAATAAGACAAGACCATGCTGGCAAATTCGTTGAGACGCCCGAGTCGGGGCCTCCGGAGCTGGCGGGGGGCAGTCTCGCCGGTTCCGGTGCCCCTGTGCAAGTGCCGCCGCTACGACACACAACCCTTAATTGTTCGTTAACCCCTGGAATTCCGTTTTGCGGTATAGCCGGAGGAAGGTCAGGATGGCCGCGCGGGTCGGGGGACCCGCCGATTTGTTCAGGGGTTTTTCCGAT
>JBNKWI010000048.1:0-25041 GCA_050299695.1 Paracoccaceae bacterium
CTCGGCCTCCATCAGCTTGTTGCGGCCCACCTCGCCCGAGGCGAATTGCTGGCGGACCTTGGCCTTTTCGTCGTTCGGGATCCCGGACGGCATCGGCCCGGCGGGGACGAAGATGCCCGGCAGGTGGCCGAAGGTCGCCGCGGCGATGACGAGGCCCGGGACGATCTTGTCGCAGATGCCGAGATAGAGCGCCGCGTCGAATGTGTTGTGCGAGAGCGCCACGCCGGTCGCGAGCGCGATCACGTCGCGGGAAAACAGCGAGAGCTCCATCCCGGGCTGGCCCTGGGTGACCCCGTCGCACATCGCCGGCACGCCGCCCGCCACCTGGGCGGTGCCGCCGGCGGCGCGGGCCGCGGCGCGGATCCGGGCGGGGTAGGTCTCGTAGGGCTGGTGCGCCGAGAGCATGTCGTTATAGGCGGTGACGATCCCGATATTGACGGCGCGGCCTTCGGCGAGCGAAGCCTTGTCGGCGCCCATCGCGGCATAGGCGTGGGCCTGGTTGCCGCAGGAGAGATGCGCCCGGCGCGGCCCCTCGTCGGCGGCACGGGCCACCCGGTCGAGATAGGCGCCGCGGCTGGCGCGGCTGCGCTCGGCGATCCGCTCGGTGACCTTCATCAATACGGCATGAGCTGGCATGTCGGATCCTCCCCGGGACGAGGCTAGCACAATTTTGGCGATTGTACTCTGTTAGCGCTAACGGTTCCAGTTCGATTTCACCGATGCTGCATTGCAGCACGTGCATATCGGGGCTGCAGGAATGGCGGTGGTGGAGCGCAGGCGGCCTGCCTAGCTTTCGTAGCAAGGAGGAACCGCAAGTTCCTGAAGGAAAAGACCATGAGCAGAGACTTCGACATCACCAATCTCGACCACGCCGCCATCGAGCGCGAGGCGCGGCGGCTGCGCGCGCAGGCGCTCGCGTCCGGCCTGCGGTCGGTGCGGGCCTGGACCGTGGCCGCGCTGCAGCGGCGGCCGGCCGCGCAGACCGTCTGACACCGCGCCCTCTACGGGCACAGGGCGAACCCCGGGCTGGCAGTCCGGGGTTTTGTCTTTTCTCCCGGCCGCTTCCGCTTTCCCGCGAGATCGGCTAACCGGGCGCCATGTCCGACAGCGCCCGTCCCGTGATCCGCCTCCTGCCCAAGACCGACCCGCGGCCGATTCGCCGGGGCGCGCCCTGGGCCTATGCCAACCAGTTGGTGCTCGACCGCCGCGCGAAGGCGCTGGCGCCGGGCAGCATCGCGGTGCTGGAGGATGCCGAGCGGCGTCCGCTGGCGACGGTGGCGGTCAATCCGGGCTCGAAGATCATGGCGCGGGTGCTCGACCCGGACCCGGCGGCGGAGATCGACGAGGCCTGGTTCCGGGCCCGCCTGACCCGGGCGCTGTCGCTGCGTGACAGGCTTTTCGACGCGCCGTTCTACCGGCTGGTCCATGCCGAGGGCGACGGGCTTCCGGGCGTGGTGATCGACCGGTTCGGCGGTGCCGCGGTGATCCAGCCCAACGCCGCATGGGCCGAGGTGCGGTTCGATGCTTTGGTGGCGGCGCTGGTGGCGGTGACCGGGGTGACCACCGTTGTGAAGAACGCCTCGGGCCGGACGCGGGCGCTCGAAGGGCTCGACGATACGGGCGGCGGGGTCCTCGGCGCGCTGGACGGGCCGCTGCCGGTGCCGATGAACGGCGCGACCTACATGGCCGATCTGACCGGCGGGCAGAAGACCGGGTTGTTCTACGACCAGCGGCCGAACCATGCGCTTGCCGCGCGGCTGGCGGCGGGCGGGACGGTGCTCGACATGTTCAGCCATGTGGGCGGCTTCGCGCTCGCGGCGCTGGCGGCGGGCGCCACCGGGGCGCTGGCGGTGGACGGTTCGCGCGATGCGCTGGCGCTGGCCGAGGCCGGGGCGGCGGCCGCCGGGCTCTCGGACCGGTTCGCGACGCGGCAGGGCGATGCTTTCGACGTGCTGGCGGCGCTCGCCGAGGAGGGCGCGCGGTTCGACACGGTGGTCTGCGATCCGCCCGCCTTCGCGCCGTCGAAACCGGCGCTCGAGGCGGGGCTTCGCGCCTATGAGCGCGTGGCGCGGCTCGCGGCGCCGCTGGTGGCGCCGGGCGGCTTCCTGGTGCTGTGCTCCTGCTCCCACGCCGCCGATCTCGCGGCCTTCCGCACCGCCTCGCTCCGGGGCGTCGGCCGGGCCGGGCGCAGCGCCCAGATCCTCGCGACGGGCGGGGCAGGGCCCGACCATCCGCAACACCCGCAGCTTGCCGAGAGCGGCTATCTGAAGGCGCTGTTCCTCCGGCTCGACGGATGAAGGTGCTGATCGACGCCTGCGTGCTTTACCCGACGGTATTGCGCGAGGTGGTGATCGGCGTCGCGGCGACGGGGTATTTCACGCCGCTCTGGTCGGCGCGGATCCTCGAGGAATGGGCAAGGGCGGCGGCGCGGATCGGCCAGGAGGAGATCGCGCGGGGCGAGATCGCGGCGCTGCGGGCGGCCTGGCCCGGGGCGGAGGTGGAGGTCTCAGAGGCCACCATGGCGCGGCTCTGGCTGCCCGATCCCGACGACGTGCATGTGCTGGCGGCGGCGGTGGATGGCGGCGCCGACACGCTCCTGACCCTGAACCTGAAGGATTTCCCGGCCCGGGTTCTGAGTGCCGAAAGCGTGCTTCGCCGCGACCCCGACGGGTTTCTCCTGGAGGCGCTGTCCGAGCGCCCCGAGGCTGTGCGGGACGTGGTGGCGTGCGTGCTGGCGAAGGCCCGCGCCGTCGGCATCGAGGGCGAGATCCGCCCGCTCCTGAAGCGCGCGCGCCTGCCGCGGTTCGCCAAGGCGGTGGCAGAGAGCTAGGTCGGTATTCGTTCCGGGCTGAAACGTTTGCTGACCACTGACGTCGCTTCCCGATACACTGATGCGCAAGCCGGGCGAGCGCCTGCCCGTGGGTTGGCGCTCCTACGGCTGAGCGGCGCACTTTTTGGTGCCAAGAACCTCCGACCTTGAAGGTCTGCGCAAATGTCTCCAAAGCGCCAGCCCGTGGGGCGGGCAGGCGCTCGCCCGGCGGCTTCGCCGCTATTCGGGCGAAGGGCAGGGGGTCGTCGGGACTTGGGGAGCGACTAGCCCTTCGGCCGGATCACCTGGGTCTCGGCGCCGAGCGCGGCGGCGAGGGCGGCAAAGCGGGCTTCGGTGACTTCGCCGAACAGGCCCTCGGCGCCGGCGGCGAGGTGCATTTCGAGGCGCTTCTTCTTCGGGAACCAGTCGAGATGGCCCATCAGGTCTTCGGACTGCACCGAGAGCATCGCGCCGAAGCGCATCGCCTTGCCGACGATCTCGGCCTCGCGCTGCTCTTCCGGGGAGAGCAGCGCGAAGAGCGGTTCGAAGGGCGAGCCGGTGCGGGAATTCTTGTAGCGGTGCAGGAGGCAGAGCCCGAGGAATACCCGCTCGCGGTGGTCGAGTCCGCCCAGATTGGCGCGGGTCGCGTTGTCGAAGCAGACCTCGTGGCGATAGTCGGGATGCGCCCGCCAGCTCACGTCGTGGAGAAGGCAGGCGGCCTTGATGATGCGCTTGCGCTCTTCCGGCGTGGACCGGAACAGCGGCAGGATGAAATCGTAGAGCCTCCGGCCGAAGCCGGGCATCCGCGCGTCCTTGGCCTCGGCGAAGCGGCAGGCCTCGATCAGCGGATCGCGGTCGCGCAGGCGCTGGGGCATCTGTTCGTAGAGCAGGCCCTCGCGGATGCCGTAGCTCGAGACCGCGATGTCATGCGGCTTGAAGGTCGCGATCAGCGCGCGCAGCACCTCGGCGGCGATCGGGATCAGGGCCATCCGCGCCTGGCCCAGGCCGCAGCGCAGCCGCAGCTCCTCGAGATCGGAATTGGCGATGTAGTCGATGGTGGCGACCAGCGATTTCCGCGACATCCGGTATTCGTGGAGCACCGCGAGCGGGTAGTTGCGCCGCTCCATGTCGATCCGCGCGATGGCCCGCCAGGAGCCGCCGACGAGGAACAGCCGGTCGCGCTGCGCTCCGAAAGTGGCATGAAGTTCGGTGACCACCTCCATGATATGCTTGCGCAAAGCGCGCTTGCCGCCCTTGATGGCCTTGAGCCGGAACGGGCCGAGCTGCGAGGTGAGGCGGCGGCCGACCTTGCCGTCGCGCAACTCGGCCAGCTCCATCGAGGAGCCGCCGATGTCGCAGACGAGGCCGTAGGCGCCGGGCCAGCCGAGGAGCACCCCCTGGGCCGAGAGCCGCGCCTCCTCCTCGCCGTCGATCACGAAGAGTCGGAGCCCGGTCGCGGCCTCGATCTCGCGGCGGAATTCGGGCCCGTCCTCGGCCTCGCGCATCGCGGCGGTGGCGACGGCGGTCAAGGGCGTGATGCCCATGCTCTCGGCGAGGATCTGGAACCGCCGGATCGCCGAGAGCGCCCGGACCTTGCCCTCGGGCGAGAGCCGGCCGGTCTCGACCATGCCGTCGCCGAGCCCGGCCATGACCTTTTCGTTGTAGAAGAAGGCTGGGCTGCGCGCAGCGCCGTCGAACACCACAAGGCGGACCGAGTTCGAGCCCACATCGACCACGCCCACCCGCGACAGCGCCCGGGCCGAGGGATCGTCGAACAGGGGGCGGCCGAACGGTCCCCACTCGTCGGCGGCTTGATCAGAAGATCCGTCCAAGTGGCTCACCCCCGCCGGTTGCGGGGGGACCATGGCGCGCGCGCCGGCGGAGGTCAAAGCAAAAATCGGCAGCGATGTCGCGACGATGGCCGGTCCCGGAGCGCGTGGCGGCGCCGCGCCGAGAGGAGGAGGGTGCCGGCACGGCGGATTCCTGCTATGATTGCGCGGAGTTTGGTCCTTGCAACCGGGGAGGTGCTCCATGGACATGCCGGATCCGCACAAAAACGGAAGCGATGACAACTGGAGCGGTTTCGCACCCGAGGTCCTGTCGAGAATCCTCGGATTCATAGACCCGCGGGAGAAAGGCAGCGTCAGGCTCGTGAGCCGGGAGTTCAACCAGGTCTCCCACGTCGCGCACAAGCTCGATGACGACCTCTGCGCGCTGGCGCTGAAGGTCGCCAACACCTCGACCGGAGAAATCCCCTACGGCCGCGGAAAGATGCATCCCGACCGGGTCGAGATCTTCAGGCTGATCGGACAGGATCCCGACCGGCGGGCGCGGTTCAACGATCTCCTGATCGCCGCGTTCATGCGGCAGAACGATATTCCGCGCGGCGAGATGTGCAGGTGGCTCGACTCCAGACCCCTGCTGCGCGGGGGTCCCGCCACGGTGAACTCGGTCCAGCTCGCCGAGCAGCTTTCGCAGATGTACAACACCTGACGCCGTTCGGCGCCTCAGTCGCGCGCGCGGGCCAGGACCGGCGCGTCGGAGGCGCCGGCCGAACCGCGGCCGGAGAGCGACGGGGTCTCCATGAAGAACCTGTGGCAGGAGAACGGCGCCTCCTCTTCGTCGGGCGCGGGGCGGGTGAAGCCGCCATCGGGGGCGAGGATCCAGCTCGAGGCGGTGTCCTGGAGGTTCGCCGACATGATCTGGCCGACGATCTGGGTCTTCACCGTGTCGTTCTTGATCTCGATCAGCGTCTCGACCCTGCGGTTCAGGTTGCGGTCCATCCAGTCGGCCGAGGAGATGTAGACCCGACCGCTCTTGGACGGCAGGCCGTGGCCGCCGCCGAAACAGACGATGCGGGAATGTTCGAGGAAGCGGCCGACGATGGACTTGACCCGGATGTTCTCGGACAAGCCCTTGATTCCGGGCCGCAATCCGCAGATCCCCCGGATCACCAGGTTGATCTTCACGCCGGCCTGGCTGGCGAGGTAGAGCGCGTCGATCACGTCTTCCTCGATCAGCGAGTTCATCTTCGCCCAGATTTCGGCCGGGCGGCCCTGGAGCGCGTGCTCGGCCTCTTCGGCGATGCGTTCGAGGAGCGTCGATTTCAGCGTGAGGGGCGAGATCGAGAGGTTCTCGAGCCGCTCGGGCTGGGCGTAACCCGAGAGGTAGTTGAACACCCGCGTCGCGTCGCGGCCAAGCGCGGGATCGCAGGTGAAGAAGGAGAGGTCGGTGTAGATCTTCGCGGTGATCGGGTGGTAGTTGCCGGTCCCGTAATGGGTGTAGGTGACGAGCTCGCCGCCCTCGCGCCGCACCACCGTCGAGATCTTGGCGTGGGTCTTGTAGTTGATGAAGCCATAGACGACATGGGCGCCCGCGCGTTCCAGCCGGCGCGACTGGCGGATGTTGGCGGCCTCGTCGAACCGGGCCTTGAGCTCGACCAGGGCGGTCACCGACTTGCCGTCCTCGGCCGCCTCGCAGAGCGCCTCGACGATGGGGCTGTCGCGCGAGGTGCGGTAGAGCGTCTGCTTGATCGCCACCACGTTCGGGTCGTTCGCCGCCTGCTTGAGGAAGCGGACCACCATGTCGAAGCTCTCGTAGGGGTGGTGCAGGAGCATGTCCTTCTGGCGGATCGCCGCGAACATGTTGCCTTCGTAATCCTGTACCCGTTCGGGCACGCGCGGCGTGAAGGAGGGCCACAGGAGGTCGGGCCGCTCGTCGAGCACCAGTTCCTTCAGGGCGTTCATGCCGATCAGCGAGTCGATCTCCATCACCTCGTGGTCCTCGACCTCGAGCTCCTGCTGGACGACGCGGCGGAGATCGTCGGGGGCGCCGGCGGAGATCTTCATCCGCACCACCTCGCCCCGGCGGCGGCGTTTCAGCGCCACCTCGAACTCGCGCACCAGGTCCTCGGCCTCGTCCTCCACTTCGAGGTCGCTGTCGCGCAGGACCCGGAACGCGCAGTCGCCCTTGAGCGTGTAGCCCGGGAACAGGACCGAGAGATGCAGGAGCAGGAGCTCCTCCAGCGGCAGGAAGCGCTGTTGGCCCTCGGGCGCGGGCAGCCGCACGAAGCGGTCGATCTGGTGCGGGATCGGCAGGAGCGCCTGGAGCGCGCGCCCATCGGAATTCCGCTTGAGCTGGAGCGCGAGCGAGAAGCCGCCATTGGGGATGAAGGGGAAGGGGTGCGCCGGGTCGATGGCGAGTGGCGAGAGGATCGGGAAGACCTGCCGCAGGAAGGTGTCTTCGAGAAAGCCCTTGTCCTCCTGCGTCAGCCTGTGACGGTCGAGAAGGTGGATTCCGGCCTGGTCCATCTCCTCGGCGAGGGTCCGCCAGGTGCGGCTCTGCATGTCGACCAGCGCGCGGGCGTCCTTGTCGATCAGAACGAGCTGTTCGGCCGGGCTCTTGCCGTCGAGCCCGGGCGTGGTGTTGCCGGCATGGGCCAGTTCGCGCAGGCCGGCAACGCGGACGGTGTAGAACTCGTCCAGGTTGGTGGCCGAGATCGACAGGAAGCGCAGCCGTTCGAGCAGCGGGACCTTCGGGTTCGACGCCTCCTCGAGCACCCGCCAGTTGAAGGCGATCCAGCTGAGCTCGCGGTTGAAGAACCGCGCCGGCCCTTCGAGATCCTCGTCGGGCAGCGCGACCGGCGGCGGGAACGGCGCGTGCAGGAAGTCGGTGACGCGCGGGTTTTCGGGAATGTCTTGGCGTTTCAGCATGGCGTGCGCGTTATGCGCCTCCGGGCGCGGCCTTGTCCAGAACGGTCCGGGCGAGCGGTATGGTGACGGGCCGCTTTTCGGCGAGGGCGGCGGAATCGAGGGCGGCGACGATGCGCCGCGCGGCATCGAAGGAACGTTCGATCCGGGGTGTGAGATAGGCGATCACGTCCGCGGTGACGGCAAGCTGGCGGTCGTCGAAGAGCTTCACCAACACCGCCGAGAGGAGCGCGTCGTCGGGCGGGTCGAGCCGGGAGACGGGGAGCGCGCCGAGCCGGCTCGCGAGGTCGGGGAGCGTGGTGCCCCAATCGGCGGCGCGGCGGGTGGCGGTGAGGAGGAGCGCGGTGCCCTCGGCCTGGGCGAGGTTCAGAAGGTGAAAGAGCGCGTCCTCGTCGGTGCCCTCGTCGGCGTCCTCGAGCGCCAGGGCGGGCAGGGCGGCGAGCGTGGGCACGTCTTCGCGGGTCAGCGTCCGGCCGGCGAGGATGCGTGCGCCGCTGAGCCCGGCCCAGACATGGGTCAGGTGGGTCTTGCCCGCGCCCTCGGGCCCGATCAGCAGGTGCCGCCGGTTCGGCCAGCCTTGCCAGGCGTCGATGGCGGCCAGCGCGGTCCGGTTCGCGGGCGAGACGAAGAACGCCTCGCGCCCGAGCGCCGGGCGGACCGGCAGATCGAAGGCAAGCTGGCGGGCCATTTCTAGTCGCCGTCGTCCGGGGTCTCGAAGCCGAGATAGAGCCGACTCTCCTGGTAGCGCGCGATGGCGAACCGGGCGATCACGCCGAGCGCGGCCGAGACCGGCACCGCGACCAGCATGCCGACGAAGCCGAACACCGCGCCGAAGACCGAGAGCGCGAGGATCAGCCAGACCGGGTGCAGCCCGACCGACTCGCCGACGAGCTTGGGCGTGAGGATGTTCCCCTCGAAGAACTGGCCCACCGCGAAGATCGCCGCGACAAGGCCGATCGACCACCATTCGCCCCAGAACTGGAACAGCGCGAGGCCGATGGCGAGCGCGCCGCCCACGAGCGCGCCGACATAGGGGATGAACGTGATGAGACCCGCCAAGGCCCCGACAACCAAGCCGAAATTCAGGCCGGCGAGCATCAGGGCGACGGCGTAATAGGTGCCGAGGACGAGGCAGACCGTGCCCTGGCCGCGGATGAAGGAGGCGAGGGTGGCGTCGATTTCGCGGGCGAGGCGGCGGATCACCGGGGCGTGGTCGCGCGGCAGGAGGCTGTCGATCCGGGCCACCAGATTGTCCCAGTCGAGGAGGAGGTAGAAGGTGATGACCGGGACCAGCACCACGAGAAGCGCCATGTTGATGAGCGTGAGCGCCGAGGTCAGGACCTGGTTCAAGACCTCGCCGCCCTTGGCGCGCAGGGTCTCGATCAGCCCCGAGATGCTCTGCCGCATCGTCGAGCCCTCGTCGAGCAGGTCCGGAAATTTCTGGGACAGGAAGTCTCGCAGGTTTTCAAAGAGTTGCGGCGCGAATTTGACGAACTCCTCGGTCTGGCGGATCAGCGTCGGGATCACCAGGAGTGCCATCACCACGAAGATCAGGAGCGCGAGGAATGTGATCGAGATCGTCGCCCAGATCCGGCTGAATCCCCAGGCCTCGAACCGGTCGGCCACCGGGTCGAGGAAATAGGCGATGGCGGCGCCGAGCACGAAGGGCAGGAGCACGTCGCCCAGCACCCAGAGCACCCAGAGGAACACCGCCGCGGCGATGCTCCAATAGGTCAGCTGCTGTCGGACTGGGAGGGCCATGCTCTGCCTTTTGCGGGTCCTCCCAGTCTTGGAGGATCGGCCCCCGGAGGGCAAGGCGGGTATGCACAACCCGTACACAACCTGTACACAACCCGTACACCGGCGGAGCGCCATTTTGCTCCGGGTGCCTATTTGGGGGACGCCGAAACGGGGAGGGGGATTTCGATGACGAGTGGATCGGATGAGACGGGCGAGGAGCCGTGGGAGATCGTTCGGGAATACGACCGCGACGACGGCGAACATATCTGGGTACGACGGGATGGCGTCGAACTCACCGACATGTGGAAGAACCGGTGGTATGTGCTGGCGACGCTCCACGGGGAGCAGATTGGAGACAGTATCGACGAGGAACTCGCCGCGAAGAACCGGCGGGCGTGGAACCTCTGGGCCTGTCAGGGACTCTCGGCTGAGCAGCGTGCGGCGCTGGCGGAGAAGACTGGGCTCAGCGAGGACGAGTTGGGTGGGGCGTGGGAGGTGGAGCGGGACGAGCTCAAGATTCTGTTTCAGCGCAGAAACCCTGCCGCCCAACTGCCCGAACCGAACGAGACCGTTGATCTGTCAGCCAGCTACTTCCCTGAGGACGCCAAGCTGGTTTGCTTTGGGTATTTGATGCCGGCGGCGGTCCAGTTCCAGTTCGCAAGCTTTGGTGGGTATGTCGATTTCGCGAACTCAACTTTCTGCGGGAAAACCTCATTTTCCTCCACTGTCTTCCACGGTGTAGCTGGGTTCGGTTCGACGAAATTCGAGGCAATCGCGAACTACGACTCCGCAACTTTTCTAATGGAAGCCGACTTTGGTGATGCCAGATTCGGGAAACGCGCCAATTTCCAGTCCGTGGTGTTTGAGCAGCTGGATGGTGCTTCGGCGGAATTTCGTGGACCAGCGGATTTCAGGAACGCACGCTTTGGGAAAACGGTCGACTTCACCGATGCCAAGTTTCTTGATGTGTCCAATGGGAAGCGCGGCAAGTACAACTTCAATATTGAAACTGGTGATGCCTCCTTCGAAGGAGCGGTCTTCTTCGGGAAGACCATCTTCCACCAGGCGAGGTTCGCTGGAAGCGCTAATTTCGGACACGTGGCTTTTCACGATGAGGTCTACTTCAGACCGTCGAAGTTTGAGGGACCGGCCAACTTCAGGTCCTGCAAGTTTGGAGGCGTTTCGGATTTCCGTGAGGTAGAGTTTTCAGCGTGGGCGCCGAGCTTTCACGCGAGCACGTTCTATCAGGATATGAGGTTCTCAACCGACATGAGGGACGAGTTGCTGTGGCCCACGCCCACGCCGAACACTGCCGAAGACGATAGGTCGGCCTATGCGCGGCTCCGGCAATTCATGAATGAAGCGCATAACCCTGACAATGAACACTTCTTCCTGCGCCGGGAAATGCAGTGCAAGGCACTGCTGGAGCCATTTTGGGAACAAGTCTGGATAGCCCTGTATCGTCGGGCAGCGAACTACGGCCACAGCATCTGGCGGCCTTTCTTCGCGCTGGGAGTGCTCGTGACCGCCGGATGGCTTGTCCTCAACGCATATTTCGCGTGGCGCAACATCATTTGGGGCGACGACAAGACAGGTTGGGAGGCGCTGGGTCTGAGCTTTTCGAACACGTTCGGGTTTCTTGGGTTCAACCGGCTCTATTTCGGGACTGAGTACTGGGAGGACTTTCACCCCTTCCTCAAATTCATGGGCGCGGTGCAGACGATCCTCGGCGTCATCTTCCTCTTCTTCCTCGGTCTCGGGCTCAGGAACCGGTTTCGGCTGAAATGAGGCGGTCGGGCTCGCGGGGCCGCGTTGCCGGGTGGGGCTTGCGCCGCGTCTTTCGCCGAATGTGAACCGGATCACGGACGGCAGGACCGCGAATCGCTAGGGTGCCGGCATTCGACAACGACATATAGGGAGGCCCCATGGCCCATATCGCCACGTTCAAAGTTCTCGTTCCCGCCCAGAATGTCGGGATGCTCGTCGACGGCTCGCCGACGCCCGATCCGCAGCCGGTCTATATCGGCAACGCCTCCGACATCCCGCAGAAAGGCGCGCGGCAGATCGGGCAGGCGATCGTCTATGGCGGCGTCGAGGCCGGCGGCGCGGTGCGCGGCTGCACCTATATGACCCCGCATTTCCAGGTTCCGGGCTTCGGCGAGATCACCTACCGCTGAGCCTCCGGGCGGCGCACCGCCCGCCATTCATCACCCGTCGAGCAGCAACCGGCCGCGCCCGTCCCGAGGGATGGACGCGGCCTTTCCGCTGAGCTACTGCCCGCGCCATGGAGACAGGTGCGGACATTCGGCCTGCGCCCCGGAGAGGGGGGCAGGCGCGCGCGCTTCTGGCGCTGGGCCTGCCGCTGATCGGCAGCAATCTGGCGCAGATCGCGATCCACATCACCGACACGGTGATGGTGGGCTGGTACGACGTGACCGCGCTGGCCGGGATGACGGTGGCCGGATCCCTGTTCTTCGTGCTCTTCCTGTTGGGCTCGGGCTTCGCCTGGGCTGTGATGCCGCTCGCCGCCGCTGCGGCCGGGACGGCGGACGATGCGCAGGTGCGGCGGGTGACGCGGATGGGGATCTGGCTGTCGCTGGGCTTCGCGGTCCTGGCGACGCCGCCGCTGATCCGGTCGGAGTCCCTGCTTCTGGCGCTCGGGCAGGAGCCGGAGGTGGCGCGGCAGGGCGCGCTCTATCTCGGTATCGCGGGGTTCGGGATGGCGCCGGCGCTCTTCATCACGGCGCTGAGGAGCTATCTGACCGCGCTCGAGCGGGCGCGGATCGTGATGATCGTGACGCTCGGGAGCGCGGGTTTGAACGCGGTGCTGAACTATGCGCTGATCTTCGGGCACTGGGGCGCGCCGGAGATGGGGGTGCGGGGCGCGGCGATCGCGTCGCTCACGCTGCATCTGGCGGGGGCGCTGTGGCTGGCGCTCCATGCCGCCTGGCGGACGCCCGAATACCAGCTCTTTCGCAATCCGCACCGGCCCGACGCGGAGGCGCTCCGGCGGGTGTTCCGGCTCGGCGTGCCGATCGGGCTCACGAGCCTCGCCGAGGTCGGGCTGTTCGCGGCGGCCTCGATCATGATGGGCTGGGTCGGGACGGTGCCGCTCGCGGCGCACGGCATCGCGCTCGAGATCGCCTCGGTGACCTTCATGGTGCATCTGGGGCTGAGCCAGGCGGTCACGGTGCGGACCGGGCAGGCCCATGGGCGCGGCGATTTCGACGAGCTCCGGCAGGTGGCGGCGACGGCGCTGGTGCTGTCGATGGCGGCGGCGCTCGCGACGGTGGTCCTGTTCCTGGCGGTGCCGGATCTGATGCTGGGGCTCTTCCTGGCGCCGGACGATCCGGCGCGCCCGGCGATCCTCGCCATCGGCGCGGGATTGCTTGCGGTGGCGGCGGTGTTCCAGGTGATGGATGCGACCCAGGTGATGACGCTCGGGATGCTGCGCGGGGTGCAGGACACGCGCGTGCCGATGCTGATCGCGGCGCTGTCCTATTGGCTCATCGGCGTGCCGGCGAGCTATGCCTTGGGCTTCTGGGCCGGTCTCGGTGGGACCGGGATCTGGTGGGGGCTGGTGATCGGGCTCGCGCTGGCGGCGGCGCTGCTTTCGGCGCGGTTCTGGGGGGCGGCGGCGGGGCGGTGAGGCTGGGCGGAACGCTTTAGCCGACCGTTCCAGCTACGCGCTCGCCCTGCGCCTTCGGCGCTGTTCGGGGCGGAGGCATTGTACTCCGCTGCAAGGTCGCCGCGCCTTCGGGCGGAAGCGACGCTGGTGGCACGATGCGGGCGGCGCAATCCCTAACGCTGGGTCCGGAGCCAGTCCATGATCGGCACGCGGACCGATTGCGCGCCGGCGGCGCGGGCTTCGTCGATCACCGCGCGGGCCTCGTCGAGATTGACGCGGCGGATCAGCGATTTCACCGGGCCGATGGAGGCGGGCCGCATCGAGAGCGAGCGGAGGCCCATGGCCGCGAAGCACATCGCCTCGACCGGGCGGCCGGCATCCTCGCCGCAATAGCTGACGCGGGTCTGGGTTTCGTCGCAGCGCTGGATGATATGTTCGAGGAAGGTGAGGAACGAGACGTTCAGCACGTCGTAGCGCCGGCGCACGCGTTCGTTCTCGCGGTCGGCGGCGAAGAAGAACTGCTTCAGGTCGTTGCCGCCGATCGAGATGAAGTCGCAGGATTCGAAGAACTGCCGCGGCGCGAAGGCGAGGGAGGGGGTTTCCAGCATCGCGCCGATCTCGACGATCGAGGGCAGGGGGTGGCCGAGCGCGCTTTCCCGGTCGAGCTCGTCGACGAGATGCTGGCGGGCGGCGCGGAATTCCTCGAACTGCGCGACGAAGGGGAACATCACGGTGAGCGGGCGGCCGTCCGCGGCGCGGATCAGGGCCTGGAGCTGCATCCGCATCACGCCGGGCTTGTCGAGCCCGACGCGGATCGCGCGCCAGCCGAGCGCCGGGTTCGGCTCCTCCTCGCGCTTCATGTAGGGCAGGACCTTGTCCGACCCGATATCGAGGGTGCGGAACACCACGCGCTTGCCCTTGGCCGAGTCCATCACGCGTTTGTAGACCGCCGCCAGTTCGCCGCGCTTCGGGACCGAGGAGCGGACTAGGAACTGGAGCTCGGTGCGGAACAGGCCCACGCCCTCGGCGCCGGAGGGTTCGAGCGAGGGCAGGTCGGCCAGGAGCCCGGCGTTCATGGTGAGCTCCACCCGCTTGCCGCAGCGCGATTCCGCGGGCTTGTCGCGCAGGTCGGCGTAGCGTTTCTGCGCCTCGGCCTGCATGGCGAACTTGTCGCGGAAGGCCGAGACGACGTTGTCGTCGGGGCGGAGATGGACCAGGCCCTGGTCGCCGTCGACCATGATGTGGTCGCCGTTCAGCGCCTCGGTGGTGATCTTCCCGGCATGGATGACGAGGGGGATCGCCCAGGCGCGGGCGACGATGGCGGCGTGCGAGCCGACCGAGCCCTGTTCCAGCACGATGCCCTTGAGGCGGCGGCCGTATTCGAGGAGCTCGCCCGGGCCGATATTGCGGGCGACGAGGATCGGGTCCTCGGGTATCTCGGCGCCGGTATCGCTGCCCTGGCCGGTGAGGATCCGGAGGAGCCGGTTCGAGAGGTCGTCGAGATCCGCGAGCCGTTCGCGCAAGTAGGCGTCTGGCACCTCTTCCATCCGCGCGCGCGCGGCGGATTGCTCCTTTTCCACGGCCGCCTCGGCGGAGAGGCCGCGGGCGATGTCCTCCTCCATGCGCCGCATCCAGGAGCGCGAATTGGCGAACATGCGGTAGGCCTCGAGCACGTCGCGGTGGTCCTTGTCGGCCATGTCGGCCTGGCTGAGCATGTCGTCGACCGAGAGCCGCAGCGCCTCCACCGCCTCGTGCAGGCGGCGCTTTTCGGCGTCGGGGTCCTCGGCGATCGGGTTAGTGACGGTGACGCGGGGCTCGTGCAGCCAGACCTTGCCCTCGGCCACGCCTTCCTGGCCGGTGCCGCCGCGGAACAGGGCGGGGTTCTTGTGGCGCGCCGCCATCGCCGCGCCCTCGCCGGTGAAGACGCCGAGCTCGGTCATCTCGGCCAGCACCATGGCGACCACTTCGAGCGCGTAGAGCTCGTCCTCGGAATAGCTGCGCTTGGATTTCGACTGGACGACGAGCACGCCGAGCTTTTCGCCGAGCCGGCGGATCGGCACCCCGAGGAAGGAGGAATATATCTCCTCGCCGGTCTCGGGCATGAAGCGGAAGCCGGGCTCGGAGGGAGCATCGGCGGTGTTGGCGATGCGGCCGGTCTTGGCGACCTTGCCGACGAGGCCCTCGCCCATCCGCATCCGGGTGACGTGGACCGCCTCGGGGTTCAGGCCCTCGGTGGCGCAGAGTTCCAGCGTGTCGGCGTCGCGGAAGAGGTAGATCGAGCAGACCTCGGTCTCCATCGAATGCGCGATCAGCTTGACGATGGAATCGAGTCGCGCCTGGCCGGCATTGGATTCCGCCATCACCTCGCGCAGGCGGCCCAGAAGCTTGCGGCTTTCCGTTTCGGTCGCTTCGGTCATTCTGTCCGCTCGTTCCCGTGGGCCGGATTTCCCGACGGGCTCGTTAGACCACAACCGGTGCGCAGGTGGAAACAGATTGTGGAAGCCGCATGTTAGGGTCTCGGTAACCGGCGCGCGCTAGGCCTCGGGGTTGAGCATCCAGGAGGACCCGAGATGGAGATTTCGGCAACGGCTGGGCTGGCGGGCCTTCAGAGGCCGGCACCCAGACTGGCCGAGGGGGCGGGTCAGGCCGGCAACGCGCCCGGCCAGCAAGCGAAGGAGGCGGTCCGCACGGCCCGGGAGGCCGGGGCGGAGCTGCCGAAGAACGCGCAGGGCGTCGCCTCGTCGGCGATCGCGCGCGGGGCGGAGCCGTCTTCGGTCTTCGCGGCCCTGGTGCCGCCGCCATCGGAGCCGACACCGCCGGATCTGCCCGATCCCTATCCGGACATCGTGCCGTACGAGGAGACGGGCGGTGTCGCGGCGTCCGGCGGGTCGGAGACCATCGAGGCCGCGAACGCGGCCACGGCGGTGCGCGGCGAGGAGATCGACCAGGCGCGAAGCGCAAGCCGGGACGCGGCCCAGGCCGAGAAGCTGGCCGACCGGCGCGCCGATTCCGCCGCGGCCGAGGCGGATGCCGCCACCGGTGTCGCGGGCGCGGAGGAGGCGGACAGGGCGGCACGCGACGCGCGCGCCGAGACCGAGGCGTCGGACCGGTTGCGCGAGGCCGCGCGGCGCGAGGCGGCGGCGGAGCCTGCGGAAGACACCGGCCGGTCGCGCGAGACCGAGATCCGCTTCGACGTTCCCGAGCCGGAGGCGCCCGCGGAGACCGGGGCCGCGGCGCAGCCCCGCCAGACCGCCGCCGCGCGGGAGCCGGAGCCGCCCTCCGAGCCGCTCGACAGCGCCCCGCCGAGCGCGGCGGACGGCGCGCGCGGGGTCGTGGCGCTGCGGAACGCGGCCGAGGCGGCCTATGCCGAGGCGGTGGACGGGCTGCGCGCCCGCGCCCAGGGCGAGACGGCCGAACGGGTGCTGTAGGCGGGCCTCCGATGCCCGAGACGACAAAGGCCGCTCATGGAGCGGCCTTTTCCCGTCTCTCGTCGCGCGGCCGCGTCAGGCGACCTTGTCGAGGCCGAACGTGTCGTGCAGCGCCTGGACGGCGAGTTCCATGTATTTCCGGTCGATCAGCACCGAGATCTTGATCTCGGAGGTGGTGATGACCTTGATGTTCACGTTCTCGGCCGAGAGCGCCTTGAACATCTGCGCCGCGACGCCGGTATGGGAGCGCATGCCGATGCCGACCACCGAGACCTTGGCGACATCGGTATCGGCCACGAGGTCGGAAAAGCCGATCTCGCCGCGGTCGCGGGCCTCGCGCATGGCCTTCTCGGCGCGGGTCACCTGGTCGACCGGGCAGGAGAAGGTCATGTCGGTTTCGCCATGCTCGGAGATGTTCTGCACGATCATGTCGACATTGACGCCGGACTCGCTGAGCGGCCCGAAGATCGCCGCGGCGATGCCGGGCCTGTCGGCGACGCCGAGGAGCGTCATCTTCGCTTCGTCGCGGCTATAGGCGACGCCTGAGACCACATTCGATTCCACGATATCCTCCTCGTCGCACACCAGCGTGCCTGCGGTTTCGTCCCCGTCCTCGAAGCTCGAGAGCACCCGGAGCTTCACCTTGTAGCGCATCGCCAGTTCGACCGAGCGGGTCTGCAGCACCTTGGCGCCGAGCGAGGCGAGTTCCAGCATCTCCTCGAAGGCGATCCGGTCGAGCTTGCGGGCCTTGGAGGTGATCCGCGGGTCGGTGGTGTAGACGCCGTCGACGTCGGTGTAGATGTCGCAGCGCACCGCGTCGAAGGCGGCGGCGAAGGCGACGGCGGTGGTGTCGGACCCGCCGCGGCCGAGCGTGGTGATGCGGCCCTCGGGCGAGATGCCCTGGAAGCCCGCGACCACGGCGACCTTCATGCCCTCGACGAATTTCTGGGTGATGTTGTCGGTCGGGATCTCGGTGATCCGCGCGGCGGAATGGGCGGAGGTGGTCCTGAGCGGCACCTGCCAGCCCTGCCAGGAGCGGGCGGGCACGTCCATCTCCTGGAGCGTGAGCGCCATCAGCCCGGCGGTGACGTTCTCGCCCGAGGAGACCACCGCGTCGTATTCGCGGGCGTCGAAGAAGGGCGAGGTCTCGGAGACCCAGCCGACCAGTTCGTTGGTCTTGCCGGCCATCGCCGAGACGATGACGATCACGTCATGGCCATTCGCAACCTCGCGGCCCACGCGCTTGGCGGCGCGGCGGATGCGGTCGAGCGTGGCGACGGAGGTGCCGCCGAATTTCATCACGAGAACGGACATGGGAGGCCGGCCGGAGAATTGGTGTCGCGGCCTCATAGTGAAGCCGGAGCGGATCGGCAAGGGGAGGGGGCGAAGCGCTGCTCAGGCGGCCTTCGCCTCGGCCTCGCGGTCGCGGGCGAGGGCGGTGGAGTTGGGCAGGACGCCGGCGAGGAGTTCCTCGACCAGGAAGGAGATCAGCTGCTGCCGGTTGGCGAGGCCCGACTTGCGGTAGATCGCGTTCATCTGGCTCTTGACCGTCGAGGCGGTGGTGGAGCGGAAATCGGCGATCTCGCCGTTGGAGAAGCCCTTCATGGCGTAGATCGTCACCTCCTGCTCGGAGGGCGAGAGGCGCCAGTTGCGGAACAGGTCCTGCAGGTGGTTCTCGTAGTTGCCGGTGGCGAGGTCGATCTGGCGGCTGAGCTCCTCCATCCTATCGAGATGCCGGCGGACGAGGAGCGCGCTGGCCAGCACGCCGATGGTCAGGCCGATGCTGGCCAGGACCTGGATGACCTCCTGGTAGGCATAGGGGATCGGCGTTTCGCGCAGGCCGAGGATCTCGGACCAGAGCTCGCCCAGGAAGAAGAAGGCGCTGAGCGCCTGGACCGCGAAGGCGCCGTAGAGAAGGGCGAGCTTGCGCCGTTCGCTGCGGCGCGTGACGGCTTGCGGCGAGGCATCCGGTCCGCGTTCCGCGCCGGGGCCGATGCGAGCCGCCGGCTCCGGATCACTTCTTGCCGTTTCCGTTTCCGTTGCCGCCACCGTTGCCGCCACCGTTGCCGCCGCCATTACCACCGCCGTTTCCGCCGCTATTGCCATTGCCGTTCCCGCCAGCGTTGCTGTTGCCGGGGGCATTGCCGTTGCCGGAGGCCGCGGCCCCGGTGCTGCTGCCCGAACCGGCGGTTTCGAAGATCGCGTCCTGCTTGATCTCGCCGGTGGAGCGGCTGAGGATCACCTCGCGCCGAAGATTTCCCGAGACGGCCTCGACACGAATCCGCCCGAGGAAGGTCCGGCCCACATCCGTGACGGTATATCCTTCGCTCTGGAGCGTGCGGATCACGTCCTGGACCGTCTCCGCGCCGGCCGGGGCGGCGGCGGCGAGCGGCAGGGCAAGCGCGAGGGCGCGGGCGAGCGAGGAAAGCGACGGGGTATTCATGGCAATCGTTCCGGTACATGCACTCATCTGACGTCTTCCTTAACGTTCGATTGCGGCGTGTCTGTGGCATTGCCTGATCTTACCCATCCAACCCAGGTTGTAAGGCACGAATTTCACCCGATCCGAGCATATCCAACCTGGCGATTCGAGGCTACCCAGTGCCTACGACCCCCGAACCGGCGCCGGCGCGCCACGACGGCGCGGTGCTATCGGCGATGCCCCCTGCACAGGGCATACCACATTTTGGAACGGGCAGTTTGACCAACCCTGTCCGGACGCCGCAGCCGTGGCCGCGTGAGGATGCGAGTGACCGCTTCGCATCCTCGGCCGCCGCGGCGCGATAGCACCCGGAGCCGGTTCGGGGTCGGTTTTCCCCTTGGTCCTTGCGCCGGGACGGCCGAGCACGTATCTGACGGTCGCGAAACACGAAGGACACGCCATGGCCGCCACCAACCCGATCCAGTTCGTCCAGCAGGTCCGCTCGGAGGTCTCGAAGATCGTCTGGCCGAGCCGGCGCGAGGTGATCGTGACCTCGATCATGGTCTTCGTGATGGCGATGCTGACGGCGGTGTTCTTCTCGCTGGTCGATTTCGCGATCCGCGAAGGACTGAAGGGCGTGCTCGGGGCGTTCTGAGCCTAGCCGTCGCGACTGTCGAAGCCGAACAGAATCCGGTCATAGCGGATCATCCGCTCCTGCCAGTCGGCGCGGTGCGCCCACTCGGTGCGGGTCTTGTTACGCGCGAATTCGTGGGCGAGGAGGTCGCGGGTGTCGGCCGCGATCCGGGCCGGGCAGCGGCCGGATCGCTTGATATGGCCGAAGGCGAGGCCGAGGGCGGTGTCGACCCATTCCTTCCAGAGGTACTCTTCCAGATCCTCGGAGAGTGGTGGAAGCTCCAAGGCGCGTCCGGCCTGGGCAAGGCCAAGTGTGCGGAAGGCCGACCAGTCATTGAAGACATCCGCCCCCGCGTCGTTGCCATGGGGGGAGAACTCGTCGTCTTCCTCCCAGTCGCGGGGATCGTCGAGGATCTCGCGCGCCTTGGGGTGCATCGAGGACCAGTCGATGTGGAGTTGACCCCAGGGATCCATCTCCGCGTGCGCCAGGCCTAGCCCTCCATCGCGTCCAGCTCGTCGATGAAGCATTCGATCATCGAGAGGCCCTTGTCCCAGAATTTCGGGTCGGAGGCGTCGAGGCCGAAGGGGGCGAGGAGGTCCTTGTGGTGCTTGGAGCCGCCGGCCTTCAGCATGTCGAAGTACTTCTCCTGGAAGTCGGGCGTGCCCTCCTCGTAGGCGGCGTAGAGCGCGTTCACGAGGCCGTCGCCGAAAGCGTAGGCGTAGACGTAGAAGGGCGAGTGGACGAAATGGGGGATGTAGGCCCAGAAGGTCTCGTAGCCCTCCATGAAGGTGAAGGCGGGGCCGAGGCTTTCGCCCTGCACCGACATCCAGAGCGCGTTGATGTCGTCGGGCGTCAGCTCGCCGCCGCGTCGGGCGTCGTGGAGCTTGCACTCGAAATCGTAGAAGGCGATCTGGCGGACCACGGTGTTGATCATGTCCTCGACCTTGCCGGCGAGGAGGACTTTCTTCTGCTTGTCGTCTTTCGCTTCCTTGAGGAGCTTGCGGAAGGTCAGCATCTCGCCGAAGACGCTGGCGGTTTCGGCGAGAGTCAGGGGGGTCGAGGAGAGGAGCTCGCCCTGTCCGGCGGCGAGGACCTGGTGGACGCCGTGGCCGAGCTCGTGCGCGAGGGTCATCACGTCGCGCGGTTTGCCGAGGTAGTTCAGCATCACGTAGGGATGCACCTCGGTGACGGTCGGGTGGGCGAAGGCGCCCGGGGCCTTGCCGGGCTTCACGCCGGCGTCGATCCAGCCCTTGGTGAAGAAGGGTTCGGCGATCTCGGCCATTTTCGGCGAGAAGCCGGCATAGGCATCGAGCACCATGGATTTGGCGCGGTCCCATCCGACGGTGGACTTGTCTTCCATCGGCAAGGGCGCGTTGCGGTCCCAGACCTGGAGCGTGTCGAGGCCGAGCCATTTGCGCTTGAGCTCGTAATAGCGGTGCGAGAGGCGCGGATAGGCGGCGACGACGGCGTTGCGGAGCGCCTCGACCACCTCGGCTTCGACATGGTTCGAGAGGTGCCGGCCGGTCTGCGGGCTGGGCATCTTGCGCCAGCGGTCCTCGATCTCCTTCTCCTTGGCGAGAGTGTTATGAACGCGGGAGAAGAGTTTGATATTCTTTCCGAAAACCTCGGCGAGCGCGCGGGCGCCCGCCTCGCGTTTCGCGCGATCGTGGTCGGTGAGAAGGTTCAGCGTGGGTTCGATGCCGAGCTCCTCGCCATCCACCGGGAAGGTCAGCCCGGCGATGGTCTCGTCGAACAGCTTGTTCCAGGCCGAGGCGGCGACGGTGGAGGCGTCGTGCAGGAAGCGTTCGAGCTCGTCGGAGAGCTGGTAGGGCTTCATCGCGCGGACCCGGTCGAAATAGGGCTTGTAGCGGGCGATGGCCGGATCGGCGAAGAGCGCTTCGTAAGCTTCGTCTTCTATCGCGTTGAATTCTAGGGAAAAGAACACGAGCGGCGTGGTGGAGTTCGTGATCCGGTCCTGGCAGTCGGACATGAACTTGGCGCGCTCGGGATCGGTGGTCGCCTGGTAGTAGCGGAGCCCGGCGAAGGACATGATCCGGCCGGCGATGGCGCTGATCCTCTCGTTCCGCGCGATGCACTCGGCCATGCCGGCGGCGTCGAGCGTGGCGAGCTTGCCCTCGTAATCCGCCGCGAAGCTCCGGCAGGCCTCCTCCAGCCAGTCCATGTCCCGCTTGAACTCCGGCGCGTCGGTGGCCGCGTAGAGATCGGTCAGGTTCCAGTTCGGCAGGTCGCCGAACTCGGTCTTCTGGGTGGCGGCGGCATTGGCGTCGAAGACGGGGCGGGGAAGGGTCAGGGGCATGGGGTCTCCTCGGTTTCGGAAACAGATAGGGGCGCGGGGGCGGCGCTGGCAAGGGCGGAGGCGTTAACGCGGGTTTAGCCACGCGCCCCTATCGTCGCGCGACGGCCTGTTCCACGCGCGAGGAAAGACCCGATGCCAGGCGCGGCTTCCGACCCCGGCGGCGGGGCTGTGTGCCTCATCGTCGAGGATAGCGAGATCGACCAGAAGCTGATCGCCCGCGCGATCCGCCGCGCCGGGATCACCGTGCCGTTGAAGGTGACGGGAACGCTGCGCGGGGCGCGGCAGGCGCTGGAACGCGAGGCGGTGCGGCTGATCCTGCTCGACAACACGCTGCCCGACGGGCGCGGGGCGGATCTGGCGCTGGAGCTGTCGCAGAGCGCCCGGTTCCGCGACATCCCGGTCGCGCTGGTGACCGACTGGCCGTCGCCCTTCATGTTCGAGAAGGCGCGCAGCGCGGGGGTCCGCGAGATCCTCTCGAAATCCGATCTGACCGGGGCGCGGCTGGCGCAGCTTTTCGCCCGAGGGCGGTGATTCGGGGGTCTCCGGGGGTGTTGCGCGGCGACGGGATGCAGCGAACGGTGGGTTACACCGGTGTTAAGCGCGCGCCCGCTAGGTTCAGTCTGACGCAACTCATCCCAGGGAGAGAACCGTGAAGCACCCGATCGCGGAAGACGATGGCGCCGAGACCGAAACGGACCGGCAATTGACGCTGTATCCGACGGGCCTGGGCGGGGTGCCGGCGCCGGTTTCGAGGGCTGCGGGCAATGCGTGGATTTCTGGCGTGATGGTGCTGGCCAGGGACGGGTTTCCCTTTCTGGACAGGACATTGCCGGAAATTCCCGGTGCGCGCCGCGCGCCCGTAGAGCCGGGACAAGGCGAGGTCCTGGCGCCCGCGCGCACCCCTCTGGGGCCTCCCGTGACGCATTGAGGGGGCGGGCTCCCGGGCGGTTTGCGTCGGGAGCCCCGTTGGGTTCGAGGCAGGGGTCGCGCCCCAAAAACAGGCAGCCGCGAGCAGGACGCGGCCCGTGGTGTCGCGCCCCGGGCCGCGCACCGCGCCTTTAGCCATTTGATTTCGCATGCCCGGGGAGCGCAAAACCGGTTCCCACTTTTGCGCGACATGCTTTAGCGCACGGCGCGGTCGAGGTTGCGCGCGGCGTCGAGCGTGCTGGTCTCTTCGCCCTTGAGATCGGAGAGCCGCGCCGAGGCGAGATCCGCCGCGTCGAACCTGGCACCCGCGATGGAGGCGCCGCGCAGATCGGCCCCGGCCATCTCGGCGGTGGCGAGGTTGGCGCCGTCGAGCTTCGCCTCGCGCAGATCTGCGAATTCCAGGACCACGCGCAGGAGGTTGGCGCCGGAGAAATCGGCGCCACGGGCGGTCGCACCCGAAAGGTCGCCGCGCATCAGGCCCATGGACTGGTTCTTCGTGTCGGCGCCGAGATCGGCGGCGGCGAAGATCGCGCCGGTCAGGTCGGCATCGGTGAAATTGGCCGGCGCGCGGGCGGCGGTGAGGTCGGCGCCCTTGAGCGACGCGCCGACGAGCTGGGTCTGGAACAGGCTCGCGCCCTTGAGCGAGGCGCCGTCGAGCACCGCGCCTACCGCCCAGGCCTGGTCGAGCCGCGCGCCGTCGAGCACCGCGCCCGAGAGATCCGAGCCGTTCAGCCGCGCGCCCTTCAGGTCGGCCTGCGAGAAGTCGAGCCCCGAGAGGTCGAGCCCGTTCAGCCGCATCCGCGCCAGCGCGGGCGGCGTTCCGTCGCGGCGGGCGGCCTCGAGCAGGGCGACGAGCGCCTCGCGGGTGGTTTCGGCCTCGGTCATCGCGGGGCTGTCCATCGCGACGCCGGACATCATGGATTGCGCTTCCAGCGGCTGGGCCAGCGCGCAGGCGAGCACGAGCGCCATGGCGAGACGGGTCATTGCGGTTCCTCCCCCGGCGGACCCTAGCACGCGGCCGCGTGGCGCGGCGCTTCACAATGAGTTGTGTCGGCGCGGCAAGCGCCTAGGATGGCGGCGGAAATCGGACGGGGGGAGAGCGATGGGCGGCACGGTCCTGTGTTTCGGGGATTCCAACACCCATGGCACCGCGCCGCTGACGGTCTGGGGCGCGCGTGAGCGTTATGCCCATTCCGCGCGCTGGACGACCTTGCTGGGTGCGGCGCTGCCTGGCGTGACGGTGATCGCGGAAGGCCAGCCGGGGCGGACCACGGTGCATGACGATCCGGTGGAGGGTGCGCACAAGAACGGGCTGACGGTTCTGCCGGCGCTTCTCGAGACGCATCGGGAGGTGGACCTGGTGGTCACCATGCTTGGCACCAACGATTGCAAGGCGCGGTTCTCGGTGACGCCGACCGATATCGCGCGGTCGGTGGACCGGCTGATGGGGGTGATCGCCGCCTCGGGATGCGGACCGGGCGGCGGGGTGCCGGCGCAGATCGTGGTGGCGCCGGTGCCGATCGCCGAGACCGGGCTGCTGCGCGGGATCTTCGCGGGCGGGGCGGAAAAGTCGCGGGCGCTGGCCCCGCTTCTGGCCGAGGTGGCGGCGGCGCGCGGGGCCGGCTTCGTCGATGCCGCGCCGGAGGTCGTCGTGTCCGGGATCGACGGGATCCACCTGACCGAGGCGGCCCATGCCGCGCTGGCGGAGAAGCTCGCGCCGGTGGTGGCGCGGGCGCTGGGCAGCGCCGCGGGCGGTTGGAACGGATAGAGGGAAGGGCAGGGATGACCGGAAAGATCGTGATATTGGGCGTGTTCGTCGCGGACACGGCCTATCGCGCCGACCGGGCACCGAGGATGGGCGAGACGATCCTGGGGCGGAGCTTCGCGCTCGGCCCCGGCGGCAAGGGCTCGAACCAGGCGGTGGCGGCGGCGATGGCGGGGGGCGA
Source organism: Paracoccaceae bacterium (assembly GCA_050299695.1). GTDB lineage: Bacteria > Pseudomonadota > Alphaproteobacteria > Rhodobacterales > Rhodobacteraceae > Ovoidimarina. The sequence continues at coordinate 24,561 of JBNKWI010000048.1, forward strand.
TGTGCATTTCGTGACCCGGCTGGGTGCGGACCCGTTCGCCGACATGGCGCGGGCGACCTGGGAGAAGGCGGGCGTGGTGCCCGAGGTCACGGTGGACGCGGAGAGCTATACCGGGGCGGCCTATATCTTCATCGAGCACGGCACCGGGAACAACGCGATCATCATCGCGCCGGGGGCGGCGGGGCGGATTTCGGCGGCGGATATGGACGCGCGGGCCGGGCTGATCGGCGGCGCGTCGGTCTTCGTGACCCAGCTCGAACAGCCGATCGCGGCGGCGCACCGGGCGCTGGAGATCGCGCGGGCCGGAGGCGCGCGGACGATCCTGAACCCGGCGCCGGCGGCGGAGGTGCCCGACGCGATGCTGGCGCTGTGCGATTTCGTGACGCCGAACGAATCCGAGGCCGAGGGGATCACCGGCATCCGGGTCGAGACGATCGCCGACGCGGAGCGGGCGGCGGACGCGTTTCTCGACCGCGGCGTG
>JBNKWI010000049.1:0-24988 GCA_050299695.1 Paracoccaceae bacterium
CCCGTGGTCGCACTCACCGAGGAACCGATCAGCGAGGTCACCAGAAGCCCGCGCCCCATCGACGCGATCAACGCGTCGCGGCTCGCCGCGCCCTGGGTCAGCGCGATATTGTGGTTGGACGGGGCAGGGGGCGTGGCGCCGCGCCGCGCCGCGTTGCCGGTGCTCTCCAGCCCGAGCTGCCGGCCGGTGGCGAGGTCGAGCGTCCAGCCGGTCAGCCGTCCGTCCTCGACGATGGCGCGCCGTGCGGTGGGCAGGCCCTCGCCGTCGAACGGCTTCGACCCGGCGGTGCGCGGCCGGAACGGGTCCTCGATCAGCGACAGCCCCGCCGGCAGCACCTCCTCGCCCAGCGCGTCGAGAAGCCAGGAGGCCCCCCGCGCCACCGCGCTCCCGTTCGCCGCCGAGAGCAGGTGCCCGATCAGCGTGGAGGCCACCCGCTCGTCATAGAGCACCGGAAAGGCGCCGGTCGGCGGCTTGCGCGGACCGGCCCGCCCGGCGGCGCGTTCGCCCGCGATCCGCCCGATCTCTCCGGGCGCCGGCAGATCGGCCTGGAAGATGCGCGATTCGCCGAAATAGTCGCGCTCCATCCCGGTGCCCTCGCCCGAGATCGCCACACAGGACAGGTGCCGGTCGGTCCGCGCGTAGCCGCCGGAGAATCCGTTGGTGGCGACAAGGTGAACCCGCCGCCGGCCGTAGCCCGCCGTCGCCGCCTGCACCTGGCTCACGCCGGACACCGCCAGCGCCGCGACCTCGGCCGCCTCCGCGTCGGCCTGCAAGGCCTCCGGTTCGGGCTCCTCCGCCGGGTCTTCCAGTTCCAGCGCCGCGATGTCCCAGCCCCGCGCCAGTGCATCCGGATCGGCGAGGCCGGCATAGCGGTCGTCCGGCGCTTCCCGCGCCATCGCCACAGCGCGCTCCGCCATCGTCGAGATGGTGTCTTCGGAAAGGTCCGAGGCCGAGACGCTCGCCTGCCGCGGCCCCACGAAGACCCGCAGCCCCAGCTCGATACCTTCCGACCGCTCGGCATGTTCGAGCCGGCCCTTCAGCACGTCGACCGAAACCGAGGTTTCCGAGGTCACCACCGCGTCGGCCGCCTCGGCACCCGCGGCCCGCGCGGCACCGATCAACCGCGCCGCAAGATCGGAGAGATCAGCCGCCATGGGGAAACGCGTCTTTCATCGGGCGCAGGTAGGGGCTTGCGGCGCTGGCCGCAAGTCCCCGGTTCTGAGGATCACTTGATCCGCTGGCCGTTCGCCATGACCGACCCGTCTTCCTTGAGCTCGATCGTCGAAACCAGCTCGTCCGCGCCCGCGCCCGGCCGCGCGAAGAGGCCCAGCATCATCCGCGCGCCCATCGCCTGGTCCTCCGGCAGGAGACCCACCGCGATCAGGTTGTCGATCAGCCCGTTCGCGCCGGTGAGCGTCAGGTCCACCTGGCCCGCCGGCACCGGCGGCATCGCGCTGTTGTCGAGCGTCATCGCCCCGGCCCCGGTGAGCTCGGCTCCCAGCGCCGACAGGAGCAGCGTGTTGATCGACACCGAGTCGACCGAGCCCGGCGCGCCGGCCATGCCCTCGACCGCCTCGGGATCGAACAGGTCCACCGCCAGCCGGGCCAGCCCGGAGATATCGAGCGCGAGGTTGATCGGATCGCGCGGCAGCCCGCCCGCCGGATCGACCATCATCCAGGCGCTCTCGCCGATCTCCAGCCCGGTCAGGTTCATGCGGAAGCCGAAATCCTTCGCCTCGTCCGAGGCCATCAGCGGCATCCGGATCTCGCCGCCGCTCTCGGCCATGTTGAAGGTGAAGGGCGGCAGCGGCAGGTTCTGGAGCTGCAGCATCATCGTGACGTTCGTGTTGCCGCCGCCATAGGCCAGCCCGTCCGGGCTCAGCGACATGTCGAAGCTGCTCGACTCCGATCCGCCGGTCATCGTGAACGGGTTCTCCTGGTCATCGGCATTCATCGTCCACTGGGTGGCGCCCACGGTCATCCGCATCTCGTTGGTCCCGCCGGCGCGCAGCATCTCGGCCAGCTGCGCCCCGCCCGAGAGCATCGGCAGCGCGCCCGACGACGTGCTTTCCACGTCATGCATCGTCGCCGCCACGTCGAGCTTCATCCCCTCGGAGGGTTCGTCCACCGCCATGGTGAAATCCACCGCCCCGGCGGTGAAGTTGCTGACGACCTTCTGGAGCGTCCCCGCGGTCAGGTCGTAGGTCCCGGCCAGCTCGGTCAGCGCCACCGCGAGGTTCAGGTTCACCGGCTCACCGTTCTCGGTGATCTCGTCGAGGATCAACGACGCCGCCGGCGCCGAGAATGCATAGCTGATCGCGCCCGGATCGCCGCTCGCCACCGTCTTCAGCGCCTCGTTCACGAAGCGGAACGCCATCGACATGTCCTCGCCCTCGGCGCCCTTGGCGGCAAGCGAGAACGGATATTCCGGCGGCATCGTCATCAGCACCGTGCCGTCGCCCTGCTCGGTCAGCACCAGGTCGCTCAGCGTGCCCGTGACCTCGCCCTCGTCGGGCAGCGCCACGCTCGTGGTGATGCCCGTCAGTTTCAACACCCCGCCCGAATACGACTCGTTCTCGACGGTGATCGTTTGCCCATAGCTCCCAGCAAGCGTCTTCCAGCTGTCCCAGACGTCCTGCGCCGTGATGTCCGCGAGGCAGGGCGTCGCGGTGAGTGCGACGAGAAGCGTCGCGGTGGAGACAATGCGCATGGCAGACCTTTCGCGTATTTGAATGCGGCGATACCCTCGTCTCCGGAACGCGCCGGGTCAAGCTCTGTCGCGCGACGAACCGTGGGGAATTCGAATGAAACCCGACCTGTTGCAAAAGACCGTGCTCGTCACCGGCGCCAGCCGCGGCATCGGCGCCGCCGCTGCCCGCGCCTTCGCCGAAGCCGGCGCTAATGTCGCGCTCCTCTCCCGCAGCCGCGAAGCCATCGCCACCCTCGCCGGCGAGATCGGCGACCGGGCCCTTGCCATCCCCTGCGATGTCGCCCGTTATTGGGAGGTGGATGAGGCCGTCAACGCCACGATCCGCACCTTCGGCGGCCTCGACATTCTCATCAACAACGCGGGCGTCATCGAACCCGTTGCCCGCCTCGACGAATCCGACCCCGAGGCCTGGGGCCAGGTGATCGACGTCAACCTCAAGGGCGTCTATCACGGCATGCGTGCCGCGCTCCCCGCCATGCTCGCGGCGGGCCGGGGCACGATCCTCACCATCTCCTCCGGCGCCGCCCACAATGCCGTCGAGGGTTGGAGCCACTACTGCGCGTCGAAGGCCGGCGCCGCCATGCTCACCGCCATGCTCGACAAGGAATACCGCGACCGGGGCATCCGCGCGATGGGCCTCTCGCCCGGCACCGTCGCCACCCAGATGCAGCAGGAGATCAAGGCCTCGGGCATCAACCCGGTGAGCCAGCTCGACTGGACCGACCACATCCCGCCCGACTGGCCCGCCCGCGCGCTGGTCTGGATGTGCACCTCCGAGGCCGACGCCCATATCGGCCAGGAAATCTCCCTCCGCGACGAAACCATCCGCCGCAAGGCCGGCCTCATCCCATGATCCGGCTCGACCGCGACGGCCCGCTCTGGACCGCCACCATCGACCGCCCCGACAAGGCCAACTCGCTCACCGCCGCGATGCTCGCCGAACTGGCCGGCATCGCCGAGGCCGCCCATGACGCCCGGGCCCTGATCCTCACCGGCACCGGCCGCGTCTTCTCCGCTGGCGCCGATCTCGAGGAGGCCCGCGCCGGCGGCCTCGCCACCGACCCGGTCTGGGAGCGCCTCTCCGGCGCCATCGCCGCACTCCCCGGCCTCACCATCGCCGCGCTCAACGGCACGCTGGCCGGCGGTGCCTTCGGCATGGCGCTCGCCTGCGACCTCCGCGTCGCGTCGCCGGAAGCGAAATTCTTCTACCCCGTGATGAAGCTCGGCTTCCTCCCCCAACCCTCCGACCCCGCCCGCCTCACGGCGCTCGTCGGCCCCGCCCGCGCCAAGCTGATCCTCATGGCCGGCGCCCGCCTCACCGCCGAAGAGGCGCTGGCCATCGGCCTCGCCGACACCCTCTCCCCCGACCCCCTCACCCAGGCCCGCACCCTCGCCACCGACGCCCTCTCCGCGACCCCGACCCATGTCGCGGCGATCAAGGGGATGATCTGAGGCTGGTCTTTCGGTCATCGCCATCCGTCACAACCAAGCGCAAACCGGGCGAGCGCCTGCCCGTGGGGTGGCGCTGCAACGATTGAGCGTCGGTGCTTTATGGTGCCAGCCCGCTGTAAAATCGTTCGGCGCGGGACGGTGAAATAGCGCCAGCCCGCGGGAACGGGCAGGCGCTCTCCCGGCGCCTTCGGCGCTATTCGGGCGGGGCAACGCGGCCCCCGGCCCGGGAGTCGTCATCCGGACATGTCAGCGGGCCGGCCGGGTTCCCAGCCCGAGGGGGTGCGCCTTCGGCGCTCTGCCGGTGTACGCGTTGTGTACAGGTTGTGTACGGGTTGTGCCGGGCTTCGGGGCGGTCTCCCGATCCCCGGAACCCGCCGGAAAGGGCCCGAAATGGTCAACTGCGAGTCCGGCGGTGTACAGGTTGTGTACGGGTTGTGTACAGGTTGTGCGCCCCGGAATCCGGGCTGAGGCGCCCGGTTCGGATCACTCCGCCGCCCGTTTCTTCTTCGGCTTGTAGGGCGCCATCCCCGCCCGCGCCAGCGCATCCGCCCGCTCGTTTTCCGGGTGCCCGGCATGGCCCTTGACCCATTCCCAGGTCACCCGATGCTGCGCCTGGGCCTGGTCAAGTCTTTGCCAGAGCTCGATATTCTTCACCGGCTTCTTGTCGGCCGTCCTCCAGCCGTTCCGCTTCCAGCCATGGATCCAGCCGGTGACCCCGTTCTTCACATAGGCCGAATCCGTGACGATCGTGATCGCCGAGGCCCGCTGCAGCGCCTCCAAAGCCGAGATCGCCGCCAGAAGCTCCATCCGATTGTTCGTCGTCTCCGCCTCCCCTCCCTGTAACTCCCTCTCCCGCAACACTTTTTCCCCTTCCTTCGCCAGGAGCAGCACGCCCCAGCCTCCGGGGCCGGGGTTTCCGGAACAGGCGCCGTCGGTATAGGCAAACAACTCAGGCATGGAGCGGGATCAAGCCCTTGAAATGAAATGCATCCATGGACATCACAGCGCGACCACCACGAGACAGGCGATGGCCACCAGCGAGAACGGAAGCCGGAGCGCCAGCCACCAGGAGGGCGCGAGGCTCTGTTTCCAGAACATGTAGTCGAGTCCCAGGAGCGCGATGAACCCCGCCGCTAGGTTGACCGCCGCGGAGACCGGCCCGCCACCCACGAGCAGGAACGCCCAGAGCACGGGCAGGGTGGAAAGCACATAGCCCGAGGCCGCCACCGCCCCCTCGGCCCGGGCGGCAAACCCCCAGAGCGCGCCTGAAAGAAAAGCAAGGATTACCTGACCATAGGCGAGCTGCACGTAAGGACCGACGAAGCGGGCGCCCAGATGCGTGAGCCCGGCTTCGAACAGTGCCGGCACGAACAGAGTCGCCGTGCCCCAGAGGAACGGGAGCAATCCGGCAAGGCCGAGAAGCAGGGCGGAACGGGGGATCCGGGTCATGGCCCGGTTGTGCGGAAAAGGCAGGCCGGCTGCAAGGCCTTGTATCCGCCGACCCCGTGACTACAATAGTGCCCAAGATTGCGGCGGCTCCTCGTGGGCCGCCGTGCAGCTTGGAAGAGGCCCCCCATGTCCTGGACCGATGAGCGCGTCGAGCAACTGAAGAAGATGTGGTCCGAGGGCCAGTCCGCCAGCCAGATCGCCAAGGAACTGGGCGGCGTGACGCGCAATGCGGTGATCGGCAAGGTCCACCGCCTGGGCCTGTCGAATCGCACTGGGCCGGCGACGACCAAGCCCTTGAAGGAAAAGCCGAAACCGGAGGCGCTGGCAAAGCCCGAGCCCATCGCCCGCGCCGCCGAGCCGCGCGAGCCGGAACCGGCCGAGAAACCCGCGCCCGAGCGCAGCCAGGCGATCTCGCCGCGCAAGCAGATCATCCCCGCCGGCCAGCCTCTGCCGCCGCAGCCCTCGGCCAACGAGATCAGCCCCGAGGCGCTGGCCTCGGTGCGCGAGGTCGAGAAGAAGGCGAAGAAGATCAGCCTGATGGAGCTGACCGAGCGGACCTGCAAATGGCCGATCGGCGACCCGGCGACCGACAATTTCTGGTTCTGCGGCCTGCCGACGCAACAGGGCAAGCCCTATTGCGAGGCCCATGTGGGCGTGGCCTTCCAGCCGATGTCCTCGCGCCGCGACCGGCGGCGCTGACAGCGGCTGGTCAGAAGGCGGAGGCGTCTCGGGGGACAAGCTTGGGGCCGACCATCACGAAGGTGACCACGATGCGGTCCGGGCCTTCGATGAAGTAGTTTCCCGACTGAACCCCGTCCATGTTGATGTAGCCAAGCGCGCCGTCGAGGCGGTACTTCCCGGTTGAACGGTGCCAGCGGTCCTGGATCCTTCGATCGAGCCCGGACAGGCGCTTTCCCATGGAGACGGATCTTTGCAGGTCCCGCCAAGCGGACACGTAGAGTTGCACATCCTCCGTGCTGACGCGAAAGGTCATGTACCCTACGAATTTGCCGCCCGCGAAGCAGTCATTCCGCGGGCAAACCGCCAATGGCTGTTCGGCGTTGGCCAGTTCGGCGCCCGCTCGGGCAAGGCGCTTCACATCGCGAGACGAATTCCGGGGAGCCCGCAACGGAAGCACTTCGTGGTAGTGTCCCGCCTTCAGCGGAAACGGCCCATTCATCCCGGCAATCGCCGAAACCTCTCCCGACGCGGTCTTGCGGCAGACGTAGAACAATCGTGGAGAGGCCTCAAATTCGGCCAATTTGGGAGAGAGGTCCGGCGCGGCTCTGTTCTCCGCGATCGGCGTGCAGATCGCTTCGGGCGGCTCATCCGCCCGAGCGGCAGAGATCAAAGCGCATGTGACGGCAGGTGCCAATAGGAGCGCGTAACTCAGTCTCATATGTACCAAACCGACGAACCTCTCACTTGAACAGCTTCTTCAGCCCCTTCGAAAGCTCTTTCTCGAGCTTGTCCTTCGCCGCGCTTTCGGCATCCGTGCCGCCGCCGAGCTTTTCGAGGAGCTTCTCCTTTGCCTTGGCTTCGGCCTTGTCCTTCGCCTTTTCGATCTCCGCCTGCGCTTTCGCGTCGATCATGCTTTCGAGATCGAGCCGGAATTTCGGAGCGTCCCAGGTGCCGGTGATCAGCACCGGGACGGAAATTCCCTCGCCCTCGCCCGAGAGGAGTTTCGGCACGATCCGGTAGTTCAGCCGCCGCCCGCCGAGATTGACTTCGCCCGAACCGTTCGCTGTGAACAGCGGCGCCGTCATCTTCAGGTTCTCGTTGATCACCACGCCGTTCACGATCCGGAACGTGCCGGTGACCTCGTCGAAGATCGTCGCCCTGCCTTCGCCGACGAAGCCGGGGTCGAGGTTGCGGATCATGCCCGGGAGGTCGAGCCCGAGAAGCTCGCCCGCGCCGAACTTGAAGCTGCCCTCGCCGTTCATGCCGTTCATCAGTGCGTCCATGGAGTTGCCCGAGGCAAGGACCGAGATCTCCATGTCGCCCAGCGCGACCAGGCGGTCGAAGTCGAGCAGTTCCGCGAAGAGCCGCGAGATCGCGATGGCCGAGCCCGCGAGATCGGCGCTGGCCGAGAGGCCGCCACGGCCGTTGACCACGACCTGCCCGGTCACCTCGCCGTCATAGGCCTTGAGCTCGCGGATCGTCGTGGTGAGGCGCCGGTCGTCCAGCGCGAGACGGAGCCGGGTACGGCCAAGCTCGGATTGCGAGAGCGCGATGCTTTGGGCGTCCAGCGCCACATCGGCGTCGAGCGCGCGGAGGCCCGAGACGTCGATCGGCTCCGTCGACCAGCCGTCCGGGCTGTCCGAGGCGCCGGTGCCCTCCTCCTCCTCGCCTGACAAGCCGGAGAGGTCGAGCGCGCCGGTCGAGAGCTGCGCGACGAGCTTCGGGCGCGGTTCGGCGAGGGTCAGGTCGATCTCGCCGCTCATCTGGTTCTGGTCGAGGCTCAGCGAGGTGTCGCGCAGGCTCAGCGTGTCGCCGGCAAAGGTCATGGCGCTGTCGAGGAACACCCGCTCCGCGCCGAGGCCCTGGGGCGGCGCGGAGTCTTCGCCGCCCGCCACGCGGGTCAGGGGTCCGATCCCGTCGAGATCGGCGACAATCCGACCCTCGGCCGCCAGGGGCGCGAGACCGGCCCGGCCATCGAAATCCACTGTGCTATCGCCGATCCCGGCCTTCAGCGCCACGGGCACAGCCCCGTCCGACAGGAAGCCCGCAAACTGGGCAATGCTGAGTTCTGCCGTCAGCGGCACGCCATTGGCCTCGGCGTTGAACGTCAGGGCGGCTTCGCCGGCGAAGTCGGGCAGGGTCAGCGTGGCGTCGATGCCGGTGAGGGTGATGGGCCGGGCGCCCGCGTCGGCGAAACTCACCGTGCCGTCGCTGATCGTGAGCTTGTCGAGCGCGATGGAATGGCCGCCGCTCTCGCTTCGGCCGGTCGGCGCCGCGGGGGAGGGGGCCGCCGCGAGTTCCCAGTTGCCGCGCCCGTCGGCGGCGCGGGCAAGGCGGATGACCGGGCGGGTCAGGTCGACGCCGGTCACCCGGATGTCGCCGCCAAAGAGGCCCGTCCAGGCGATTCCGACCGAGAGGCCCTCGGCCGCGACCATCGGCTCGGTCCCGGCCCATTCGGCATTGGCGATGGTGATCGGCCCGGTCTTCACTCCGATCTCGGGCCAGAGCCCCGGGCGCACATCGCCCTCGATGGTCAGCGCGCGGCCGGTGGCGGCCTCGAAACGGCTTTCCACGAGCCCCGCGATCCGGTCGGCGGGCATGAGGAACAGCGCCGCGATGGCCACCACCAAGAGGGTCGCCAGGAGGCCGATAGTCCGGATGATCCAGCGCATGCGTTCACCTGTCTGCCCGTTTTTCGGCAGGATGAACCGGGGGCGGTCCACACGCAAGCGGGCAGTCTTTCCGGGCGCTGGCCGTCATGTCAAAAGCGGGTGAAATCGACCGGAGGGATGCAGATGACCCAGAGCCTGGCCCATGTGGCGCTTGTCGTGCGGGACTATGACGAGGCGATCGGCTTCTATGTCGGCACGCTCGGCTTCGAGCTGGTGGACGACAGCTACCAGCCCGAACAGGACAAGCGCTGGGTCGTGGTCCGGCCCCGCGGCGCGCCCGGCGGTGCATCGCTGCTCCTTGCGCGGGCCGCCGACCGGCACCAGGAGGGCTATATCGGCGACCAGGCGGGCGGACGGGTGTTCCTGTTTCTCAGGACCGACGATTTCTGGCGCGACTACAATCTCTATCGCGACCGCGGCGTCGAATTCATACGCGAGCCCAAAGAGGAGGAATACGGCACCGTCGCGGTATTCCGGGACCTCTACGGCAATCTCTGGGACCTGATCGCCTTTGCGGAGGGCAGGTCCTAGATCAGCGGTGCCAATCCTCGCGTGTGCGTCCGAGATCGATTCCCATGTCGCGGAGGTGGGGGTAGTCGAGCCGTTCGAGCTTGCGGGCCTCGCGGTATCGTTTGTCGGCATCGACGAGCGCGGCGAGCAGATCCCGGAGCGTAAGAGATTTCAGGAACTCCGCCGCGGGGCGGGGAAGGGCAGGTGCGAAGCGGGTATTGGAGCGGATCATGGGTCTATCCTTTCGGGTCTGTCTGGCGTAACCATCGCTCCCGCCCGCAATATGTGCGTGATTTCAGCCAGCCGGATTCGCCGCGGCTCCGTGAAATCACCGCAAAATCGACCGTGAAAAGGACGTCCCGCCCGATGCCGCCCTGCCTGAAGTTGCGCCTCTCCGGCCCGTTCGCGGCCGAGGATGCCCGCGGCGAGGAGCTGGCTCTGCCGCTGCGGGCACAGGTGATCCTGGCCTATCTCGCCGAAGGCGGGCGCGGTGTGGCCGGGCGGGCGGAGCTTGCAGCGCTGATCTGGCCCGACCGCGGCGAGGAGCAGGCGCGCGCCTCGCTCCGGCAGGAGCTCTCGGGCCTGCGGCGGATGCTGGCGGAGGGTGTGCTCCAGGCCGACCGGCTGTCGGTCACGCTCGACCTCGCGCGCGTGGCGCTGGCGCCGGCCAAGGGGATGCGGCCGTTTCTTGACGGGATCGAACTTCGCTCCGAGCCCTTCGAGGACTGGCTCCGGGCGGCAAGGGCGCGCGATACGGCGGCGCGGATCGACGCAGCGCTGGCGGCGGCGAAGGCAGCTTCCGATGCGGGCGGGGCGGCGGAGGCGGCGCGACAGGCGCTCGCGCTCGACCCGGCTTCGGAGCCAGCGATCCGGGCGCTGATGCGGGCCGAGCCGCGCACCGCGGCGCTCGCTGCCTATGAAGCGTTCCGCGCCAATCTGGCCGAGACGCTCGACGCGGCGCCCGAGCCCGAGACCGAGGCACTGGCGGCCGAATTGCGCGGTACCGGTCACGCCGCGCCTCCGCCGCGCCCACCGGTCGAGGACCGACCGACGCTTGCCGTCCTTCCCTTCGACGAGATCGGCGCGGCGCAGGACGACATGTTCGCGGTTGGCATCGTCGAGGAAATCACCGGAGCGCTGAGCCATATCCGCGAATTCGACGTGATCGCGCGGCAATCGGCCTTCGTGCTTCAGGGCCTGGGGCTCGACCATGCGGCGGCAGCCGCCCGCCTCGGGGCCGACTACCTGGTGGAAGGCTCGGTCCGTCGCTCGGGAGAACGGGTGCGGATCGCGGTGCAGCTCGTCTCGGGCGGTGACGGGCGCACGCTCTGGTCGGAGCGGTTCGACGACCGGATCGACGACCTGTTCGCACTCCAGGACCGGATCGCCGCAAGGGTGGCGGGGCGTTTGCATCCCTCTCTCCGGACCGAGGAAATCGCCCGTGCCGGCCGCAGACCGCCAGAGAGCCGCTCTGCCTATGAACTGAAGCTGACCGCGCTGCCCCATTTCTGGTCGCACCGGAAGGAAGACAACGCGGTCGCGATTAGGCTCTTCGACGAAGCGCTCAAACGCGACTCCGGCTACGTGCCGGCGATCGCCTACAAGTCCTGGGCGCTCGCGCAGCAGCCCTCGTACATGTGGTCGGATACGCCGATCCAGGACCACGCCGAGGCGCTCGCTCTGGCCGATAGCGCCGCGGCGAGAGCGGGCGATCATGCGCCCACCTTGGTCGCGATCAGCGCGACCTATGCACTTTCGGGCGACGACCCGGAGCGGTCGCTGCACTATGCCGAACGTGCGCTCGCGATCGATCCCAGCAACGCCTGGGGATGGATGCGCCGGGGCTGGGCCTTGCACTATCGCGGCGACCAGGAGGCCGCGCTGCGCGATTTCGCGGAGTCCGGCCGGCTGAGCCCGCTCGACCCGTTTCATTTCAACGTCCATCTGGGCCGCAGCGCCGCCTACCGGCAGATGGGCGACCTCGATGCCGCCATCGCGGAGCTGCGCACCGGCATGCGGCAGAACCCGGGCGTGACCTGGGCTTACCGGATGCTGGTCGGGACCTGCGCGATGGCGGGGCGAGAGGCCGAGGCCGAGGAGGCGGCGCGTGCTTTTTTCCGCCACTACCCGCATATGACGCTGGCCTACATGAAATCCTGCATGCCGCCGTCGATCCGGTTTCGACAGGACGGCTACCAGGCCGCGTTCGACGCGATCTTCGCGTCGGTGGGGATACCGGAGGCGTAGTCCTACGGAAGTGGCGCGAAGAGCGCGTCGCGCATCGTGCAGTCGCGGATCACGTCGGCGCCGCATCGGCGCGGGGCGAGATCGCGGGTGAGACAGATCCGGACTTCGGAAATCCGGGCCGACTGGCAGGTGACGGTGACCATGTCGGCCTCCAGGTCCGGGTTGGCTTCGAGAAAAGCCGCCTCGATCACCGAAGCGGGCAGACGTACGGGCTCTTGCAATTGTCGGAACACAGCAGGGCGCGCCACCGCGTCATTGGCGCGGCGTGCGGTGGCGAAATACACTTCCGCGGAAAGGCCCGAGCAGCGGCCATGCTTGTTCCAAGCGTGCCAGGCAAGCCCATCGGTGCCGGTGATGTCGGCCATCGCACGGGTCATGGCGCGTGAAGGGTTCGCCGCGCTGCCGCGGCAGTAGCTCGGCCAGCCCCGCTCGTATTGCGGCCAGAGCCCGTGCAGGATCCAGCCGAAGCCCGCACCTGCCCGGCATTGCGGCGAGCCGCTCGCGTCGCCTTCGGTGGCACACCAACTCGGCGACCATGAAAGCGACAGGACGTAGTAGTCGAACGCGCCCGCCTTCTCGCCCTCGGCCTTCGCCGCCATGGGCACAAGCGCGAAGAGAGCCGCGATGCACCAACCGCGCAAGTGATCGACCAACGGCTCCTCCTTGAGCTGATCGGCTCTTGATGGCTGCGGGCGCCCCGCAAATCAATGCCTCTTGGGCCCTTCCGAGAGATTCCGCTTTTCTCCGCCTCCCGGGATCACTATATAACGGCCACTTCCCCGACACCGAGGAACAGGTTCGCAAGAACCGGCCGCTAAAACGGCACGGGAAAAATCTGCCCGAGGAGGCCCTGGATGATGAACAAACCGATCATGGCGAAGGCCACCGCCGTCTGGCTCGTGGACAACACCACGCTGACCTTCAAGCAGATCGCGGACTTCTGCGGATTGCACGAGCTGGAAGTCCAGGGCATCGCCGATGGCGACGTCGCCGCGGGCGTGAAGGGGTTCGATCCGATCCAGAACAACCAGCTCGACCAGATCGAGATCGACCGTGGCGAGCAGAACCCGCTCCACAAGCTGAGGCTGAAGTTCAACGCCGCAGCCGTGGGCGAGGAAAAGCGCCGTGGTCCGCGCTACACGCCACTGTCCAAGCGGCAGGACCGGCCGGCCTCGATCCTGTGGCTCGTGAAGTTCCATCCGGAGCTTTCGGACGGCCAGATCTCCAAGCTCGTGGGCACCACCAAGCCGACGATCCAGTCGATCCGCGAGCGCACGCATTGGAACATCTCCAACATCCAGCCGATCGATCCGGTGGCGCTGGGCCTGTGCAAGCAGACCGAGCTCGACATGGCGGTTCAGAAGGCCGCGTCCAAGAAGGCCCGCGACGGCGAAGTCATGTCGGACGACGAGCGCCGCAAGCTGGTCTCCACCGAGCAGAGCCTCGGCATGGAAAGCGCCGAGCCGCGAATCCCGACGGCGATTTCGGGGCTCGAGACCTTCTCGCTCACCGGCAGCAACGACGACGACGATGAAGACGACGTCCATGGCAACACCACGCTGATCGACGCCGACAGCTTGTTCAACCTGCCCGCCGGCGGCGAAGAGGACGACGACGAGGATTGACGGCGCTAGCGTCCGGCCCATCATTCGGGAAACCGATTTTGGGAGGGGCCGGTGCACGACGACGAACGCCTGTTCGCGCTGAGGCTCGAGCGCAGCCGGGACGACCTCTTCGGCATGCTTGAACATCTGTATGGCCAGCATCCCGACCATGACAGGTTTTTGTTCGGATCTTGTCCGGACGCTGAGAAGCTTCTGGCGCGACCGGCCCGAAGACCTCAAATGGCTCGACCTCAAGCGCGATCTGGAGCCCGACTGGTTCCTGCGCCCTTCGATGGCGGGCTATGTCTTCTACATCGACCGGTTCGCGGGGACCTTGAAGGAGGTGCCGGGCAGACTCGACTACCTCACCGATCTCGGCATCTCCTATGTGCATTTCATGCCCTGCCTGAAGCCGCGCCCGGGCGACTCCGATGGCGGCTATTCGGTGATGGACTACCGCGCGGTCAATCCGGCCTATGGCACCATGGCGGATCTCGAGGCCGCCACCCGGGCCTGCCGCGACCGGGGGATTTCGGTCTGCGTCGACCTCGTCCTGAACCACACCGCAAAGGAACACGCCTGGGCCGAGGCGGCCCGGAAGGGCGACCCGCGCTACCGCGACTACTACCTGACCTTCGCCGATGACAAGCTGCCCCGACAGTACGAGGAGACGCTGATCGAGGTCTTCCCCGATAATGCGCCGGGCAATTTCACTTGGTACCCTGATATGGACCGCTGGGTCTGGACCACCTTCAACGAGCACCAGTGGGACCTGAACTGGGCGAACCCGCAGGTGTTCCTCGAAATGACCGAGGTCATGCTGTTCCTCGCCAACCGGGGCATCGACATCCTGCGTTTCGACGCGGTGGCTTTCATGTGGAAGCGGATGGGCACACGCTGCCAGTCGGAGCCCGAATGCCACATGCTCCTGCACGCGCTTCGCGCCGCCTGTCGGATCGTCGCGCCGGCTGTGATCCATCTAGAGGAGGCGATCGTCTCGCCGGCCGAGATGCTGCCCTATCTCGGCCGCGGCGAGCATGACGGGAAGGAGGGCAACCTCGCCTATCACAACTCGTTGATGGTGCAGTTCTGGTCTGCGCTGGCGGCGAAGGACACGCAGCTGATGACCCATGTCCTCGACAGCCATTTCCCGCCCGCGCTCACCAACGCGACCTATGCGACCTACCTGCGCTGCCACGATGATATCGGCTGGGCGGTGACTGACGAAGACGCCGCGGCAATTGGGCTGAACGGTCCGTTGCACCGGTCGTTCCTCGCAGATTTCTACGAGGGTTTGTTCCCCGGCAGTTTCGCCAAGGGGGAGCTATTTCAGTTCAATCCCGAGACCGGCGACAAGCGCAATTGCGGTAGCTGCGCCTCCTTGGCCGGTCTCGAAACGGCGCTGACCGAGGACGATTCCGGGGCAGTCGATCGGGCAATCGACCGGATCCTCCTCGGCCACGCCCTGATCGCCAGTTTCGGGGGCATCCCGCTCGTCTACATGGGCGACGAGATCGGGCTCCTGAACGACTACGGCTATCACGACATTGCGGAAATCGCGCATGATAGCCGTTGGTTGCACAGGCCGCGGATGGATTGGGAGGGCGTGGCCGCGATGGCGGCGGAGCCCGGGAGAGCCGCCGCCCGGATCCATGCGGGAACGCGCCAGATCCTCGCGCGCCGCGCCTCGGTGCTGGAGTTCCACGCCGGCAACCCCACGGTGATCCTGCGAACCGGCAACACCGCACTCTTCGCCTTTGCCCGCCGTGCGCCCACGGGGAGCGTGGTCTGCGTCTACAATTTCTCGGAGACCTGGACGGCGATCCCGACCGCCTGGGTGTTGCAACACGGGGCAACCGAGCTGGTCGACCTCCTCTCGGGCGCCCCGGTCGGGACTGGCGACGGGTTCATTCCGCTCCCGCCCCATGCGCGGGTCTGGATCCGGTAGCTCTCGCGCGTCACTGCTCGAATGTCACCCGTGCGTCCTTCGCCCAGTGGTCAACCGGACGCGCCTCGATCACCACGAAGGCCTGCGCCCAGGGGTGATCGTCGGTGAGCGTGACATGGATCACCGCCTCATGGCCGGCGGGCGTCATCTCGGCCAGCCGCGCGGCCGCCCAGCCGGTGACCTGCATCACCGGCTGCCCGCTCCGGAGGTTCGACACGGCCATGTCCTTCCAGGCGATTCCCATGCGAAGCCCGGTGCCGAGCGCCTTGGAACAGGCCTCCTTTGCTGCCCAGCGCTTGGCATAAGTGCCCGCCGTATCGCGCCGCCGCTCGGCCTTGCGTTGCTCGGTCTCGGTGAAGACGCGGTCGCGGAACCGGTCGCCATGGCGGTCGAGAACGCCCTGGATTCGTTCGATATTGCAGAGATCGGTGCCGATGCCGAGGATCATGCGCCCTTGTGCGATGGTCAGGCACAGCATTGCAAGCGGCATCAACCTTTTCGTCAGGCAATGCTGGTAGCGGATTGGCCGACCGTCATGCGATCCGGAGCTTCCGCAGAATGCGCGCCGTTCTTTTCGCCCCCGCCCTGTGTCTTGCCGCCTGCGGCGGTGTTGCCTGGAATACCGAGGTGGCCTCGACGCCTGAGGCCCGCACCGCCATGGCGCTCTTTGTCGAGCCCGGAGTGACCACCGAAACGGGCTTCACCACCCGCTGGGGCAACCCGAGCCAGAAGATCCGCGAGGGCGGGCAGACCGAGTTCATCTATCGCGACATGAAGAACCTGCCGGGCTGGTACTACCCGCAATTCGGCGACAGCTACAACTACGTGATCGTCACCTTCCAGTATGGGCTCGCCACGGGCGTCCGCACTTCGGACGGCATCGATTGCCGTGGCACCTTCCCGCCGCGCCCGCCAGGGCCGGGCTTCGACAATCCCGCAACGGTGCGGCTGGTGGGGGCCTGCGCGCCGCCGCTCAGCCCAGCAGAGGCTGCCCGCAAGGGGCCGATCGCGCGGGCCTGGGATCAATTGAACGAGACCTGGGACGAGGCGCGGGCCGAACTCGACGGGAGCATCGCGGAGGTCCGAACGCAGCTCGGGGGGAGCGGAACGACTGGGGCAGGTGCCGGGACATCGACCGGCGACGGCCCGATCTGGCCGGGCGTCGTCGAAGACAGCTACGTGCCGAGCGGCAAGGTCAACAAGTAGGGCGCGGCGGGTCCGGACGGAGCGTTGCGCCGGTCCACGCTTCAGGCCCGCGCATCGTCCATGATCCGGCGCATCTCATGGATCGCGGGCACCAGCCCACGGAAGATCGCCTCTCCGACCAGGAAATGCCCGATGTTGAGCTCGCGCACTTCCGGAAGGGCCGCGATCGGTCCGACCGTGTCGTAGGTCAGCCCGTGTCCCGCATGGACCTCGAGCCCCAGCGCATGGGCGTGGGCCGCCATCGCGCGGAGCCGGGCAAGTTCCGCATCGCGCGTTTCGAACCGGCCCTCGGCATGGGCGTCGCAATAGGCCCCGGTATGCAGTTCGATCACTTGCGCGCCGATCCGGTGCGCGGCGGTGACCTGCCGCTCGTCCGCGGCGATGAAGATCGATACGCGGCAGCCCGCCTCGCGCAGGGGCGCGATGAAATGCGCGAGCCGGTTCTCCTCCCGCGCGACTTCGAGGCCGCCCTCGGTGGTCCGTTCCTCGCGCCGCTCCGGCACGATGCAGACCGCGTGCGGCCGGTGCCGAAGCGCGATCGCCTGCATCTCCTCGGTGGCTGCCATCTCGAAGTTCAGGGGCACCGTCAGCCGTGCCATCAGCCCCTCGATATCGGCATCCGAGATATGCCGGCGGTCTTCGCGAAGATGCGCGGTGATCCCGTCGGCCCCCGCCTCCTCGGCCATCGCGGCCGCCCGCAGCGGATCGGGCACCGCTCCGCCGCGCGCGTTCCGCACCGTCGCCACATGGTCAATGTTCACGCCCAGCCTGAGCCTGCCCGCCTGCGCCATCACTCCCCCGCGCTCTTCTCTTCGGCCGCCGCCTTGCGCGCCTTCGCCGCCTCCAGCGCGCGCCGCCGGGCCTCGAATCGCTGCTTCAGCCGCTTGATCCGCCCCCTTTGGTAAGAGGCGATCACGGGATTGGCCATGAAATAGGCCGCTGTGCCGCAGGCGACGCCAGGGAGGATCCCACCCACCAGGTAAGGCAGGAAGATCCGCGAGAAGAACCGCACGCTTTGATGCCAGTGCATGTCCCCGGGCGTGAAAAGCGCTGCGAGATTGCCCCAGATCTCCACCGAGGCGAGCGAGAAGCCCAGGAGGATTTCGTGGGGCGGCACCCGCGGCTCGCCCAGAAGCCAGGTGCCGAATTCGACGGAGACGGTGGCAATGACCGGGAAGGTGATCGGGTTGCCGACGAAAGTGGCCAGCATCGCGGCGAGGAGATTGCCGCCGATCAGCCAGGCGAGCGCGGCGGCGGTGACGAAATGCAGCCCGTAGAACGGTGTGAAGCTCGCGATCACCCCACAGGCGATCCCGCGGCTGATCTTGTGCGCCGGGTCGGGCAGCCGGCGCAGGCGGTGGACGATATAAAGCGCCGCCCGCCACCAGCCGCCGCGCGGGTAGACCATGTGCTGAATGGTCTCGGCATAGGTTCTGGGCGTACGTCGCTTGAACACGTGGCTGGCCGCCCGCTCCTGGTTACGGTTTCCGCGACGGGTCTCGGTGGCGGTCGATCGCCGCCACGTCGCTATCGGCCTCGAGCGCCAGCATCACCGCGTGGAGATGTTCGGTGTCGCGCAACTCGACGTCTACAATGAGGCGGTAAAAGTCCGGTTTTCTGTCGACGAAGCGCAAATCGGAAATATTCGCCTTCTGCTCGCCGATCTGGGTGCAGAGGCGGCCGAGCACCCCGGCATCGTTCGAGATGGTGAGGTCGAGCGAGACGTCGTAGACCGGCTGGTGCTGCCCCGAATGCCAGCGGAGGTCGATCCAGCGGGTCGGCTGGTGCTCGTATTCCTCGAGCGCCGGGCAGTCGATCGCGTGGATCACCACGCCCTTGCCGCGGAACGTGATGCCGACGATCCGTTCGCCCGGCACCGGCTGGCAGCAGGGCGCGCGCTGAAAGCTCTGCTCGCCCTTCAGGCCGACGACGGCATGGGCGCTGTCGATCTCGCCGCTCTGCTTTTCGGGCAGGTCGGGATAGAGTGTGCGGATCACGTCGCGTGCCGTGATTTCGGCCGCGCCGAGCCGGGCCAGGAGCTCGCCCGAATTCGCGAGCCCCATATGCTTCGCCGCCGTGGTCAGCGCCTTTTCGGTGGCGCGTCGCCCGATATGCTCGAACGCCACCCGTGCGAGCTCCTTGCCGAGCTTTTCGAAGCGCTGCCGGTCCTCTTCGCGCAGGCTGCGCCGGATTGCCGCCTTGGCGCGGCCGGTGGCGACGATCTCGATCCAGGTCGCCTGCGGGCGCTGCCCTTCGGCGGTGATGATCTCGACCGACTGACCGTTCTTCAGCCTTGTCCAGAGCGGCACGCGAATCGCATCGACTTTGGCGCCGACGCAGCTGTCGCCGATCCGCGTGTGGATCGCGTAGGCGAAGTCGAGCGGGGTTGCCCCGCGCGGCAGTTTCACCACCTCGCCCTTCGGCGTGAAGCAGAAGACCTGGTCGGAATACATCTCCATGCGGACATGCTCGAGGAACTCGTCGTGGTCCTCGGCATTGTCGAACCGTTCGGTCAGCGCGGCGATCCACTGGGCCGGATCGACCGCGAACGGGTTCTCGGCCCGCTGACCATCGCGATAGGCCCAATGCGCCGCGACCCCCGCCTCGGCGACCTCGTGCATCTCGCGGGTGCGGATCTGCACCTCGACTCGCTTGCCGTCGCGACCCGACACCGTGGTATGGATCGATCGGTAGCCGTTCGATTTCGGCTGAGAGATGTAATCCTTGAATCGTCCCGGCACGGCCCGCCAGCGCTGGTGGATCGCTCCGAGGACGGCGTAGCAATCAGCCTCGCCATGGGTGATCACGCGGAAGCCGTAGATGTCGGACAGGCGCGAAAAGCCCTGGTCCTTCTCCTGCATCTTGCGCCAGACCGAGTAGGGCTTTTTCGCGCGACCGTAGACATCGGCTTCGATCTTCGCCTTGTCGAGTTCCTTGCGAATATCCCGCGTAATCTGCTGGATCACGTCGCCGGTCTCGCGCTGAAGCGTGATGAAGCGCCGGAGAATCGAGTTCCGCCCTTCCGGGTTCAGCACCCGGAACGACAGATCCTCGAGCTCGTCACGCATCCACTGCATGCCCATCCGGCCCGCCAGCGGGGCGTAGATGTCCATCGTCTCATGCGCCTTCTGAACCTGCTTCTCGGGGCGCATCGACTTGATGGTGCGCATGTTGTGCAGCCGGTCGGCCAGCTTCACCAGGATCACGCGCAGGTCCTTCGACATGGCGAAGAACAGCTTGCGGAAATTCTCGGCCTGCTTGGTCTGGGCCGAAGAAAGCTGAAGGTTGGTCAGCTTGGTGACGCCATCCACTAGTTCGGCGATTTCCTTGCCGAAGGTCTTGGTGATCTCCGCATAGGTCGAACGGGTGTCTTCGATCGTATCGTGCAGGAGCGCAGTGACGATGGTCGCATCGTCGAGCTGCATCTCGGTCAGGATCGCCGCGACCGCAATCGGATGGGTGAAGTAGGGCTCGCCCGACTGGCGCCGCTGCCCCTCGTGCATTTCCGCCCCGTAGGCGTAGGCCTTGCGGATCAGCGCTTTGTCGGTCTTCGGGTTGTAGTTGCGGACCAGTTCGATCAGGTCGTCAGCGTCGATCATCCGGTCCGCCCAGCGGGGAGCTCCGCCCCGTTACTGCCGCTCCTGCGCTTCCATGAGCGCACGAAGGAGCTTCTCTTCGGACATGTCGTCATCTACGGGACGGTCCTGCTCGGCCTGGCCCATGAGCAGCGCCATCGCGTCTTCCTCGGGCTCGTCCACCTCGATCTGGGTCTGGTGGCTCTCGATCATCCGCTCGCGCAGATCTCCGGCCTGCTGGGTCTCCTCGGCGATCTCGCGAAGGCTCACCACGGGATTCTTGTCGTTGTCGCGGTCGATCGTCAGCGGCGCGCCGGAAGAGATCTCGCGCGCGCGGTGCGCGGCGAGCATCACCAGCTCGAACCGGTTCGGGACCTTGTCAACGCAGTCTTCCACCGTCACGCGGGCCATTCAGCTTCTCCAATCTGCTGCCGGGAAGTCTCGAAGCCCGGTAGATAAGAGCTTGACAGCAGGAACACAAGGCAAAAACGGGCCTTTGGGCGGTTTGATGCGGGGTTCGCTTCGGACCTCAGGACAGGAGGTCGCGGCAGGCTCCGACGACCTTGCGCCAGGCACCGTGAAGGCCGCGCTTCTGGAGATCGAGCGCCGCGTCGAAGGCCGCTTCATGGGCGTCCGGGTCAGCGGCGAGGGCGCGGATCCGGACGGCCAGCTCCCCGGGTGTGACCGGCTCGCCGATCATCACCGAGTGCCCCGTGCGATCGAGGAGGCCAGAGGTGAACCACTGGTCGAGCACCTGCGGCAGGAGAAGCTGCGGCCGGCCGGCGGCGAGCGTGGCATAGGCCATTCCCGGCCCGCCATGATGCACCACCAGCGCAGCGTCCGACGCCGCCTGGATCGCGTCCGGGCGGTCGTCCGGCCAGCAGAGTCGTGTCCCCTCGATTCGCGCCCTGAGCCCCGGGTCGATGTCGCGCGCGAAGATCCTTCCGGGAAGCCCCGAAGCCGCTAGTGCTGCCACTGCCAGCTCCGTAGAGGCGCTGCGCCCGGACAGATAGGCGTGAACGCCCGCGTTCCGCACCGCCTTGGGCGGCGGCGCGATTTCGAACATCCCTGCGCAGGGCTCGTGTCGGGTGTCCTGATAGGGGTCGAACTCCGGCAGTCCCAGAACCACCCGTCGGTCGCCGCGCCAAAGTTCGGTCAGGGCATCCGGACGCGGTGCCCCGAAACGGTGCTGCACCCGCCGTACGGTCTCCAGGAGTTGGTCCTGATCCGCATAGGGCGGAGTATCGTCGCGAAAGATCGGAAAGCGCGGCGCATCCGCAGGCGGTGTCGCATAGGCCGATCCGAACACGACGAAGGGCAGCCGCCCATAGGCCGCCAGCCCCAGGATCGGCGCGTAGCGTGCGACAATCAGGTCGGGCCGCACCAGGCCGATCAGATCGCGCCAGCCGCGCAGCATCGCGGCGAGATGGTCGGTCGAGCCGAAGCCGTTGCAGGCCATGAGGTCCGCGAAGCTCGTGGGATCGAACCTCCCGTGGGGTAGGTCAGGGCGCAGCCGGCCGATGATCCAGGGCGCCTGGAGCACCGGATAGAGGCGGTCGGCGAAGAGCCGCTCCGCATGGTCGAGCGACCGCAGAGCGACGACCGGCCGGTATTCCTCTGCAGCCAGGGCATCGGCAATCTGGCGAAGCTGCAGGCAGTAGCCGAACCCCGCTCCCAACTCCCAGCCGAGCAGGACGGTTTTCATGGCGCGTCGAGCGGAATTATGTCCTCGAGCGCTTCGGGCGGCAGCGCGGCCAGCATCTCGGCCACCGTCCGACCCAGCACCGGATGCCGCCAGTCCGGCGCGATCTCGGCGAGCGGTACGAGCACGAAGCCGCGCTCGTGCAGCCTTGGATGCGGAAGGATCAGCTCGTCCGGAGCTTCCTGCCGCTGCCGCTCGGGCGAAAGCCCGCGCCAGGCCTCGAAGCCGGCCGGGTCGGGCAGCACCTCGTCGTTCGCTGCAAGCAAGTCGAGATCAAGCACCCGGCTGCCCCATCGCTGAACCCGTTGGCGCCCGAAATCAGCCTCCACCTCGTGCAGCGTGTTCAATATCTCGCGAGGCGGCAGGTCCGTTTCCAACTCCGCAGCGGCGTTAACGTATTTTTCTCCCGCCCCTGGAGGAAAGCAGGGTGTGCTGTAGAGCCGGCTTGCAGCCCTGATGGGGAGGCCGCGATCCCTGAGAACCTCAAGAGATTGCAGCAGAATCTCGTGCGGTTTCATGCTAAGGTGCGGGATATTCGAACCCAAGGCCAAAAGTATGCGACGTTGCGGTCTGTTAGGTATGGATAGTTGATCCGACATGATTTCTAGTTATTTTCACTCGGGCTCTGCCGGTCTTTGTCGACCACCACTCGCATTTCGCGACCGGAGAGCCAAGGATCGGAAGGAAAGACTTGATGTTTTATAGGGACGAACGGCTCGCGCTGTTCATCGATGGATCGAATCTGTACGCCGCAGCCAAGGCGCTCGGGTTCGACATCGACTACAAGCTGTTGCGGCAGGAATTCATGCGCCGCGGCAAGCTTCTCAGGGCGTTCTATTATACAGCGCTTCTGGAAAACGACGACTACTCCCCCATCCGTCCCCTCGTCGACTGGCTCCACTACAACGGCTTCACCATGGTGACCAAGCCCGCGAAGGAGTTCACCGACAGCCAGGGACGCCGCAAGGTGAAGGGCAACATGGATATCGAACTCACCGTCGATGCCATGGAACTGGCACCGCGGGTCGATCATATCGTGCTGTTCTCGGGCGACGGAGATTTCCGGCCGCTGATTGAGAGCCTGCAGCGCCAGGGGGTTCGGGTTTCGGTGGTTTCGACCATACGCTCGAGCCCGCCGATGATCGCCGACGAACTGCGCCGGCAGGCCGACAACTTCATCGAGCTCGACGAGCTGAAGGAAGTGATCGGGCGCCCGCCGCGGGATGCGCGCGGGGGCGGTGAAGACACCCGCCAGCGGGAGTCGGCAGAACAATAGGGGATGACGGGGTTCGCCCCGTCATCCCCCCGACGTTGATCCGACGGTTCGTCGCAACGATCTTCGGAAGCCGCGGTGCAGGGATACGCCGCGGCTCCTTATGCGACATGCGTCGGTCGGGCGGTACTTGACTGCATCTTTGGTGGTGAGCCAACTCGTGCCGGCCGTCCTTCCAAGAAAGTCGACCGGTACCTCGCGAGCCTATCAGGCGTGCCTATCCACCTTCCTGCTGCGGAGCATGGTGATTGCGAGCGTGGCGATGGCCACCCAGGCCGCAGCTACGGCGGGCCAGATCAGCGGCAGCGCCGGATCGAGGATCTTGTGCGGTCCGAAGGAAACCAGAGACAGTATTGCAGCGGTTGCGCTCAGCATCCGGCCCGAACCACGCGTGAGCGGCCCGTGGATCATTGCCGCTGCAGCCGCCGAGAGTACTGCCGCAATGAACGGCGCCATTCCGAACGGCGCAACCTGCGCCGGCGGGTGCGGTGCGACTCCGGCAAAGAGTGACAGCAACATCACTGCATGAAGCAGGATCAGCGCGAAAAGGGCCGCCTGCGCGGCGGGTTTTGGGTCGGGCATGGAGTACCTCAAAAGCGTAATCTTGGTTACTGATTGACTTATCCGTATTTACGATGACGCTTTCTGTCAAGAGAGGCAGGCGATGCGGATCGAGAAACGCGAGGCCCGTGCAGCGGAAATCGAGCGGGCGGCATATGAAATTCTTGAGGGGCAAGGGTTTTCCGGCCTCTCCGTGCAGGCCGTCGCAAAAGCCGCACGCGCCTCGAACGAAACGCTCTACCGTTGGTACGGCGACAAGGCCGGGCTGTTCGAAGCATTGATCCGGCGCAACAGTGCGCTGGTGGCAGAGGCCCTTGAAGCGGCCCGGGGCGAGACCCCGCTTCTCCGGCTGCGCTCCATTGGCCCGGTCCTCCTGACCATGCTTCTTGGCCCGCGTGCGGTAGCGTTGAACCGCGCTGCAGCAGCCGATGCCAGCGGCGCGCTTGGTCGGGCCCTGGCACGTGAGGGTCGCGATACCGTTGCCCCCTGGGTGATTGCCGAGATGTCCGCGGCCGTCGACGCGGGCGAACTTTCCGGCGCCGCGCCGGAGGTTCTGGCGGAGACCTGGTTTTCGCTCCTGATCGGAGACCTGCAGATCCGCCGCGCAACGGGCGCGCTCGCCGAACCCCGCCCAGCCTACATAGAAACGCGTGCGCAGGGGGCGCTCGACCGTCTCGCCCGGCTCTACCCGCCCCGGGCGTCTGGACGGCAGGAGTGAAACCGCCTACCACTCCGGCCATGACCCTACCGAGGCTGACCCTCTACCTGGCCGCTCCGCGCGGCTTCTGCGCCGGCGTCGACCGGGCGATCAAGATCGTCGAGATGGCGCTCGAGAAGTGGGGCCCGCCGGTCTATGTGCGGCACGAGATCGTCCACAACCGCTTCGTGGTGGACGGGTTGCGCGAGAAGGGTGCCGTCTTCGTGGAGGATCTTGCCGACTGCCCCGGCGACCGGCCCGTGATCTTCTCGGCCCATGGCGTCCCCAAGGCCGTCCCCGCCGAAGCGGCGCGACGCGAGATGGTTTATGTTGACGCTACCTGTCCCCTCGTCTCAAAGGTCCATATCGAGGCCGAGCGTCACCACGCGAACGGGCTCCAGATGATCATGATCGGTCATGCTGGCCATCCGGAGACCGAGGGCACCATGGGTCAGCTCCCCGAGGGCGAGGTGCTCTTGGTCGAAACGGTCGAGGACGTGGCCCTTGTCGCCGTGCGTGACCCTGAACGCCTAGCTTTCGTTACCCAGACCACGCTCTCGGTGGACGATACGGCCGAGATCGTCGCCGCGCTCCAGGCCCGTTTCCCCAGGATCGTCGGCCCGCACAAGGAAGACATCTGCTACGCCACCACCAATCGGCAAGAGGCGGTGAAGTCGATGGCGCCGAAGATCGACGCGATG
>JBNKWI010000050.1:0-24439 GCA_050299695.1 Paracoccaceae bacterium
GTTCTGCACGCCCAAACTGCGTCGCCGCTACGAAGATTTCCATCTCTTCGCGCGCGAGATCGAGGTCGGGCTCCAGCGCGGCGAGTTCGTGCCCTTCTTCCAGCCCCAGGTCGACGGCCGGACCGGTCGGGTGATCGGGGTCGAAATGCTGGCCCGCTGGCGGCATCCCGAGCGCGGGTTGCTCCTGCCCGCGCAGTTTCTCCATTTCGCCGAGATGGCCGGGCTCTCGGAACGCCTCGACATCGACCTGCGCCGTGCCGCGCTCGACCACTACGCCGGCTGGCGGCGCGAAGGGATCGAGATCGCCAGCCTGGGCCTGAACCTCTCCAGCGCGCAGCTCCGCAACGAGGACCTCGCGGAACAGCTCGCCTGGGAGGCGGAGTCGGTCGGGCTCCCGGTCTCGTCGCTCTGCCTTGAAATTCTCGAATCGGTCATGTTCGAAGACAACAGCGGGGCGCTCACACGCGCCTGCGCGGCGTTGCACGCGGCCGGGTTCAGCCTCTCGCTCGACGATTTCGGCACCGGCCACGCGGCGATCTCGACGCTGATCCACCTGCCAGTCTCACGCGTCAAGATCGACCGCTCCTTTGTCCACGGCGTCAGCCGCGACCGGCGAATCCGCGCGCTGACCCGCTCGATCATCCTGATGGCGAAAAGTCTCGACATATCGGTCCTCGCCGAGGGGGTCGAGGAGGACGCGGACCTGGCGATGATGCTTGACCTCGGCTGCAACGACTTTCAGGGCTTCCACTTCGCCACGCCGATGCCGGCGGAAGATCTCTGCGCCTGGGTTCGCGCCTCCGAGGGCCGGGCTGGAAAGAAGATCTGCGTCAGGTGAAGCGGACCTTGCCGATATAGGGCAGGTTGCGGTTCCGCTGGGCATAGTCGATGCCATAGCCCACGACGAACTCGTCCGGGATCTCGAACCCGGTCCAGGTCGCCCGGATGTCGACCTCGCGCCGCGACGGCTTGTTTAGGAGCGCAATCGTCTCCAGCCGCCGGGGCGCGCGTGCCTCGAGGAACTTCAGGACATGGGTCAGCGTGTGTCCGGTATCGACGATGTCCTCGACCACCAGCACATCGCGGCCCGCGATCTCGCCGCGCAGGTCTTTCAGGATCCGCACCTCGCGCGAGCTTTCCATCGCGTTGCCGTAGGACGAGGTCTCGAGGAAATCGACCTCCACGTTCATGTCGAGTTCGCGCACGAGGTCGGCGATGAAGATGAACGAGCCGCGCAGGAGCCCGACTACCACGAGTTTCTCGGTTCCCGCGAAGCGTTTGCGGATCTCGCGGGCAAGCTCCTCGATCCGCGCGTCGATCGCCTTTGCCGAGATGAGCTTGTCGATGACATAGGGCTGCGACATGCCCGGCACCCCCCTTGATTTCCCCGCCAGCTTACGAAATCCAAGGCCCGCGACAACCCGACCGGAGAGCGATGCCCACCCATTCCGAAACCCGCAGGCTGCCCTACAGCGCCGATCAGATCTATGCGCTCGTGGCCGATGTGGCGCGCTATCCCGAATTCCTGCCCTGGTGCGCCGCCGCGCGGATCCGGAAGGTCACGGAGATGGGTGACCATATGGTGATGGAGGCGGATCTGGTGATCTCCTTCAAGGTGTTTCGTGAACGCTTCGGCAGCCGCGTTGGGCTCTGGCCCAGTGAGCGGCGGATCGAGACCACCTATCTCGACGGCCCGTTCCGGCACATGGAATCTCGCTGGGAAGTGCGGGAGGCCGAGGGCGGGTGCGAGGTGGATTTCCACGTCGATTTCGAGTTCCGCAACGCGATCCTGCAATCGGTGATCGGCGTGGTCTTCAACGACGCGATGCAGCGCATTGTCCGCGCCTTCGAACGGCGCGCGACGGAGCTCTACGGCTGACCGGGCGTCAGCCCTAAGCGGTGAGCACCATCACGCCCGGGATCGTCGCGATTTCCTCAAGGTCCTCCTCGTAGGCCGCGCTGAGCTCCTCCACGAGCTCCTCGGTCCAGCCATCCAGCCCGATTTCCTGTTCCAACGCCTCGTCGGTCGCGTATTTCGCCAGGTGCGCCGCAAGCGCCCTGCGCCGGGAATACTCGTCGGCGGGCGGCCAGCGCTCGAGGAACCGTGCGTAGCGTGCGTTGCCTTCGTCTCCCAGGAGCCGCCGCGCGAGGTCGTGGCTGCCTTCGACCGGGTCGGTCGGGTCGAGCGCGGCGAGCTCACGCAGGATCTCGGGCCAGAGGAGTGGCGTGTCCTCGTCGCACCAGACCAGGATCTCGGCCTCGGGATTGGCCGCCCGGAGCCCCTCCACCACGCCCACCCAGCTCAGCGCGCGCGGGTCGAGCCGGGGCGGAAGGCCCGTCCCGGTTGCCTCGGAGAGCGCGGGCAGGAAGCTCGCGAGGTTTCTCAGTCCCAGCGCGAAACCGATCTCGGCGCTCGGGAAAGCATGGGCGAGCCGCGCGCTCCGGGCGACCGCGCCGTAGAGTTCGCCGTCCGCCAACACCTCCGTCGCCGGGCAGAGGAAATCGGCATCCGAGAGGATCAGCCGGTCGGCCGCGTCGGTCTCGACGATCCCGTCGAGCATCGCCTCCTCGGCCTCCGCCGAGACCGGCGCCCCGTCCAGAAGGCCGAGCACCTCGCCCAGCACCCTGCGGTAGCGCCCCGGCCCGGGCACGACGACGCCCCGCCGGGCGAGAAGCCCGCGGTTCTTCAGAAGCGTGCGGACGAGCTGATCCCCGTCGGTGCAATGCGCCCCGATATGAAACACGACCTGCATGGGTGGCCCGGACCCCGTTTCCCCTCTTCGCCCCCGAGTATAGGGCGATTGCCCGGCCGGACCATGGCACCGGCTCCGATGGCACCGGACCCGTCGCGTCGGTGTCACGCTTGCCGGGGAGGCGCGGGGCTGCTACAGCGCGGGCGCGTGCCGGCTTAGCTCAGCTGGTAGAGCAACGGTTTTGTAAACCGTGGGTCGGGGGTTCGAGCCCCTCAGCCGGCACCACGCCCTTCCGCCTCAGGTCGGATCGACGATCCCCATGGCGATCATCCGCAAAGCCGTCAGCGAGGGCACGAAGAAGTAGTCCCCGCCGCGGCATTCGACGAAGGTCTTCAGCGTGCTCATCACATAGGCCGGACAACCCTTCGCCCCGTCGCCCGGGATCGCGAAGCGCTTGTGATGGTCGTGGCCGCCGAGGATCGGGCAGGTATTGTTGCCCTGGTGGAAGTCGAGCCCGTATTCGATCCATTGCTGCTGCACGAATTCGAACTGCCGGAACAGGCTCGCGCCGACGATCATCATCGTGACGCCCTGCTCGGTCGCGTCGGACAGCGCCGTCCCGGGCGGCGGCCCGTAGGGCAGGCCCCGCCTGAGGATCCGCCGCCGCTTGTTGAGCGCGGTGGTGGCGTTCGGGTTATCGCCCTCGGGCTTGTTCAACGGGTCGAGGTAGTCCCGCGGATTGGCCCGCCTCAGATGCGCGCCGCCCGGCGTGCGCAATCCCGTCATGTCGTCGGCATAGCGGAAATCCGAAGCCGCGGGCGAGCGCAGATAGGCGATCTGCGCGGTCAGCGCCTTCACCGGATCGGGGTCGTTCAGCCCGAGCTTCGCCTGTTCGGCCTTCCACTCCCCATGGGTCGGCGCCACGGCAAGCGGGATGCCATCGGGCCAGCGCCCGCACATCTTCGCCCGGAGCGTGACATCGGCCTCGTCCGCGCCGATCCCCATCACCGCGGCATAGCGTTTTGCCTCGGCCCCCACGACCTCGGCGAAGCTGGTCACGTTCTGGTGCAGCTTCCGGTAGGCCATGAAGCTGCCATTGGTCATGAATTCACTGGGCTCGGCGGTGGGCGGCACCTCCTGGCTCTCGTCGGGATGGCCGAGGATGAACTCGCCCGCCTCGATCGGCTCCCAGCCATTGCCCATCCGCTTGCCGCGGCCGATCACCGCGGTCTTTTCCTGCTCGGGCGGATACTGGCCCTTGAAGACCGGGTCGCCGATCCCGTCTGCAAAGCCGAAATGCTCGTTGGGCGTGGGCAGGAGCAGCCCGCCATGGTCCCGGAACACGGCCGAGGCGGCGTGGTATTCCTGGTCGCCCTTCTGCCCGTTGGTCGCGAGGATCCGCACCCCGCCCTCCGAGCTCGCGCAGAGCCCGCGCAGCCAGACCGTCATCTCCTCGAGCGCGTCGACCGGCTCGGCGGTGCCCTCGGTCTTCAACTGGGCGTTCATCGAGATCCAGATATGGACGTTGTCGTCGTCGAACCCGTCGCCGCGCCGGTTGCCCTGCCAGATCGGGTCCCAGTGCTTGTCCCAGTCCTTGTCGTCGGCCTCGGACCTGGTCATGTCCCGGTCGCCCAGAAGGAAGGCGCGGTCCTTCATCCCGGCAATGAACTCCTCGGGCATGCTCTGGAGCGTGCGCGTCGGCAGGCCGAGCCGGAACAGCCCGAAGAACGTGAAGCCGACGTTCAGCGTGCATTGCGGCTGCGACGCCTTGTCGGGCCAGCGCGTCGCCGTGGTCACCCGCTTCGCCACCTCGCCCACGAAGGCGCGGCCCTTCTCCGGGTTGGCGATATTGAGGAAGAAATACCGCGCGAACGGGTAAGAATAGCGGCCATAGGCGCGGACGATGTTGCCCTGGATGTCCTGCAGTTCGAGGCGGTAGCTCATGACGTCACCCCGCCTTCGGCCTTGATCGAGATGACGCCGGGCGTCTGGGTCGGCCCGGCGCGGTTCGACGGCTTGTGCTTTTCGAGATAGGCGCCGAAGCCCGTGTGGAGGTCTTCCGGCGAGGCGCCCTGACTGTCGACGGCGAAGTCCGCGAATGTCTGCTGCACGTAGAGCGCCTTCAGGACCGAGGGCAGGGCGTCGTGCGGCGCGGGCGGCAGGGGCTTTGCGCCGTTCGCCAGAGCGAAGCGGGCCGAGAGGAACACCGCGAGCGCGGTCACCGCCAGTGCGATCAGGAAGGCCCAGCCGGTGTGGAAACCGAAGAGCCAGCCCAGAAGCGCGAGCAATGTCACCAGGGCCGGGATCCCCATCGCCGCCAGAAGCGCCTGTTTCGGCAGGAGGTTGAAGGCGGGCGGGGCGAGGTAATAGTCGTGGAACGGCATCGTCGTCTCCACATGGCAGCGCTCGAGATAATCGGCAAAGCCATGGGCGTCCCGCACCCCTTCGAACCCCTCGCAGTTCCGGTAGAGATCGGCCAGTTCCGGCCCCATCGTCTCCCAGAGCTCGCGCGCATAGGCGCGGCGCACGCGGGTCTGCGCCTCGGGCGTGAGCTGGGCGGGCAGGGGCGCGCCGTCCTCCTCCACCGCGTCGATCTCGGCGCAGAACACGAAATAAGCCGCGTTCAGCGTGTCGATCGGCTGCGGCTGCGCGGGGTTGATGCCGCGCAGCGTGGCGATCACCGGGTTGGTGCCGGTCCGCCCGTTGTAGATCACGTCGTCGAGCACGAACATCCGCGCCAGATGCGTCCGCCGGTTGCGCGCGAAGGGGCTGTTCATGCCGGCCTTCTGCGTTGCGGGCGACTGCATCGCCGTTGGCAGTTCCGAGAGCGCGATCCGGAGCCGCTGCCGGTGCGAGATCCCGTCGCCCTCCGCGACGTCGCCGCGCTTCACCGGGGCCAGCGTGGTGAGGAAGATATGGCCGGTGTCGAAATCAGGCATCGGCTTTGCCTCCCGTCGCTCGGACCCGGTTGAACTCCGCCTGCGCCTTGCGAACGAATTCCTCGCGGTTCTGGTCGGCGCGCTCGGTGTCGAGGCTCGCCACCGGCCCGAAGCCCGGATCGCCGAGCGCGGTCTGGATCCCGTTCAGCGTCTCGCGCCAGGTCTTGGCGAACTCCTCCGGCGACTGCGTCGCATGCGCTTTCTCGAGTGCGAGGACCGCGTCATAGACCCTTGTGCAGCTCTTGATGTCGCGCTGCGCCGAGCCCGGCGTGGCGTTGTAATAATAGTCGGTGAAGACCTGGTTGTAGGTGATGTAGTTCTTGAACGGTGTGATCGGGATCGAATGCGGGTATTTCGTCGCCGAGTACCAGAACAGGTCGAGCCCCTTCGGAATCCCGTCCGAGAAGGCGTCGATATACTGGTCCCAGGTGCCGTTGAAGTTCGAGCAGAACAGCACGTAGTCGTTCTGGAGCTTCTGCTTGCCCTGGCCGAGGTCCGGCCAGTCCTTGCGCTTGATGATCACCCAGCGCGCGAAATGGATCAGCGACAGGCCGAGGAGCCCCGCGAGGTTCGCGGGCAGTCCCCGCGCGATCATGAAGAGAAGGCGGTTGATCCAGGTGATCTTCGGGTTGCTCGGCGTCACGACATTCATCGCATACGCTTTGCCGGCAATGTTCGACATCGGGGAATAACCTTGGAAACAAATGACTTGGGGCGAAGGCTACCATGGCTTCTCGCTGGGCCATAGTGTTTTCCGGCGTGAAGAGATGTATACAATACGACCGCAAAACGCGGGTAAAAGCCAATCTTGACGCGAAAATGTATACATTATATGGTCCGCTCGATCCGACAAGCCGCGCGGACGCGGCCTGTCCCGAGGAGGGTTCGAAACCAAGATGAGCGACGCCGCGCGCCTCACCCAGGTCGAAAAGGCCGTGCTCGGCCTCCGTTCGCTCGTCATGGGCGGCGCGTTCGAGGCCAACAAGAGGCTGCCCGAGGTCGCGCTCTCCGAACGGCTCGGCCTGTCGCGCACGCCGCTCCGGCAGGCGATGGACCGGCTGGTGGCCGAGGGCCTCCTCGAACGGATCGAGACCGGCGGCTGCCGCGTGGCCCGCTTCGCGCTCGAGGATATCTACGACTCGATCGAGATGCGCGGCGTGATCGAAGGCACCGCCGCCCGGCTTGCCGCGGAGCGCGGCGCCGACCCCAAGCTCCTGGCCGAAGCGGAGGCGGTGCTCGATGGCATCGACGAAGCCCTGGACGGCAGTTTCGACTTCGACGCGTACGTCCATCTCAACGCCCGGTTCCACGATTTGCTCGCCAGGTTCTCCGGCAGCGCCATCGTGCGCCGGGAAGTCGAGAGGGTGAGCCGCCTTCCGCTCGCCTCGCCGAGCGCGTTTCTGCGCGAGCAGGGGCTGATCCCGGATTTCCGCAATCGGCTTCTCCTGGCCCAGCGGGAACACCGCGCGATCCTGGGGGCGATCCAGTCCCGGGAAGGCAGCCGCGCCGAGGCGCTCGCCCGCGAACATGCCCGCCAGGCGCGGGACAACCTCGACTACCTGACCAAGACCGATCCGAGCCTGGCCGGCCGTGTGCCCGGCCTGTCGCTCGTCACCCAAGACCCAACCTGAGGAGGAACCCCGCATGCCCAGCCTGTCCGACGTGATGGCCCAACACAAGAACCCGGTCGAGATGCTCCGCAACTCGAAGATCGGGATGTATGTCTACCCGGTGGTGACGCCGGAATTCGAGAACTGGCGCAACGAACAGGTCGCCTGGCGCGAAACCGCCGTTCTGTTCGACCAGTCGCACCACATGGACGAGCTGATCGTCGAGGGACCGGAGGCCGAGTCGTTCCTCGCCTATCACGGCATCAACAGTTTCTCGAATTTCGACCTGAACCGCGCCAAGCATTTCGTGCCCGTCACCCCGGCCGGCCACGTCATCGGCGACCACATCATCTTCCGCGAGCGCGAGGACAAGTTCATCCTCGTCGGCCGCGCCCCCACCTCGAACTGGCTGATGTTCTGTGCCGCCTGGGGCAAGTGGAACGTGCGGATCAAGCATGACCCCCGCTCCACCTCGCGGCCCGAGGGCGAACGCGTCCTGCGCACCCATTACCGCTTCCAGATCCAGGGCCCCGACGCTCCGAAGATCTTCGAGAAGATGAACGGCGGGCCGATCCCCGACATCAAGTTCTTCCATGTCGACTGGATCAATATCGGCTCCAAGAAGGTGCAGGCGCTGCGCCACGGCATGTCCGGCGCCCCCGGCCTGGAGGTCTGGGGTCCCTACGAGGACAAGAACTACATCCACTCGACCATTTTGCAGGCGGCACGCGATGCGGGCGTCCGACTCGTCCAGTGCGGCAGCCGCGCCTATTCGACGAACACCCTCGAATCGGGCTGGATCCCGTCGCCGCTGCCGGGGATCTACACCGGCGACGGGATGATGAAGGACTATCGCGACTGGCTGGGTGCCGAGATGTACGAGGCCGCGGGCGCGATCGGCGGCAGTTTCGTCTCGGACAACATCGAGGACTACTACGTGAACCCGTTCGAGCTGGGTTACGACTTCTATATCGGCTGGAAGAAGGATGATTTCATTGGAAAATCCGCACTCCAGAAGATGAAGGAAAGCTCCACGAACCGCAAGAAGGTCACCTTCGAGTGGAACGCGGAGGACGTGCTCAAGGTGATCGCCTCGTCGTTCGAGCCGGGCACGCCCTGCAAGTGGATCGACTTCCCGCAGCCGAACTATGCCTCGTCCTCTGCCGACATGATCATGCAGGGCGACAAGATGGTCGGGATGAGCATGTTCAACGGCTACAGCTTCAACGAACGCTGCATTCTTTCGCTCGGCGTGGTCGACCAGTCGGTCGAGGTGGGCGACGTTCTGACGCTGAAATGGGGCGAGCCAGAAGACACCCAGAAGACCTCGACCGAGAAGCATCGCCAGGCCGAGATCCGGGTGCGCGTCTCGCCTACGCCTTATTCGAGCGAGGCGCGCGAGAGCTACGCCGCGGATAGCTGGCGGACGAAGGCCGCGTAAGTCACGATCAGGCCGCCCGGCCTGCCCGGGCGGCCCTACGGACCGCAAGACGGCTCGCCAGGCGCAACGGAAATGTCGCTACGCAAAACTCTGTTACATATACAAAATTCTCCTCCCAATGCGGTGCATGGAAGGCGGCTGCTATAGCGAGAATTTATCGCCAGCGCGGCGCTTTGAAATGGCGCCCGCGGTCTGCGCGCGGCACTGTGATCGTCACGCGCTTGTCGCGAGTCCGGGATGCGGAACCTGGCATTGGCACGATGCCAGGCTTCGGGGAAGGCCGCGGGATCGTGGAAACCCCGCCGGCAGCACAGTGCCAATGGTACCAGGGAGGCTACATGACACTCATCAAGACACTGACCGCCGCCGTTCTCGCGGCCGGCGTAGCGCTGCCCGCCGCGGCGCAGGAGCTCAAGTTCGCGAACTTCACGCCGCCGTTCCACACGATCAACGCATCGGTGATCGAGAAG
Organism: Paracoccaceae bacterium; assembly: GCA_050299695.1. Taxonomy (GTDB): domain Bacteria; phylum Pseudomonadota; class Alphaproteobacteria; order Rhodobacterales; family Rhodobacteraceae; genus Ovoidimarina. Next base: position 9,154 of record JBNKWI010000050.1, read on the forward strand.
ATGAACGCCGACCTGTCGGAGGCGACGGGCGGAAGCCTGACGGTCCGCGGCTATCATGGCGGCGAACTGGGCGCGGGGCCGGTCGAGCAGTACGTGCGCGCCGTCCAGGGCGCGGCTGACCTCGTCTGGGGCCTGCCCGGCTATACATCGTCGCAGTTCAGGAAGACGATGATCGCCGAACTGCCGGGCGCGATCCCCGAGGGCAAGTCGGGCTACGACGCGCTCTGGGACGCCTATGACGAGTTCTCAGCCGAGTTCCCGGGCACCAAGGCGATCGCGCTCTGGACCTCCGAGCCCAACATCATGATCATGAAGGACAAGGAGATCCGCACTCCCGCCGATCTCGCCGGCCTGAAGATCCGCGTCGCCGGCGCCACCGCCGCCGAAGTGGCCCAGGCGCTCGGCGCGACGCCGGTTCAGATGCCGATCAACGAGGTCTACAACGCGCTCCAGACCGGCCTGATCGACGGCGTGTTCACCGGCGCGTCCACGCTCTCGGATTTCAAACTCGACGAGGTCGCCAACAGCTATACCCTCGGCGCGCCGCTGGGCCGGTTGGTGTTCTACACGGTGATGGGCCAGGGCTCCTACGACAAGCTCTCCGATGAGGCCAAGGCAGCGATCGACGCCGAAGCGGGCCGGGCGATCTCCCAAAGCGCTGAGGATGCCTGGAACGCCACCGCCGACTCGCCGATCAGGCGCTGCACCAGACCCTGCTCGACGGCGGCGTACATGCCGCCGGCCGCGTCGACCTCGGCGATCACCGCCTCGATATCCGGGCCGGCCTCGAACGGGGGCGCGTCGAGCGTGACCTCGGCTTCGGCCTCCGCCGCCGCCGCGGCGGTCATCGCCTCGTCCTCGATCTCTTCCTGCTTCGGTTTCGCCATGTCGCTCATCACCCTTTATCCGTCAAAAGCCTGCCCACGAGTTGCGCCGAATAATCGACGATCGGCACGATGCGCCCATAATTCAGCCGGGTCGGTCCGATCACGCCGATGGCGCCGACCACCTTACGGTCAGCGTTCATATAGGGAGAGACCACCAGAGAGGAACCGGAAAGTGAAAAGAGTTTGTTTTCCGACCCGATGAAGATCCGGACCCCCTCGCCCGCCTCGGCGAGCTCGAGAAATTCGGCGATGTCGCGCTTGCGCTCGAGGTCGTCGAACAGCGTGCGGATGCGACCGATATCCTCGTCGGAGGCGTGATCGTCGATCAGATTGGCGCGGCCTCGGACGATCAGGCGCTCGGTGCGCGAGCCCTCGTTCTCCCAGATCGCCAGACCGTTCTCGACGAGATCGCGGGCCAGCGAATCGAGCTCGGCCCGGCGCTTGGCGATCTCGGTGCCCAGCACACCGCGCAGGTCGCCGAGCGTTCTGCCCTCGGCCACGGAATTCACGAAATTCGCGGCCTCGCGCAGCGACGAGGGGGTCTGGCCGGGCGGCGGCGCAAAGACCCGGTTCTCGACATGGCCGTCGGCGAAGACAAGCACCACCAGCGCCCGGTCATGCGAGAGCGAAACGAATTCCACGTGGCGGATCGGCGCCTCGTATTTCGGGGCGAGGACGAGGCTCGCGCCCTGGGTCAGGCCGGAAAGCGCGGAGCCCACCCTGTCCAGCAGCGCGTTCACGTCGCCATCGCCGGAATCGGTCGAGGCGTCGAGCTTGCGGCGGTCGGCTTCGTCGAGGTCTCCGACTTCCAGAATTCCGTCGACGAACATCCGGAGGCCGAGCTGCGTCGGGATCCGGCCAGCCGAGACATGGGGGCTGTCGAGCAGGCCGAGGAATTCGAGATCCTGCATCACGTTGCGGATCGTCGCCGCCGAGACCTGTTCCGACATGCTCCGCGTCAGCGTGCGCGAGCCCACCGGTTCGCCCGACATCAGGTAGCCTTCGACCACGCGCCGAAACACCTCGCGGCTTCGGTCGTTCATCTCGCGGATCAGTTTTGTGCCGTCAGACATGCGCTTCCGTCAGACTTCGTCGCCCGCTGGGTCAAGCGGCCCTAATTAAGGGCCCGCCGGGGGGTGCGTCAATCGGGCTTGCATCCCTGCAAAGCCGCCCTGTATCAGGCGCACATTTCCAAAAGAGGACAGGATCATGCGCCCATCCGGACGTCAGGTAAGCGAAATGCGACCGATTTCAATCGAAACCGGGGTGACGCGGCATGCCGAAGGGTCCTGCCTGATCCGGTGCGGCGACACCCATGTCCTGTGCACGGCGAGCGTGGACGAGCGGGTGCCGCCCTTTCTGAAGAACACCGGCCTGGGCTGGGTGACGGCGGAATACGGGATGCTGCCGCGCGCGACCCATACGCGGATGCGGCGCGAGGCGAAGAATGGGCAATCGGGGCGGACGCAGGAGATCCAGCGGCTGATCGGCCGGTCGCTGCGCGCCGGGATCGACCGGGTGGCGCTGGGCGAGCGGCAGATCACCGTGGATTGCGACGTGATCCAAGCCGATGGCGGAACGCGCTGCGCCTCGATCACCGGGGGTTGGGTAGCGCTGCGGCTGGCGGTGAACAAGCTGATGAAGGCGGGCGACGTGCTGTCGGACCCGATCACCGACCATGTGGCCGCGGTGTCCTGCGGGATCTATGCCGGGCAGCCGGTTCTGGACCTGGACTATCCGGAGGACAGCGAGGCCGGGGTCGACGGCAATTTCGTGATGACCGGCGGCGGGCGTCTGGTCGAGGTGCAGATGTCGGCCGAGGGTGCGACCTTCTCGCGCGACCAGATGGATACGCTTCTGGGGCTCGCGGAGCACGGTGTCGCGGCTTTGGCCGAGGCGCAGAAGGCCGCCTTGGCATGAGCCGGCGCTTTGCGGGCGGTCGGCTGGTGATCGCTTCGCACAACGCCGGCAAAGTGCACGAGATCGGGGCGCTGCTGGCGCCGTTCGGGGCGGATGTGGTCTCGGCCGGGGATCTCGGGCTGGCCGAGCCGGCGGAGACGGAAGAGACGTTTGCCGGCAACGCGCGGATCAAGGCGCATGCGGCGGCGGGGGCTTCGGGGCTGCCGTCGCTCTCGGACGATAGCGGGCTGATGGTGGATGCGCTGGGCGGCGCGCCGGGGGTTTATACCGCCGATTGGGCCGAGACAGGGTCTGGTCGGGACTTCCCGATGGCGATGGAGAAGGTCTGGCGGTTGCTGGAGGAGGCCAACGCCGCCGAGCCCCGGACGGCGCGGTTCTGCTGCACCCTGTGCCTGGCCTGGCCGGATGGCGAGGACGTTGTCGTCGAAGGCCGGGTCGAGGGGCGGCTTGTCTGGCCGATGCGAGGCGAGCGCGGTTTCGGCTTCGATCCGGTCTTCGTGCCGGAGGGCGAAGCGGAGACGTTCGGCGAGATGGATCCGGCGAAGAAACACGCGATGTCGCATCGGGCCGATGCCTTCGCCAAGCTGATCCGGGCCGCCTTTGCCTGAGCTCTGGCAGGACGCCGGTTTCGGCATCTACCTGCACTGGCCGTTCTGCGCGGCGAAATGCCCCTATTGCGATTTCAACAGTCATGTGGCGGCGGAGATCGACCAGGACCGCTGGGCGCGGGCCTATCTGGCGGAGATCGACCGGGTGGCGGCACTGGTGCCGGGGCGGCGGGTCGACACGGTGTTCTTCGGGGGTGGAACGCCCAGCCTGATGGCGCCATCGGTGGTGGCTTCGGTGCTGGAGCGGATCGCCTTGCGGTGGGATCTGACCGAGGGGGCGGAGATCACGCTGGAGGCGAACCCGACCTCGGTCGAGGCAGAGCGGTTCCGGGGCTATGCTTCGGCGGGGGTGAACCGGGTGTCGATGGGGATCCAGGCGCTGAACGATGCGGATCTGAAGCGGCTGGGGCGGCTGCATTCCGTGGACGAGGCTTTGGCGGCCTTCGATGTGGCGCGGGCGGCGTTCGGGCGGGTGAGCTTCGACCTGATCTATGCGCGGCAGGACCAGGTTCTGGCGGCGTGGGAGGCGGAGCTGGGCCGGGCGCTCGGGCTGGCGGTGGATCACCTGTCGCTCTACCAGTTGACGATCGAGGACGGGACGGCGTTCGGCGACCGGTTCCGGCGCGGGCGGTTGCCGGGTCTGCCGGACGAAGATCGGGCGGCGGATCTCTACGCGGCGACGCAGGAGTTGACGGCAGCGGCGGGGCTACCGGCCTACGAGATTTCCAACCACGCGCGGCCCGGCGCGGAGGCGCGGCACAACCTGATCTACTGGGAGAGCGGCGACTATGCCGGGATCGGGCCGGGGGCGCACGGACGGCTGACGCTGGACGGCGTGCGGATGGCGACGGAGACGCCGCGGGCGCCGGGAGAATGGCTGGAGACGGTCGAGCGCGGGGCGGGGGCCGGGTTCCTGATGGAGGCGGTGCCGGGCGACGCGGTGCTGGACGAGTTTTTGATGATGGGGCTGCGGTTGCGGGACGGGGTGGATGTCGCGCGGTTGGAGACGCTGGGTCCGGGTCAGGAAGTCATTAATAAGATCAATGAGTTAGTAGAAAGCGGGCATCTGGAGCGGCGCGCGGGACGACTGGCGGCGACGGAGCTGGGGCGGCCGGTTCTGAACGCGGTGTTGCGGGCGATTCTGGCGTAAGCCCAGCTTGCTGCGCGGTTTCTTTGGGGCTCCGCCCCAAACCCCGGGATTTTTCAGACCCAAAGAAGAGGCAGCGGCCGGGCGAAGCCGACTTGGGCGACCCGGGCGCAGAACGGAGGGCAGGCGCCCTGCCCTAGTCGTAGGCCGGCTCGGTCAGGGTGAGGCGGCGGCAGATTTCGTCGAGCTGGTCGAGCGAGGCGTAGCGGAGAGTGACCGTGCCGCCCTCGCCTGCCGGGCCGTGGTCGATGCTGACCCACATGGAGAGCGCGGCCTTGAGGTCGTCCTCGAGGGCGCGGGTGTCGGCATCCTTCGCCGGCGCACCGGCCGGACGGGAACCGCCCGCCGTGCCGGAGCCGCCGGCGGCCTTTTTCGCGAGTTTTTCGGTCTGGCGGACCGAGAGGCCGCCCTTGACCACTTCGCGGGCGAGCGCGAGCGGGTCTTCGGCGGTGACGAGGGCGCGGGCGTGGCCGGCGGAGAGCTGGCCCTCAGACACCATCGCCTGGACCGCGTCGGGAAGGCCGAGGAGGCGCATGGTGTTGGCGATGTGGCTGCGGCTCTTGCCCAGCGCCTCCGCGAGCTTTTCCTGGGTATGGCCGAAGCGGTCCATCAGCTGGCGGTAGCCGGCGGCCTCCTCGATGGCGTTCAGGTCGGCGCGCTGGATGTTTTCGATGATCGCGATCTCGAGCACTTCGAGATCGTCGAATTCGCGGACGATGGCGGGCACCTCGTGCAGCCGGGCGATCTGCGAGGCGCGCCAACGGCGCTCGCCGGCGACGATCTGGTAGGCCTGCGGATCGGCGGGGTCGACACGAAGGATCAGCGGCTGGATCACGCCCTTTTCCCGGATCGAGGCGGCGAGCTCGTCGAGCGCCTCACGCTGGAAGGTGCGGCGGGGCTGCTCGGGGTTGGGGCGGATCCGGTCGATCGGGATGACCTGCTCGGCCTTGCGCGCGACGCCGCCGCCCTCGCCCGTGTCGTACATCGGCGTGGCCACATCGGCCATGAGCGCGGAGAGCCCGCGTCCGAGACCCCGCCGTTCCTTCCTGCCATCCGCCATGTCTGCCCCCCTATGTGGTAGCGAGTTTGTGACGTTCTACCAGTTCTTGCGCCAAGCCGCGATAGGCCTCGCTGCCCTTCGACTGGGTGTCGTATTCGAGGACGGACATCGCGAAAGACGGCGCCTCGCTGACGCGGACATTGCGCGGCACGATCGTGTCGAAGACCATTTCGCCGAGCGTCTCGCGCGCATCCTTGGCCACCATGTGGCTGAGGTTGTTGCGGCCGTCGAACATGGTCAGGACGACGCCCTCGATGCGGAGCTTCGGGTTGGCCGACTGGCGGACCTCGCGGACGGTCAACATCAACTGCGACAAGCCCTCGAGCGCGAAGAACTCGCTTTGCAGCGGGACCAGGATCGAATGGGCGGCGACCATGGCGTTGACCGTCAACAGGCTCAGCGAGGGCGGGCAGTCGATCAGGATGAAGTCGAAGGCGAACTTGTCCATCTCGGGCTGCCGCAGCGCGTCGTAGAGGAGGAAACTGCGCTTTTCGTTGGCGACGAGCTCGATATCGGCGGAGCTGAGATCGGTGGTCGAGGGGGCGATCCAGAGATTTGGCGTCTTGGTCTCGTGGATGACCTCGTCGAGGCTGGCCTCGTCGAGGATCAGATCGTAGGTGGTGTAACGCCGCGCCGAGGGCGGGAGGCCGAGACCGGTGGAGGCGTTGCCCTGGGGATCGAGGTCGATCAGCAGGATGCGGGCGCCGACCTCGGCCAAGGCCGCGCCGAGATTGATCGCGGTGGTCGTCTTGCCGACGCCGCCCTTCTGGTTTGCAATGGCGATGATGCGCGGGCCCCGGGGCCGGGTCGGGTCATGCACGGGAAAGCTCCGAGATCCTGAGAATGACGGCGTCCGGATCCGTCTGGCTGGGAAGTTTCTCGCAGCGGAAGTGCCAGAGTTCAAGAGATTCCCGGAGTTCGTCCTCGTGGCGGACGCCTTTCGGGAAGATTCCGGTGCCTTGCGGCGCGAGATGGCGGGCGGCGAGGCCGAGAAGGGCTGGCAGCGGCGCGAGGGCGCGGGCGGAGACGATGTCGGCCGTCTGCGGCGGGGCGTCCTCGATGCGGCTGTCGAGAACCGTGGCCCCTGCCCCGGTTTCGCGGAGGACGGTGCGGAGGAAGGCCGCCTTGCGCTGGTCGGATTCGATCAGGGTGAAGCGGAGACCGGGACGGCGCTCGGGGGCGAGAATCGCGAGAACGAGGCCGGGAAAGCCGCCGCCGGAGCCGAGATCGCACCAGTGGCGAGTGGTTTCCGGGGCAAGATCGAGGAGCTGGGCGGAATCGAGGAAATGCCGGGTCCAGAGCGCGCCGAGCGTGGCGCGCGACACAAGATTGATGCGCGGGTTCCACTTTTCGAGGAGCCCGGCATAGGTCTGGAGCCGCGCCTGTGTTTCACGTGAAACATCGAGCGCCGTTGGGGCGCTGGTCATGCGGTCCGGCGCTCCATGCGGAGGCGGGCGAGGATCACCGTGAGCGCGGCCGGGGTGACGCCTTCGATGCGGGCGGCCTGGGCGAGCGTCCGGGGCTGCGCGGCGGTGAGCTTGGTGCGGACCTCGTGCGAGAGGCCGGTGACGGTGGCGTAGTCGAAGCCCGTGGGGATTTCCTGGGCCTCGTCGCGGGCCATTGCCGCGACGTCGCGTTCCTGGCGGGCGATGTAATGGGCGTAGAGCGCGTCGCGCTTGAGCTGGACCCGGACCGCTTCGGGGATCTCGGCCAGGGCCGGGTCGAGGGCGATCAGCGTCGGGAAATCCACATCGGCGAAGGCAAGGAGCGCATAACCGTCGCGGCGGCCGCCATCGGCGGCGATGGCGACGCCCTGGGCGGCGATTTCGGACGGCGTCCAGCTGCGGATTTCCACAGCGGCACGGCCGGCGGCGAGCGCTTCCATCTTCGCGCCGAACCGGGCGGCACGGTCGGCGCCGATGCAGGCGATCTCGAGGCCGAAGGGCGTCAGCCGCTGGTCGGCATTGTCGGCCCGGAGCGAGAGGCGGAACTCGGCGCGGGAAGTGAACATGCGGTAGGGTTCGGTCACGCCACGGGTCACCAGATCGTCGATCATCACGCCGATATAGGAGCTGCGGCGGCTGAATCGCACCGGGTCCCTGCCCTGGGCGGCTGCGGCTGCGTTGAGACCGGCAACCATGCCCTGGGCCGCCGCTTCCTCATATCCTGTGGTCCCGTTGATCTGACCCGCAAGATAGAGGCCCGGCACGTCCCGGACCGCCAGCGTGTCGGTCAGCGAACGCGGGTCGACATAGTCGTATTCGATGGCGTAGCCGGGTTGCAGGATCGCCGCCCGTTCGAGCCCGGTGATGGAATGGACATAGGCCTCCTGCACGTCCTCGGGCAGCGAGGTCGAGATGCCGTTCGGGTAGACGGTGTCGGTGTCGAGCCCCTCGGGTTCGAGGAAGATCTGGTGCGATGCCTTTTCGGCGAAGCGCACCACCTTGTCCTCGATCGAGGGGCAGTAGCGCGGGCCGATGCCGTCGATATGGCCGCCATACATGGCCGAGCGGGAGAGGTTCTCGCGGATGATCTCGTGCGTGCGGGCGTTGGTGTGTGTGATGCCGCAGGCGATCTGGCGCGCGCTGGGCCGGTCCGAGAGGAAGGAGAACATCTCCGGTTCCTCATCGCCCGGCTGGGTTTCGAGCGCCGCCCAGTCGATGGTTTTGCCGTCGAGGCGCGGGGGTGTGCCGGTCTTCAACCGGCCGAGCGGCAGGCCGAAGCCATCGATTCGCTCGGCGAGGCGTACCGAGGGGCGTTCGCCGATCCGGCCGCCGGGGACGCGTTTTTCACCGATATGGATGAGACCACGGAGGAAGGTTCCGGTGGTGAGCACGACGGCGCGGGCGGCGAGCGCTGTACCGTCGGCGAGGACTACGCCGCGCACGGTGCCATTCTCCATGACAAAATCCGCCGCCTCGCCTTCGACGATGGTGAGCCCGGAGCGCGATTCGGTTTCGGCCAGCATGGTCCGGCGATAGATTGCGCGATCTGATTGCGCGCGGGGCCCCTGCACGGCGGGCCCCTTGCGGCGGTTCAGGAGGCGGAACTGGATCCCGGCGGCGTCGGCCACGCGACCCATGACACCGTCGAGCGCGTCGATCTCGCGGACGAGGTGGCCCTTGCCCAGGCCGCCGATGGCCGGGTTGCAGGACATCACGCCGATCCCGTCGCGGCTCAGCGTGACCAGGCCGGTCTCAGCGCCCATGCGCGCGGCGGCATGCGCGGCCTCCGCCCCGGCATGGCCGCCCCCGATCACCAGAACGTCGAACTGTTTCACGTGAAACACTCCCTCACTTGCCGAGGCAAAAACTCGCGAAGATCTCGTCGAGGATCTGCTCCACATCGACCCGGCCGACGAGAATATCAAGCGCCCGGATCGCGCCGTGCAGATGCTCGCTGGCGAATTCGACGCGCGACTCACCCACGGCGATCTCCGCGCGCGCGGCCTCTATAGCGAGAAGCGCCTGGGAAATCGACTGCCGTTGCCGGGCGCGCATCGCGGTGGCCGAGACGGCGAGCCGGTCGGAAAGGCGCGCGGTGATGGCCCGGGTCAGGGCCTCGATCCCGGCACCGGTCTTGCCGGACACCGCCATTTCTTGGCCCCCGTAGAGGTCGCCCTTGGCGACGAGCACAAGATCTTGCGGTCCCGGATCCATCGCCGGCGCCTCGCCCGGCTCCACCAGGAACACCCGCAAGTCGGCGCGCTCCGCCCGTTCGCGGGCCCGGTCGACGCCGATCCGCTCCACATGGTCCTCGGTCTCACGCAGCCCCGCCGTGTCGAGCAGCGTCACCGGCAGCCCGTCGAGATCCATCCGCACTTCGATCACGTCACGGGTCGTGCCCGCCACGTCCGAGGTGATCGCCGCCTCGCGCCCGGCCAGCCAGTTCAGCAGCGTCGACTTCCCGGTGTTCGGGCGCCCGACGATGGCCACCTCGAACCCCTCGCGCACCCGCTCGGCCACGCGCGCGCCGTCCACCTCGCGCCGGAGGTCCATTGCCACGCCATCCACCAGTGCCAGCACCTCGGCTGTCACGTCTGCCGGCACCTCTTCGTCGGCGAAGTCGATCACCACCGCGAGCAAAGCCGCCGACCGCACCAGGGCCGCGCGCCAGTCTTCGGTTTGCCGCCTGAGCGCGCCTTCGGCGACGTTCAGCGCCATCTTGCGTTGGAGCTCGGTTTCCGCCTCGATCAGATCGGCGAGCCCTTCGACCTGGGTCAGGTCGAGCCGCCCGTTCTCCAAAGCCCGCCGCGTGAACTCCCCGGGCTCCGCGAGCCGCAGCCCCGCCACCTGCCCCAATGTCGCGAGCAAGGCGGAGGTCACCGCCGGCGAGCCGTGCATCTGGAGTTCCACCACATCCTCGCCGGTGAAGCTCTGACCGGCGGGAAAACCGAGCACCAGCCCGGTGTCGATGGGCCGCCCCTCCAGGTCCACGACATGCCGCAACACCGGCCGCCGTGCCGGCACGTCCTCGCCGGTCAGAGCCCGGGCCGCCGCGAAGGCCGCCGGGCCCGACACCCTGAAAACGGAAACGCCCGCCTTTCCGCGGGCGCTTGCCAGGGCAAAGATCGTGTCCATTGCCTCAATCCATCGTGTCAGAACACCCGGTCAGGTGTTCATCGAGTCGAAGAAATCGGAATTCGACTTCGTCTGCTTCAGCTTGGAAATCAGGAACTCGATAGCGTCGGTGGTGCCCATCGGGTTCAGGATCCGGCGCAGCACGAAGGTCTTCTTCAGGTCGCCCTTGTCGACCAGCAGGTCTTCCTTCCGGGTGCCGGACTTGAGGATGTCCATCGCCGGGAACACCCGCTTGTCGGCGACCTTGCGGTCGAGCACGATTTCCGAGTTACCGGTGCCCTTGAATTCCTCGAAGATCACCTCGTCCATCCGGCTGCCGGTGTCGATCAGCGCGGTGGCGATGATGGTGAGCGAACCGCCCTCCTCGATGTTCCGCGCCGCGCCGAAGAAGCGTTTCGGACGCTGCAGCGCGTTCGCATCGACACCACCTGTGAGGACCTTGCCCGAGCTCGGCACCACGGTGTTGAAGGCACGACCAAGTCTTGTGATCGAGTCGAGGAGGATCACTACGTCGCGTTTATGCTCGACCAGGCGCTTCGCCTTCTCGATCACCATCTCCGAAACGGCCACGTGCCGCGTCGCCGGTTCGTCGAAGGTCGAGGACACGACCTCGCCCTTCACCGAGCGCTGCATGTCGGTCACTTCTTCCGGCCGCTCGTCGATCAGGAGCACGATCAGGTAGCATTCCGGGTGATTCACCTCGATCGAATGCGCGATGTTCTGCAGGAGCACCGTCTTGCCGGTCCGCGGCGGCGCCGTGATCAGGCAGCGCTGGCCCTTGCCGATCGGCGCGACCAGGTCGATGATCCGCGCCGAGCGGTCCTTGATCGTCGGATCCTCGATTTCCATCTTCAGCCGCTGGTCGGGATAGAGCGGCGTGAGGTTCTCGAAGCTCACCTTGTGGCGCGCCCGGTCGGGATCCTCGAAATTGATCTGCTCCACCTTGGTCAGCGCGAAGTAGCGTTCGCTCTCGTTCGGTTCGCGGATCACGCCTTCGACCGTGTCGCCGGTGCGAAGCGAATGCTGGCGGATCATCTCCGGCGAAACGTAGATGTCGTCCGGACCCGGCAGGTAGTTCGCCTCGGGCGAGCGCAGGAAACCGAATCCGTCCTGCAGCACCTCGAGCACCCCGTCGCCGCCGATGACCCAGTCTTCCTCGGCCCGCTCCTTCAGGATCGAGAACATCATGTCGCCCTTGCGCATCGTCGAGGCGTTCTCGATCTCGAGCTCCTCGGCCATCGCAAGGAGGTCTTTCGGGCTCTGGGACTTGAGCTCGGACAGGTTCAGGCGGTCAAGGGGCATGGGATGTCCTGGGACCGGGCCCGGCGGGCCGCGCGGTCATATCTGGATTGGAAAACGCACGGCCGGACGGCCGCGATGCGCTATCTAGGCGCCGCCGGGCCACGAGTCAACAAATCCCTGGTCGACAAACTCAGAACCTCACGATCACCGAGACGACGATCAGCACCATCAGGAGCGTCGGCACCTCGTTCATGATCCGGTATTCGCGGCCCGAGCGCAGCGGCAGGCCCTTGACGATGTCCTTCCGCCGCCGCGAGCACCAGTGGTGGAACTCGGTCATACCCAGGATCCCCGCCGCCTTGGTCCAGGGCCACCAGGCGCCCCAGTCGACCACGCCGGGGGTGAACACCAGCATCAGGCCGAAGACCCAGGTAGCGATCATCGCAGGGTTCATGATCGCCCGGATCAGCCGCCGCTCCATGGTCTGGAACATCTCGTCGGTGGGACTTCCCCTCTCGACCTTCTCTGCGTGATAGACGAACAGTCTCGGCAGGTAGAACAGCCCGGCCATCCAGGCGATCACCGAGATCACATGGAAGGCTTTCGTCCAGGGGTAGAGGGCGGACAGGAAGTCGATCATCTCACCGACCCCCTTAATAAAAGAAAAGATTAAAAAGAAGGATTGATTAGGAAGTAGGGGCTGGGGAGAGTGTGGATTGTTCATCCATCAACAGAGTTCTTCACAGGGCGGGGCATGTGAGCGGCAGGGAAACACGATCGGTCTGCTCCGGTAAATCGTTGGAATCAATCACGATAAATCGGGGAGCCCGCGGCGGTGCGGATGCTCCGGGGAAGATGCCCCCGGTCTCCCTTGCCCTAGGGAAATTCTTTCCCACAGGGGAGAACTCGACCCGGATCTCCCCGGGAAGCACCGGCTTTCAGAACGGGCCCGGAACTAGTCGCAAGGCCCCCATCCCGTCCCCCGCCCTACACCGGGGTTTTCCACAGACCCGTCCCCAATGACGCTTTCCGTGATCCTCGCTTCGGGGTCCGAAATCCGGCGCGCCCTTCTCGATGCGGCGCGGGTGCCGGTGACCTGCATCTCGCCGCGCATCGACGAGGAGACCCTTCGTGAGAGCTTTGCCGCGGAGGGCATCGCGCCCCGCGACCAGGCCGACGCGCTGGCCGAGATGAAGGCCGCGAAGGTCGCCGGCGCGCATTCCGACGCGCTGGTGATCGGCGCGGACCAGGTGCTCGAGATCGACGGCGAGGTGCTCGGCAAGCCGCATTCCGAAACGGAACTCCGCGAGCAGCTGGCCCGCCTCTCGGGCCGCAGCCACAAGCTCCATTCCGCCGCCGTGGTCTTCGAGGGTCCGCGCCCGGTCTGGCGCCATGTGGGCACCGCGCGGCTGACCATGCACGCGCTCTCGCCCGGCTTCATCGCCGATTACGTCGCGCGGAACTGGGAGGACCTGCGCCATTCGGTCGGCGGCTATCAGGTCGAGGCCGAGGGCGTGCGCCTGTTTTCGCGCATCGAGGGCAGCTATCACGTGGTGCTGGGGCTCCCGCTCGTCGAGCTTCTGTCGTATCTGGTCACGAGGGGGGTTCTCGAGACATGAGCGACAGACAGATTCCACTTGCCGGCGTGATCGGGTCTCCGGTCGGCGGGTCGAAACTGCCACGGCTTTTCGCGCATTGGCTGCGCCGGCAGATCCTGCCGGGTCACTACGTGCCGATGGATGTCGCCCATGGCGATCTCGCCGAGGCGCTGAGCGTTCTGCCCCGGCTCGGGTTTCTCGGCCTCCATGTCACCGCGCCGCATCGCGAGGCGGTTCTGAGCCTGGCGGATCACGTCTCGGATCGCGCCTCGCTGATCGGGGCGGCGAACATGCTGATCTTCCAGCGCGACGGGCGGATCCACGCGGACAATACCGACGGTGTCGGGTTCATCGAGAGCTTGCGGCACGGGATCCCCGGGTGGCGGGCGGATGCCGCGCCGGTCGCGCTCCTGGGGGCCGGCGGCGCGGCGCGGGCGGTGGTGACCGCGCTGATCGGCGCGGGTGCGAAGGAGATCCGCATCGCGAACCGCACCCGGGCGCGGAGCGATGCTCTGATGAGCGAGTTCGGCACGCGGATCTCGGTCTATGACTGGGTGCAGGCCGGGACTTCCATCGAGGGCGCCGGAACCCTGGTGAACGCGACGCTTCTGGGCGCGACGGGGAAGCAGGCCTTTCGGGTGCCGCTCGACGCAGTCTCACCAGATATGGTGGTCTGTGACCTGGTTGTGGACCCGCTAGACACTACGCTTCTGCAGAGCGCCCGGGCGCTGGGCTGCCCGACCGTCGATGGGCTCGGCATGCTGATCCACCAGGCCGCACCGGGATTCGAACGCTGGTTCGGCGAGCGGCCGGTCATCGACGAGACCACACGCGCAGCCCTGGTGGCCGCGTGACCCTGCCTTTCCGCCTCGGCCTCACCGGCTCCATCGGCATGGGCAAATCCACCACGGCCGAGATGTTCGCGGCGGAAGGCGTGCCGGTCTGGGATGCCGATGCAGCCGTCCACCGGCTTTACGGGCCCGGCGGTGCGGCGGTTCCGGCGGTGGCGGAGCTTTGCCCGGAATGCGTGCGCGGCGGGTCGGTCGACCGGGCGGCCTTGAAAAGCTGGCTCGCCGATGGGCGGGGCCGCCTCGCCCGGCTGGAGGCGGCGGTTCATCCGCTCGTAGCCGCGGATCGCGCGCAATTTCTTGCCGCGGCGGCGGCGCCCGTGGTGCTGCTCGACATCCCGCTTCTTTACGAGACCGGCGCCGAGGCGGGCTGCGACGCGGTGGCGGTGGTTTCGATACCCGAGGAGATCCAGCGCGCCAGGGTTCTGGCACGGCCGGGAATGACCGAGGCGCATCTCGACGCGATTCTCGCACGGCAGATGCCTGATGCGGAGAAACGCGCCCGTGCCGACTACGTGATCGAGACCCGGAGCCTTGAAGCCGCGCGCGCGGCGGTTCAGGATGTGCTGAGGGACATCAGAGGCAGGCTGGATGCGTGAAATCGTGCTCGACACGGAGACGACCGGATTCGACCCGGATGCGGGCGACCGGATCGTCGAGATCGGCGCCATCGAGCTGATCGGCCATATCCGCACCGAGCGGGAGTTTCACGTCTATATCAACCCGGAACGCGCGATGCCCGAGGACGCGAAGGCGGTGCACGGGCTCGACGACGCCTTCCTGCGCGACAAGCCGGTATTCCGCGAGGTGGGCCGGAAGTTCCTGGATTTCATCGGGGACGCGCCGCTGATCATCCACAATGCCGCCTTCGACATGCGGTTCCTGAACGCCGAGCTGAAATGGCTGGGCCTGCCGCAGATTCCCGAGAGCCGGGCAGTCGACACGCTGGCGATCGCGCGGAAGAAGTTCCCCGGAGCGCCCGCCTCGCTCGACGCGCTTTGCCGGCGCTTCGGGATCGACAACTCGGCCCGGACCTTGCACGGCGCGCTCCTCGACAGCGAGATCCTCGCCGAGGTCTATCTCGAGCTGATCGGCGGGCGGCAGCCGGATTTCGGACTGGTCCAGACCGGCGGGCGGAGCGACGCGGGCGATGCGGGCGACTGGCGGCCGCAGCCCCGGCCGGAGCCGCTCGCGCCGCGGATCACCGAGGCCGAGGCGGCGGCCCATGGGGCCTTCATCGCGAGGCTGGGCGAGAAGGCGCTCTGGCCGGCCTAGAAAAGGAGCGCGCGAGACGCGCATTTCCTCTGGCCCTCCGGGCCGCTGCCGCGGCCCTGCGGGCGGATTGGGGCTCTGCCCCAAACCCCGGGATTTCCGGACCCAAAGAAAACAGGACTTC
>JBNKWI010000051.1:0-24317 GCA_050299695.1 Paracoccaceae bacterium
CGATGGCGCGCATCTGGGCGGCGGTGAGGAGGTCTGTCATGTCTGGTCCGCTTTTCTAGTGCCCATGAGGCCGGTAAAGCCGACCTTCTTGCCCGGAATCAAGGGCCGCAGGCCCGCCGGGCGGCGCCCGACCGCCCCCGAGGGCGGGCGCCCTTGCAACGTTTCCGCCTAGAACGGCCGCGCGGCAGGGTTGAGAGATAAAGTGTGCAGAACGCAGGTCGGAGGCGCCCACCCGCGGTCGGTCGCCGCCCGGCTCGACGGCAGTTGCTTCGCTCTCGCGATAGCGGACGGCTGTGCCACGGTCGGGACTTCGCTCATTTCCGGCCCCTCGTTTCAATTCCGCTTGTCTCCGCGCCGCTTTGCCTGAATTTTGGGCAAAGCAGGGGGAATCGCCCTGGCGGGCCCAGCCCCCCGACCGTAGCGAATTGGCACTCACCGCGGGAAGTGGTCTGAGGCCGATGGAATGCCCAGAACGGGGGGAGTCGAGAGCGCATGAAAAAGATCGAGGCCATCATCAAGCCCTTCAAACTCGACGAGGTGAAGGAGGCTTTGCAGGAAATCGGGGTGCAGGGCCTGAGCGTGATCGAGGTGAAGGGCTTCGGTCGCCAGAAGGGGCATACCGAGCTCTATCGCGGCGCCGAATACGTCGTGGACTTCCTTCCCAAGGTGAAGGTCGAGGTCGTTCTGGCCGACGATCAGGTGGACGCGGCGATCGAGGCCATCGTGGCCGCCGCGAAGACCGACAAGATCGGCGACGGCAAGATCTTCGTCTCCCCCGTGGAGAACGCGCTTCGGATCCGGACCGGGGAAACCGGCGCGGAAGCGCTTTGACGCCGGGCCCGGAGCGGGCCGCAACTACCTGACTTTGGAGAGGAAAAGGTCGACACGATGAGCAAAAGTGACGTTGTCAAGAAGATCAAGGACGAGGACGTCGAATATGTCGACATCCGCTTCACCGACCCGCGCGGCAAGCTGCAGCACGTGACGGTGTTGTCGGACCAGGTCGACGAGGATTTCCTGGAAGACGGCTTCATGTTCGACGGCTCGTCGATCGCCGGTTGGAAGTCGATCGACCAGTCCGACATGAAGCTGATGCCGGATCCGGACTCGATCTATATCGACCCGTTCTATGCCGAGAAGACGATGGCGATCCATTGCACCGTCCTCGAGCCCGACACCAACGAGCGCTATGACCGCGACCCGCGCGGCACCGCGAAGAACGCCGAGGACTACCTGAAGTCGTCGGGCATCGGCGATGCGTCCTATTTCGGGCCGGAAGCGGAGTTCTTCCTGTTCGACAACGTCAAGTACGCCGTCTCGATGAACAAGGTGTCCTACGAGGTCGACGCGATCGACGCCTCCTGGAATACCGATACCGACTACGAGATGGGCAATATGGGCCACCGCCCGGGCATCAAGGGCGGCTATTTCCCGGTGAACCCGGTGGACGACGCGCAGGACCTGCGGTCGGAAATGCTCTCGACGATGAAGCGCATGGGCATGAAGGTCGACAAGCACCACCACGAGGTGGCGTCGTGCCAGCACGAGCTGGGCCTGATCTTCGGCACGCTCACCAAGCAGGCGGACGAGCTGCAGAAATACAAGTACGTGATCCACAACGTGGCGCATGCCTATGGCAAGTCGGCGACCTTCATGCCGAAGCCGATCGCGGGCGACAACGGCACCGGGATGCACGTCAACATGTCGATCTGGAAGGACGGCAAGCCGCTCTTCGCGGGCGACAAGTACGCCGATCTGAGCCAGGAGGCGCTGTGGTATATCGGCGGCATCCTGAAGCACGCCAAGGCGCTGAACGCCTTCACCAACCCCTCGACCAACTCCTACAAGCGGCTGATCCCGGGCTTCGAGGCGCCGGTGCTGCGGGCCTATTCGGCGCGGAACCGGTCGGGCTGCGTGCGGATCCCGTGGGCGGAGAGCCCGAAGGCGAAGCGGGTCGAGGCCCGGTTCCCGGATCCGTCCTCGAACCCGTACCTGTGCTTCTCGGCGCTCCTGATGGCGGGTCTGGACGGGATCAAGAACAAGATCGACCCGGGCGAGGCGATGGACAAGGACCTCTACGACCTGCCGCCCGAGGAACTGGCCGGCATCCCGACCGTCTGCGCGTCCTTGCGCGAGGCGATGGACGAGCTGGAGAAGGACATGGACTTCCTGCTCGCCGGCGACGTGTTCACCAAGAGCCAGATCGAGGGCTACATGGAGCTCAAGTGGGAAGAGATCTACGCCTTCGAACACTGCCCGCACCCGGTCGAGTTCAAGATGTACTACAGCTGCTGATTTCCCTCGGCAGAGACGGAAAGGGCGCCCTCGGGCGCCCTTTTTTCGTTTGTGCAGAGTTTGGTCGGCCAAGTCATCGCAATCGGGACGAAGCCGACGTCTTTGCCCCGACAATGCCCCGTACAGTGCTACTCACGTTCTATTGCTCTTCGCATGTTGGTGCCTGTTGGAGAGAACCCTGCCGACAGGTACAGGTTCTTTGCGATACTGTTGTCTGCTGCAAC
This sequence comes from Paracoccaceae bacterium, assembly GCA_050299695.1. Lineage (GTDB taxonomy): Bacteria > Pseudomonadota > Alphaproteobacteria > Rhodobacterales > Rhodobacteraceae > Ovoidimarina. The sequence continues at coordinate 2,520 of JBNKWI010000051.1, forward strand.
ACGGAGCCGAAATTCGACAAACTCGGTCTTTGAAAACCACTCATTCAGCGCCGACAATGCAAGACGAGCAAACCCTTTTCCCCGATATTGCGGCAGAATGCAAAAGTCACTAATGAATACAGTTTGATTTTCCGCGTTCGGCTGGCACCAAAGATACCCGACTAAGGTGTCCGCGTCGTCCTTTTTGGCGACGACGCATAACAAGACCTGACCCGGCGTTTCGACGCCGTATTCAAAGCTATCGGCAACCGCCTGCGCGGCTTGTTTTGTGGCTGTTTGGATGTCCACGTCATAATTTGAAGAGATTTCCACGGCATAATCTGGAATAAAATAGTCAACATAGCCGGGAAATTCGTCCGACCTCATTCTTCGAAGCTCAACCATCTTTTGCCATCTCCTGTCCGACAGGTGTGTTGTAATAGGGAACAAAGTTGGTGAAGACCGGGCCACGCGCCGCACGCCATTTGTTCTAGGAAAAGCAAAACGCGGATGTCGTGGAGAGGCTCGGACGTTTGGGGCGTCCAGGAATCAGACTGATTTCAAGAGCCGCTTCACCGCCGGGACTTTCTTCGGCTTGGTCGCGAGGCTTTCGAGGAGCAGGGCGAGGTCGGGTTCGCGGACGCGGCGGGCGGCGGCCTTGGGGGTGAACCAGCGGCGCTTGCGTTCGTGGCGTTCCTTCCAGCGCTTGCGCAGGCGCTCGACGATCATCGGGTAGACGATCACCTCGCAGGGGAGCGCGGTGCCGTCGGCGAGGATCTTGTCGTAATGGTAGGTGCCGATCTCCTCGGAGCCGATATAGCCCTCGGCGCCGGCCTCCTCGAGCGCCTCGATTTCGGCGGCGCGCCAGGGTTTCTTGCCGTCCATCTGCCAGCCCTTGGGCATGATCCAGCGGCGTGTGTCGCGGGAGGTCACCATCAGGACGCTCAGATTGCCCTTCCGGTCCCAGTGCAGGGGGAGGGCAGCGATCTGGCTGCCTTTGGTCTGTTTCGGGTCGATATTCATGCCCATTGGGTCGGTCTGCTCGGAAACGCCTCGTACAAATCTGCCCTGGAAGGTTCGATCCTCCCGAATTTCGTAATTCTGGTCTTGAAACATGGCGATACCATGACGAGGCGCCTGCGCCTAGCCGGTTCTTGGATCGGGGGCGCGGCGTATGGCCGTCAGAGAACCTTCACCAGGTGATTGTCGAAGGCGAGCGGCGCCTGGACGGTAGCGCCGTCCTCGGTCAGCGCGAGGCCGGTGCCGGTGGTGAAGAGGAGGCCTTCGCCCGAGGCGCTGACGCCGCAGATGTCGGGGCTTTCGAGGATATGGGCGAGCGCGCCGGTCTCGGGGTCGAAGACATGGGCCGCGCCGCCGCGGGGGCCGGTGATCGCGACGCGGGTGCCGTCGCCCGAGAAAGCGACCGAGCCGGCATAGCCGACGAGGCGGGCGTGATCGGCGGGCGGGGCGGCGAGGTGCCGGGCCTCGACGTCGCCGAGGCGGTGCAGGCCGAGGAGCGCGGGGGCGGTGTCTTCGGGGCCTTCCCATTGCATGGCGAAGGCGGCGAGCCCGTCGGCGCGCACGGCGAGGTGGCGGATCGAATTGAGGTGCTCGGCGGCGGGCGGTTCGATCATGTCGAGGATCTCGCCGTCATAGGTGACATAGGCGAGGTTCGGGCGCATCACCGGCAGGTTGAGCTTGGCCCGGCCGCTGTCGGGGTGGGTTTCGATGCCGCCATTGGCGACGATCAGGATTTCGCGGCCGGGGAGGCGCAGGATGTCGTGCGGGCCGGTGCCGCCGGAGGGGATGTCGCCGATGCGGCTGTAGCCCCGGGCGGCGTCCCAGAGGCCGATGCGGCCGCGGGCGGCTTCGTAGTCGTTCTCGGGGGTGAAGAGGATGCCGCCGTCGGCGGTGAAGGCGCCGTGTCCGTAGAAATGGCGGCCTTCGGGGGCTTCGAGTTCGGCAGTGACCTTGCCGTGCAGGCAGTCGAGGACGAGGGCGAAGGTGCCGGGGCGGCGGGCCAGCGCGACGGCTTCGGGGCGGATCGGGTGGGCGGCGGCGGCGTGGCCGCGGCCGGGCAGGGGCAGGGTGAAGATGACGTCGCCCGCGCCGTCGAGGCCGCAGAGCGCATAGGCGCCGTTCGGGCGCTGGGCGGCGGCGAGATGGGTGGGGGCGCCGGCATCGGCCCAGGTGGCCATCGGCGCGAGGCCGGTGGCGAAGAGGCCAGCGAGGAAGCCGCGGCGGTTGGCCATGTCAGTCTCCGTCGAGTGCGTTGAAGCCCGCGGCGATGCCGAGGGCGGGGGCGATTTCGCTGCCGATCAGCGCGCGGGTGCCGTCGATCTGGTCCTTCAGCGCCTCGACCCGGATGCGTGCGCCGGGGTCGGCGACGCCGGCGAGGGACGGGTCGTCGAGGCCTTGCGCGCGGGCGATGTCGCGGGCGAAGGCGGCGTCGATCTCGTCCTGCTCGTCGGGGGCGAGGGCGGCGAGGCGGTGGCCGAGGTCGGCGAGCGCCTCGAGGGTGAGCACCACGTGGCGCAGCGAGCGGCCCGAGCGGTAGGCTTCGGCGCGGGTCGGGCGGGGCTTGTCGAAGGTGCCGAGCGGGCGGCCGAGGCGGGTGTCGGCGGCGGTCTGCAGCCCGGTGGCGAGCGCGGTGTAGAACACGCGCAACACCTCGTCGTGGTCGCGGTAGGGGCCGTCGGCGGTGGGGTGGCGCATCAGCTCGGCGTGGCTTTCCAGCCACTCGGTCTCGATCGCGGCGGAGGTGGTGGCGATGTCGGCGGTCATGGCGCGGAGCAGGCGGCAACGATAGGGCGGGTCGTTGGCGCCGATTTCGCCGTAGAGGAGCTGTTCGAGCGCGTAGAAGCCGCGGGCGGCGATGGAGACCGTGGCGAAGGCGGCCGGGTCGTCCACGGCGGGGTCTTCGGCGGCGACAAGGCCTGCCAGCGCCTTGGGCGTGGCGCCGCGGGTGTCGGGCCAGAAGGCGAGGGCGAAGGCGCGGTTCTCGGCCTCGGAGGGGCCGAAGCGCAGGTGGCTCACGCGGATCCAGGCGTCGAAGGCGCTGCCGTAGGCGGATCGAAGCGGCGCGGATTGCGGGTCGCAATCGGCCTGGGCCATGGCGTCGAGCGCCGCCGTTTCGGTGGTGAGCGCGTGGTAGCCCGGCAGGATGTGGTGATCGACCACGTCGGCGATCACCTCTTCCTCGGTCGCGGCTTGTGCGGCGGCGGCGGTCAGGGCGAGGGCGAGGAGGGGGGCGGCGAGGCGGCGCATCAGAGGCTTTCCAGGTAGCGGATCAGGGCGGCGCGGTCCTCGGGCGGCATCGCGACCACGGCGTCGCGCTGGGATTGCGCCTCGCCGCCATGCCAGAGCACCGCTTCGAGAAGCGAGCGGGCGCGGCCGTCGTGGAGGAAATAGGTGTGGCCCGAGACCCGTTCGGTGAGGCCGATCCCCCAGAGTGGCGCGGTGCGCCATTCGGTGCCGGTGGCGCGCGCTTCGGGGCGGTTGTCGGCGAGGCCGGGGCCCATGTCGTGCAGGAGGAGGTCCGTGTAGGGCCAGATGAGCTGGAAGCTCTGTTCGTCGCGGCCGGTAAGCCGGTGGGTGACGAATTTCGGCGTGTGGCAGGCGATGCAGCCGGTCTCGTAGAGCACCCGCTTGCCGTGCAGCACCTGCGGGTCGGACACGTCGCGGCGTTCGGGAACGGCGAGGTTGCGGCTGTAGAAGGTGACGAGGTCGAGGCCTTCCTGGTCGATCTCGTAGCCGCGTTCGTCGCCGGTGCCGTTGGGTGCGGTGAGGCAGGCCTTTTGCGCCTCGGTGCATTCGCCGGAGGGGGCGGGGAAGAGTGGGGTCGAGATGCCGATGTCGCCCGAGAATGCGCCGGCGGACTGGTGCCGGATCGTCGGCGCGCCGGCCTTGAGGCCGAAACGGCCGAGCATAGGGGTGCCGTATTCGGGCGACCAGACGATGTTGGGCCGGCCGGAGATGCCGTCGCCGTCCGCGTCGTCGGGATCGGCATGGGCGAGGATGTCGGCGGCGGGTACGGTTTCGAGGAGGCCGAGCCCGATCATCTGCGGCGCAACGCGGGGGCTGAGCATCGCGCCCTCGGCCAGCGGGCCGTAGCCGAGATCGGCGGCGGTGTAGGTCGGGTGGCGGAGGCTGGCGGTCTCGCCGCCGGAAAGCGGGATCTCCTCCTCGGCATAGTCGATCTGGAGCCGGTACTCGGCCGGCTGGCCGGGGAGCGCGTGGTCCTGGAGCTGAGTGCCGTAGACCGGGTCGGGCAGGGTGGCGATGTAGTCCTCGATCTCGGCGATGCCGTCCTCGGGGGTGCCGGGGATCGAGACGCGCAGGAACATCGAGGTGGCGTCGTCGCCGGGCCCCTCGGGCGGGTGGCCGCGGCCGTCCTTGAGGTGGCAGCGCTGGCAGGCGCGGGCGTTGTAGAGCGGGCCGAGCCCGTCGGAGGCGAGGGTCGAGGAGGGCGCGGAGACCCAGAGCTTGCGGAAGAGGCCGTTGCCGACCTTGAAGTTCAGCTCGCCCTCGAAACTCATGTTGCCCGAGGGCTGCGAGAAGGCGTCGTGGTTTCGGCGCGCGCGCACGCTGGCGGCGCCGCCCGGTTTGGCCTCGTAGGGTTCGGCGGCGGTGAAATCGGCGGTGGGCGCGGTGACCGTGGCGATCCGCGTCGCCTCCCCGGCGGTCCGCGCGACGATGTCGAGATGGGGTTCGTCAAGCACCCCGGCCCCCGCGCTGCCGGCCGCCAGGGCGAGGGCCGCCGCCAGGCTAGTCTTCGTCCACTCTCGAGGCTTTGGGCAGGGCATGGTCTTCGGGTCCGGTCTTGTCGTGCAGGTCAGGCTGGGCTTAGAGGACGTCGATACGCCCCTCCGCGTCGGCCGGCAACGCATTGAGCTGCGCTTTCGGGATGTGACCGCGCGGGGTGCGATGAGCGCTTCGGGGATCCGCCGCCCGAATGCGGTCGGTCGCGGCTGGGTGTCGCTGGTGAGGCCATGGCGGCGGATCCCGGGGGGCTACTGGAAGACGGCGTCGGGATTGTCGAGGCTGTCGGAGCCCTCGAAGGCGATCTGGTCGAGGCCGAGCGCGGTGACGGCACGTTCGATGGATTTCGTCTGATCGACCAGCGCGTCGACGGCGCCCATGACCAGGGTCTCGCCGGCCGCGTTGCCGCGGGCGAGCATCTGGTCGTAGGCGAGGCCGGCCTCGGCGGTGGTCTTGACCTGGCCGAGGGCGCGGACGGTGTGGGCGAGCTTGTCGCGCAGTTCGGCGTCGAGCGCGGGGTTCGCGGCGGCCACCAGGTCGGAGATCGAGGGGCCGGAGATGCGGGTGCCGTCGGCCCGGGCATAGCCGCCGAGATAGACATTCTGGATCCCGAGCCCGTCGTAGTAGTGGCTGTTGTAGGTGTTGTCCGAGAAGCAGTCCTGCTCCTCTTCGGGGTCGTTCAGCATCAGCCCGAGGCGCATCCGTTCGCCGGCAAGTTCGCCGTAGGAGAGCGAGCCCATGCCGGTGAGGATCGCGATCAGGCCGGCATCCTCGTCGGCCATGAGCGCCTCGCGCGCGGCGCCCGCGTCGCCCCATTGCGCGGCGATCCAGTCGAGGTCGGAGACGAGGAGCGCGGTTGCGGCCTGGAGATACTGGCCGCGGCGGTCGCAATTGCCGCCCGTGCAGGCGTCGCCCTGGGCATAGTCGGTCCAGGGCCGCTTGCCGGCGCCCGGGCCGGTGCCGTTCAGGTCCTGGCCCCAGAGCAGGAATTCGATGGCGTGGTAGCCGGTGGCGACATTGGCCTCGACCCCGTCGGCTTCCTGGAGCGTGTTCCGGAGCAGCGCGGGGGTGATCTCGGTCGCGTCGACGGTCTCGCCCGAGAGGGTGAATGTGGGGTTCGCGATCACGTTCAGGGCGGCGTATTCGTTCTCGTCGGTGGCGCCGCCATAAGAGGCGTCGACATAGTCGATCAGGCCCTCGTCGAGCGGCCAGGAATTCACCTGGCCTTCCCAATCGTCGACGATGGCATTGCCGAAGCGGAACACCTCGGTCTGCTGGTAGGGCACGCGGGCGGACCGCCAGGCGGCGCGCGCGGCGGCGAGCGTGTCCGGCGAGGGCGCGGCGATCAGCGCATCGACGGCTGTCTGGAGCGCCTGGGCGGTCACAAGGCTGTCGCCATAGCCGGCGCGGGCGATGTCGGCATAGGTTTCGAGCACCGCGGTCTTGCTCACCGGCCCGGCGGCCGCGGCTGCGGTGCCGAGGCCGATCGTCAGGGCAAGGGCGCTGGTGGCGCGCGTGAGGGATGGCATCAGGTCACTGTCCTTCCTGTTTTTCAATGCAGTACGGTGTCGGGCCACCGCTCCGTTTCGGGCGGTCGGGCGATGCGGGCGAGCGCGAGCCCGACCTCTCCGGCGAGCGTGACGAGGAGCGCGGCCATGTCGGCGCGGACGAGGGTGGTGGCGATCAGCATCGCGTCCTCGCGGTCGCCCTCGCTGGCGAAGGCGACGAAATTGGCGAAGATCGCCTCGTCGGCGCCGAGGCAGGCGCAGGTGACATCGTGGCGCATCGGCGGGCGGCGGGCGTGGCGGATCCACTGGTCGCAGAGCGTGTCGAGCGCCTCGAGCGCGTGGCGCCCGGCGCGGGGGCCGAGATTGCCGTGGAAATGGGTGCGGAGCGCGGTGCGGCCGGCCGGGCCGTCGCACCAGAGCCGGAGGCAGAGCACGGCGCCGGCCCCGACCGGGTCGAGATCGGAGAGATGGCCCACGGGCAGGCCGCCGCGATGGGGGTTCGGCGCGGTCATTTCGTCAGGATCAGCTTGCCCGCGCGGGTGATGCGCAGGGTGTAGAGCTGGTCGCCGAGGCGGATCCGGGCGAGGCCGCCGCCCTGGGTCAGGGTCTGGGCGTCGTAGACCGGGGTCTCGTCGCGCGGCTGCGGTGCGAGACTGGTGGGGGCGACGTTCAGGCCCATGGGGCGGCCTCCGGCGCGTCGCCTCGGTGTTCGGCTCGTTGGGTCATCGCTTCCGATCCGGTGTTCGTGCCGCGTGCTGGCTGACCCGGGGATTCGGCGGGTTGGCTCATGGTGGAAAACCTGAGCAAATGACTCGGAGATGTCAATCCTGAGTATTTTTATCGGATTACCGTGCCGCCTTCCCGGGGAGAGGTCCGGGCGCCGAAAAGCAGGGGAAGCGAGGCACCGGGCTCCGGCATCGGGCCGATCAGCCCGCGCGGCGCCCGGCGTCGGTCACGGTGTGCGGGATCGGGGGACGCGCCCCGGCCTCCGGACGGGAGGGCGAGGCGCGTTTGCCTGCGGGGTGGGGAAGCGCGGCGCCGGGCGCGCCGGGTCAGAATTCGTCCCAGCCTTGGTCTTCGGCGACCGCCGCGGCGGTCGCGGCGCCCCCGGCGGCAGCACGTTTTGCCGGGCGCGGCGCCGGGGCGGCGGCGGGCTTGGGCGCGGATTTCGCGACCTTGGCGGCCCCTTCCACGCCGCGGAAATGGCTCACGAATTCGCGCAGCTGCGATGCGCGCTGGGCCAGTTCGGTTGCCGCTGCGGAGCTTTCCTCGGAGAGCGCGGCCGTGTGCTGGGTCGTGGTGTCGATTTCGGAGATCGCATGGGTGACCTCCGAAATGCCGGCCGCCTGCTCGGCCGCCGCCGTCGAAATGTCACCGATGGTCTCGACCACCGCGGCCACCGCCGCGACGATCTCGGAAAGCGCCTCGCCCGACTGGTTCACGAGGTTGGACCCATCGGCCACTTCGCGGCTGCTGGTCTCGATCAGCGCGTTGATCTCCTTGGCGGCGTCGGAGGCGCGCTGCGCCAGCGCCCGCACTTCGGAAGCGACGACCGCGAACCCCCGGCCGGCATCGCCGGCGCGCGCGGCCTCGACACCGGCATTGAGGGCAAGCAGGTTCGTCTGGAAGGCGATGGAGTCGATCACCTGGATGATCTTCCGGATCTCGGCCGAGCTCTGCTCGATCCGGCCCATCGCCGCAATCGCCTCGTTCACGACCTTGCCGCCCTTGCCGGCATGGTCGGAGGCGCCCTCGGCGGCTTTCGTGGCGCCCTGCGCGTTCGTGGCGGTGCTCTTCACGGTGGAGGAGATCTCCTCCATCGCCGCCGAGGTTTCCTCGACCGTGGCGGCCTGCCGCTCGCCGCGCGAAGAGAGATCGCTGGCATTGGCGGCAATCGCCTCGCTTTCCTGGGCGATCGCCTCTGAGGCCTCGAGGATGCCGGCCACGAGATTGGAAATGCGCATCATCGTGGCGTTGAACGATTCGCGCAGATCGGTGAATTCACCGCCGACACTGTCGGGGATCCGGGCGGAAAGATCGCCGTCGGCGAGCGACGAGAGACCGCCGACCAGTGCATTCATCGCACGTTTCAGCGGCGTAATGTCGGTGGCATATTTCACGACCTTGTACGGTTTGCCGTCCGGATCGAAGATCGGATTGTAGGTGGCGCGGAGCCAGACCTCGCGGCCGCCCTTGGCGATGCGCTTGTACTCGGCAGACTGGAACCGTCCCTCGCCGAGTGTCTTCCAGAACGTGGCATATTCGGCGCTGCGGGCGAATTCGGGTTCGACGAAGATGCTGTGCTTGCGCCCCAGGACCTCGTCGGCCCGGTATCCCATCGTTTGCAGGAAATTCTCGTTGGCGGCCATGATGGTGCCGTCGAGGCCGAACTCGATCACCGCCTGAGACTTGGAAATCGCCTCGATCTGGCCGCGGAAATCGGAATTCTCGCGCTGGTACTGGGTCACGTCGGTGGCGAACTTGACGATCTTGACGATCCGGCCGTCCGCCCCGGCGATCGGGTTGTAGGTGGCGCGAAGCCAGACCGTCCTGCCGTTCTTGGCGATGCGCTTGAAGAGGCCCGAGTTGAACTTGCCCGAGGCCAGATCGCTCCAGAAGCGCAGGTATTCCGGCGCGGCGGCCTCGCTCGGTTCGATGAACATGCGGTGCTTCTTGCCTTGGATCTCCGCCAGGTCGTAGCCCATCGCCGAGAGAAAATTCGCGTTCGCGGTGCGGATCGTGCCGTCGAGATCGAATTCGATCACCGCCTGCGATTTGGAGATCGCCTCGACCTGTCCGGCGGTGTCGGCCGCGAGATTGGTGGCCGCGGTGACGTCGATGGCGAACTTGACCACCTTGGCCGGCTTGCCGTCGGGGCCGGGGATCGGGTTGTAGGACGCCTCGATCCAGACTTCCTTCCCGCCCTTGGCGATTCGGGGCAGCGTGCCCTTCACGGGTTCGCCGGCGCGAAGCGTCTGCCAGAAGGTGCGGTATTCCGCGCTTTCGGCATAGTCCGGCGCGACGAAGATCCGGTGGTTCCTGCCGCGGATCTCGTCGATCTTGTAGCCCAGAAGTTGGAGGAAATTCTCGTTCGCCTCGAGGACGTTGCCCTCCAAGTCGAAGGAGATCACCGCCTGCACCCGGTCGAGAGCGGCGAGGACGGCCCCGGTATCGTCGGGTATGGCCTGGGAACTTCTGAAGAATCGCATCGGGGTTTCGCTCGCAAATATCCACACATTTGCGCCTGTCTGCCGCGCAGCGGTTAAAGTTCGCTTATTTTCGCCCGTTTTTTAACGGACGCGGTGTCAGCCAAAGGTGACACACAGCAACGCGCCGAGGCGCGTTAAGGCGCTGCAAACCCTGTCGGGGTAGGCCTGTCTCCGGGGCGGCGGGGACCGGAGGCGATGCGATGGCTGCGACGCTCGACAGATCCCTGCGCAAGGCGCGGAGCCATGCGGCGAAGGGCGAGCCGGAGGAGGCCGCGCGGCTCTATGCCGAAGTGCTGGCGGCCTGGCCCGGCAATCGGCGCGCGCGGGACGGGCTGGCGGACCTGGGTGGCGGCGATCCGGCGAAGGTGTTGACGGCGGAAGGGGTGCGGCTGCACCGGGCGGGCGACCTGGGCCGGGCGGCGGAGCGCTATCGGCAGGCGCTGGCGCTCGATCCCGTGCAGCCGCAGGCGCTGGGCAATCTGGGCGCGATCCTCCTGGCGGGCGACGACCCGGAGGGCGCGGTGCCGCTCTGCGCCCGCGCGGTGGCGCTGGAGCCGGGCTTTGCCGAGGGTTGGAACAATCTCGGCATCGCGCGGCGTGGGGCGGGGGATGCGGCGGGCGCCTTGGAGGCGTTCGCGAAGGCGGCGGAGCTGAAGCCGGCGAGCCCGGAGATCCTGAGCAATCTGGGCGCGTCCCTGTCGAATGCCGGGCGGCCGGAGATGGCGATCCGCTGCCTGAAGGCGGCGTTGTCGCTGCGCGCGGATGCCGAGGCGATGAAGAACCTCGCGCCCTTGGTCTCGGGTGCCGACGCGGCGGCGCTGTTGCCGCAGGCGCGGGCCCTGCGCGACGCGGCGGAGGGCGGGCAGGCGCGGCTTCTGGCGGGCTACGCGGTGGCGGCGCTGGCGCGGAGTGTCGGCCGCCCGGAGGAGGCGCTGGCGGCGCTGGAGGAGGCGGGACGGCTCGGCAAGCATCTGTCGGGCTATGACGCCGCCGAGGATGCGGCGCTCTTCGCGGAGATCGAGGCGGCCTTTGGGGGCGAGGCGGCGCCGGTTGCGGTGGGGGAGCCCCTGCCGGCGGTGCCTGTGTTCATCCTCGGCATGCCGCGCTCGGGCACCTCGCTCGCCGAGCAGATCCTGGCGAGCCATCCGGCGGTCCATGCCGCGGGCGAGCGGATGGTGCTGGCGCGACTGATCGGCCGGGCGGGGGGCGTGACGGCGGCGGCGCGGCCGGAGGGGATCGCGGCGCTGCGCGAGGGCTACCGGGCCGCGCTCGCCGAACATGCGGGGCCGGGGATCGTGGCGGTGACCGACAAGATGCCGCTCAATTTCCGCTGGATCGGCCATGTCCGGCGGGCCTTGCCCGAAGCGAAGATCCTGCATCTGCGGCGGTCTCCGGAGGCGGTCTGCTGGTCGTGCTACCGGCTGCATTTTCCGGCGCGCGGCATGGCTTTCAGCTTCGACCAGGGCGATGTGGGGCGGTATTACCGGCTCTACGACCGGCTGATGGGGTTCTGGCAGCGGCAGTATCCGGGCTTCGTCGCGGATGTGGGCTACGAGGCGCTGACCGAGGCGCCGGAACCGGCGATCCGGGCGATGATGGCGCATCTCGGGCTGCCGTTCGTGCCGGAGCTCCTCGAGTTCCACAAGACGGCGCGGATCGTCGAGACGGCCTCGGCGGGGCAGGTGCGGAAACCGCTCTATACCGGGAGTTCCGAGGAATGGCGGCGCTATGCGGACGGGCTCGGGCCGATGCTGGCGGCATTGGCGGGGGAGGGATGCGGTGCAGAATGAGTGTTGATCGAAACCGAAATGCCCTGTCTCGGATCTGCCTGCTGCTCCCAGGAACTGGGCGAGCGCCTGCCCGTGGGATGGCGCTGCAACGGTTGAGCGGGGCACTTTATGGTGCCATCCCGCCGTACATCCGATCGGCGCGGGACGTCACCAAAGCGCCAGCCCGTCGGGGCGGGCAGGCGCTCGCCCGGCGCCTTGGGCGCCAATCGGGCGGGAGGAATGGAGCAACCGGCGAAGGATACAGCGTCGGCCCGTGTTAAGCGGGTAGATTCGATACCTTGGCAGGGGCGGCGGCTAGCCCCTGTGGGCGCCCTCGGCGAGGGAGGCGACGAAGGCGAGCACGTCCGCGGCGCTGTCGCCGCGGCCGAGGCGCTCGACGATGGCGGAGCCCACCACGGCGCCGTCTGCGACGCGGGCGATGGTTTCGGCGGATTCGGGCGTCTTGATGCCGAAGCCGACGACGACGGGCAGGTCGGTCGCCGCCTTGATCCGCGCCACCTCCGGGCCGACATCGCCCGCGACCGCGTTGGCGGCGCCGGTGATGCCGGTGATCGAGACGTAATAGACGAAGCCCGAGGTGTTCTGCAGCACCTTGGGCAGGCGCTTGTCGTCGGTCGTCGGCGTGGCGAGGCGGATGAAGTTGAGGCCGGCCTTCTGGGCCGGGATGCAGAGTTCCGCGTCCTCCTCGGGCGGCAGGTCGACGACGATGAGCCCGTCCACACCGGCCGCGGAGGCATCTGCGAGGAAGCGGTCGACCCCGCGCGAGTAGATCGGGTTGTAGTAGCCCATCAGCACGATGGGCGTGGTGTCGTCGCCCGCGCGGAAGGCGGCGACCATGTCGAGCGTCTTCTGCAGCGTCTGGCCGCCTTCGAGCGCGCGCTGCCCGGCGAGCTGGATCGTCGGGCCGTCAGCCATCGGGTCGGTGAAGGGGATGCCGAGCTCGATCACGTCGACGCCGGCGCCGGGCAGGCCCTTCACGATCTCGAGCGAGGTCGCGTAGTCGGGATCGCCCGCCATCACATAGGCCACGAAGCCCTTTCGGTTCTCGGCACGGAGGCGCGCGAAGGTGGTGTCGATCCGGGTCATGCCGCCTCTCCCTCACTGGACCCGGGCGGGATGGCAGGAAGGCGCGGCGAAATCAAGCGGCCATGCGGGTTGCAGGGCCGTCCTGAGGCGCCCTAGTGGCGGGCGGCTGGGTCGTGCATCCTCTCCGGCGGCGCGAGGCTCTGTTCGATCGCCGCGATGACGCTCTCCCCCGAGGCGCTCTTCAGAAGATAGGCGTCGGCGCCCAGCGCGTCGCATTCCGACTTGTCGAAGGGGGAGTCCGAGGTGGTGAGAACGATGCAGGGAAGGTCGGCGAGGCGAACGGAGGCGCGGATCCGGCGCAGCACCTCGATGCCGGAGTATTTCGGCATCTTGAGATCGAGCACGGCGATGTCGGGGAGCGGATCGGCGGCCGTCACGATGTTGCAGGCCACCTCGCCATCGGTGGCGATGGTCAGCGTGAAGGGTCTGTCCCAGTCGCGGAGATGGCGCCGGAACGCGCGGGCGGCGAAGCGGCAATCCTCGGCGAGCAGGATGTGAATCGGCACGGTCATCCCGGCGCTCCGCTTTCCGGTCCCGGGAAGGTCATCCGGAACACCGCGCCGCGGCCCTCATGCGTGACCAGGCGCACCAGACCGCCGGCCCGTCCGACGATCTTTCTGACCATGGCCAGCCCCATGCCGCTCCCTTCCACCTCGTCGCGCGATTTCAGGGTGGTGAACATGTCGAAGATGACTTCCTCGAATTCGGCGTCGATGCCGGGCCCGTCGTCGGAGATCTCGAATTCGACGCTGTCGCCCACCCGCTTGGCCTCGATGCTGACCTCGCCCACGTCGCGGTCGTGGTGCTTGGCGGCGTTCGAGATCAGGTTGCGCATGACCAGCGCGAATTCCTGCGGCACGCAGCGGATCCGCTCGAGCGCGCCGATCTTCACCGAGAACCCCGCGGGGAGCGCCACGAGGTTCACGCTGTCGCGGATCAGCTCTTCGGGGTCGACGATCTCGTCGAGCTCGCCGGAGCGGCCGATCCGGGCGTAGGTCAAAAGATCGGTGAGCAGCGTGTCCATGCGGCGGCTCTGGATCTCGAGGTCGCCGAGATCCTCCTCGACCTCGGGCAGGACGTCGTCGTAATTGTCCCGCAGCGTTTCGCGGATCCAGTCCGGGACGGTCATCAGCGCCCGCAGCGGGGCCCGCAGGTCGTGGCTGGCGATATAGGCGAAGCGTTCGAGCTCAGCGTTCGCCGCGGTGAGTTCGGCGGTCCGCTCCTCGACCCGGTGCTCGAGCTCGTTGTGGAGCGCCACCAGTTCCGCGTTCGAGCGCATCAGCCGGGTTTCGGCTTCCAGGCGCATCTCGATCTCGCGCCGAAGCTCCTGGTTCTTCGCCTCGAGATGCTTCGGTCCGGGCAGGGCGATGATCTCGGGGAGCAGTCTCCACAGGGCGACCGCAGTTGCCGCCGAAACCGCAGCGCAGGCGACCTTGACCACGGCCTGGGCGGTATAGGCAGCGAACCAGAGGGTCAGCATGCCGAACACATGGGTCAAGGCGCAGAGGGCGATGAAGGCGGTGAACAGGTAGCCGATCTGCGGGTAGGTGATGTCGTCGCGCCCCTTGAGGATCCGGTAGAGCGCCAGCGGGATCGTCAGGTAGGCGCCGGCGATGATGAGATCGGAGCCCATATGGGCGGCGATCAGGCCCGGGCGCCACAAGAGGCAGTAGCCGTGCGGGACGAACCCGGCGGCTTCGAAGAAGTCGAGTGTGGCCTGTAGCATTCCGGGTGTCCCTGATTGCGTGATGCCTGCCGCATGATCGGCGACAGACATTAACGCTTCGTTCTGGATTTCTTGCGGGTGTGCGTCGGCATCCGGCGTCGGACCGCCCCGACCTTGCGCCGCCGCGCGCCGCCGCATAAGGAACGGCGCGCCAAGGAGGGACCGCAATGGGCTTCAGGACCGGGATCGTCGGCTTGCCGAATGTGGGGAAATCCACGCTGTTCAACGCGCTGACGCGAACCGCGGCGGCGCAGGCGGCGAATTTTCCGTTCTGCACCATCGAGCCCAACGTGGGCGAGGTCTCGGTGCCCGACGCGCGGCTCGCGAAACTGGCAGGGATCGCCGGGTCGAAGCAGGTCATTCCGGCGCGGATCACCTTCGTCGACATCGCCGGCCTGGTGAAGGGCGCGTCGAAGGGCGAGGGGCTCGGGAACCAGTTCCTGGCCAATATCCGCGAGGTGGATGCCATCGCCCATGTGCTGCGCTGCTTCGAGGACCCGGACGTGACCCATGTGGAAGGCCGCGTGGATCCGATCGCGGATGCCGAGACCATCGAGACCGAATTGATGCTGGCGGATCTGGAATCGGTCGAGAAGCGCTTGCAGAACATCACCCGCAAGGTGCGCGGCGGCGACAAGGAGGCGGTGCAGCAGGAGCGGCTCCTGAAGGAGGCGAAGGCGGCGCTGGAGGCCGGGCGGCCGGCGCGGAGCGTTCCGGTGGCCGAGGACGACGCGAAGGCCTGGACGATGCTGCAGCTCCTGACGGCGAAGCCGGTCCTGTATGTCTGCAATGTCGATGAGAGCGAGGCGGCCACGGGCAACGCGCTGTCGGAGCGCGTGGCGGAGATGGCGGCGGCCGAGGGCGCGGCGTCGGTGGTGATCTCGGCGAAGATCGAGGAGGAGATCGCGCAGCTCGATCCCGAAGAGGCGGCGATGTTCCTTGAGGAGCTTGGGTTGGCGGAGGCGGGGCTCGACCGGATGATCCGGGCGGGCTACGGGCTTCTTGGCCTGCAGACCTATTTCACGGTCGGCCCCAAGGAGGCGCGGGCCTGGACGATCCGCCAGGGCACGCCGGCGCCGAAGGCCGCGGGCGTGATCCATGGCGATTTCGAGAAGGGCTTCATCCGCGCCGAGACCATCGCCTATGACGACTACGTCACGCTGGGCGGCGAGCAGGGCGCCAAGGAAGCGGGCCGGATGCGCGCCGAGGGCAAAGGCTACGTGGTGCAGGACGGCGACGTGCTGCACTTCCTGTTCAACACCTGAGCCGGTCTTCCACTTTTCATGAGTTCCCTCTGCCTTGTGATCGGTTTCGCAAGGTTTTGCCGCTTTCAATCGGGCATTCGAAGCTTGATTGAATGGAGACGGAAATGGCGGTGATTACCGGCGATGGCGGCGACAACCATCTTGTGGGCGGGCGGGTCCCGACGAGATCCGGGGGCTGGGTGGCAGCGACATCCTCGAAGGGGTCGGCGGCGACGATTTTCTGGACGGGGGAGAGGGCGACGATCTGATCCTGGCCGGCGGGGCCGGGGACCGGATCGTCGGCGGCGCGGGTGCGGACGTAGCCGATTATTCCGGGCTCACGGAAGCGGTCATGATCGTCGACAACGGCATGTATGGTGGTACGCCGGAAACGCTGCTGGTCTGGCCCGCAGACGATTCCGAGGACGCGCCCGGGACAATCGAGGGGGTCGAGACGATTATCGCAACGGACCATGACGATCTCATCGTGATCGGCATGGGTGCGGCGCGGGAGGTCCATTCCGGCGCCGGGAACGACCTCCTCTTCGGCTCGTTCTTCGACGATGTGCTCGACGGGGGCGATGGCAACGACATCCTGGCGGGTCTTTGGGGGGACGACGTGATCACCACAGGGGACGGCGTGGATTTCATCTATGTCGACCGGGATATCGAGAACGGGGCGACCACCGGGCATGGCCATGACGTGGTGACCGATTTCGACGTGACCATGGATGTGCTGATCGTCGAATACGACGCGGACCAGGAGAGCTACGATCCCTTCGCCGACCTGACCCAGACCGCGGAGGGAGCGCTCCTGACCATGGCCGACGACAGTTCGATCCTGCTTCTGGGAGTCGACGTCATGGAGCTGAACGCGATGAACCTGATGGTGCAGGCGGAAAACAACTACCTCACTGTAGGCTAGGTTTCGGCCCCGAACTGCCGGATCGCTACTTGACTCGCGGGACCCGCTTGGCAGGATCGCAGACTGGCGGTCTGTAAAGGTCTGGGTGGTTCGATGGGCATGCGTCTTGGGGTTTCGGCAGTGGTTCTCGTGGCTTTTGGCGCGGGGGCGGTCTCGGCCGGGGAGATCGTGCTCGAGGAAGGCGGGGCCTCGCTCAGCGCGCCCGAGGAGATTGCCTGCGACGCGCTGCCGGTCCTGACGCTGAAGGCGGATCTCGGGATGCTCGGTGGTGCGCGCGCGGCGGTGAACCGGCTGACCGGTCAGATGGGCGCGGCGCTTTCCAACGCCTGCCCGGAGGTCGAAAGCCTCGCGGTTGCGGGCGAGGACCGGGGCGTGCGGTTCGAGTTCGCAATCGAGAAGGCGGCGGGCTGGGCGCTCCCGGGCCTGCCGGAAGAGCCGGCGCCTGAACCCGCGCCCGAACCGGCTGCCCAGGTGGCAGCCCCGGCTCCGGCGGCCAAACCCGCGGCTGCCACGACACCGGCCGCCGAACAGCCCGCTTCGGAGCCCGCCGCCCTGCCCGCCGAGGCCGAGAAGGTCGTCCCCGGCCTGAAATTCCAGGATCTGGCCCAGTTTTTCGGCCCGGTCCGCACGATCCGCGACCATGTGGAGTTGACGAACAACGAAACCTGGACGCGGGTGCTGGCCGCCCGGGCCTATGGCGCGCGGCCGGAGATGCTGAACGACGACATGCTCGCGCTCGAAGTCGCGAAGCAGATGCTGAGCCCGGCGGAGTTCCAGCAGTTCCTCGGCCCCCTGGCCCAAACCGTCGGCCAGTACGGCAATTTCCAGCAGCTGAGCGTGTTCGACCGGCGCGATCTCGCGAACCGGGTGCGGATGCAGCTCCGGCCCTATCTCGACCAGCGCCGGCAGACCGGTGACATCGACGTCTTCACGGTGGTCCCGGTACGGCTGGGCGAGTTCGATTTCAACACCGGCGGCTTCCCGTTCCAGGCGAACGGTAACTACGGCGCGCCGAGCTGGCAGAATTTCCGGGTGGACCGGGCGATGGACTGGATCGTCCTGCCCTCGAAGCTCAAGACCACGGTCGAGCAGGCACGGCAGCTCGACGCCTATCTGCGCGCGCGCCAGGATCCGACGCTTTACCTGGGCGTCTTCATGACGATCGCGCCCGAGGTGCCGCCGGCGATCTCGAACTATTCGAACGGCTACAACCAGGTCGGGACTCCGGCCAGGGTGACGCAGGTCGCGCTCTATGCCGACAAGGACCTGACCCAGGCGCTCTACGATTTCACCAAGGATCTCGCCGGGGAGCAGGCGCAGCTCTCCAAGGCCGCGGTCGAACTGGCGCGCCCGGTTCTGGACGGCGAGACGCTGGCGGTGTCGCTGGCCAAGCTCAACGACAGCAAGGCCGCCGAGCAGGCGGTGATCGACGCCTATTCTGCCTTCGGCCAGTATGACGAGGGTGAGAAGGAGGCGCGCGCGAACGCGGCGCAGGCGGCGTTGGCGGCGGTGAAGCCCGGGACGCGGGTGCGGCTTTCGGGCTGGATGAACGTCCAGCCCTACGATCCGGTGCTCGGCGGGCTCCCGGTGCAGGGGGCACAGGTGCAGGTGCAGGGGTTCAGCCGGATCGGGCTTTCGATGAACCTCCAGGCGCAGCTCGTGCCCGACCTGACGCTCATCCCGCTCGCGCGCGGGGAGGCGGCGGCGGTGGCCGGCGCGATCGCGCAGCAGCAGCAGGTGGAGATCCGGCTCGAGGCCGACCTGATCCAGGGCGGCGCCTATTCGCCGCAGGGGGAATATTACCAGGCGCAGGCCACCTTCGCCCCGCGCCGGGTGCTGATCTTCACGCAGGGAGACTCGACGAAACGCCGGCTCCTGGCCGACGTGACCCTGCCGGACACGCCGACGGCGGGCGCGATCCCGTTCGAGGCCCTGAAGCTGGGCGGCCAGTAGCGCTGGTCAGTCGACCGGCAGCGCGGCCAGGTCGAAGCCGGAAATCACGGCCCAGGCCGCATAGGCGTCCATCACCCCGAGATGCCGGGCGATAAGGTATTCGCCGCTGTCGGAAACGCTGCGGCGGATGCGCAGCGTGCGGGTGCCGGGCTGCACATCGGTGAAGCGCGCGATGTTCATCCCGATCACCACGTGGCGGAGCGTCGACAGCCGCTCGAGATAGGCGCGGTCGGCCGGCGCGCTGCTGTCGGCGGCCGCGTAGCGGTCCAGCGCGGCGGTGCAGCTCTGCGCCAGCAGGTCGAGCCAGGCGCCCCGGTCGCTGTCGCGGCCGGTGGCCGCGGCGCGGTGGTCGAAATAGCGGCAGGTGCCGGGGAAGGCCTCGGGCGCGGGCGTCTCGGCGCCGGCCGGGGCCGCGGCGGAAAGGGCAATGCAGAAAACGAATGGGCGAAACATGGTCCGGACTCCTCTGGGAGAGCACAGTCTTGACGACGACGCGTCAGAGCCTCGCCAAGCAGGCGTCACGAAACTGTTAATATTGAGACCGATCGCGGCGATAACGTGAAATTTTCCGGTGCGTGCCCGAGATCGCCCGTCGCGACCCATCAGCGCTTGCACTCGCCACCGCTTTGCCGCTAGACCCGCCGACGGAGACGTGGCCGAGTGGTCGAAGGCGCTCCCCTGCTAAGGGAGTAGACGGGAAACCGTCTCGAGGGTTCGAATCCCTTCGTCTCCGCCACAACTATTTACCAAGATATTGTTTTCATTTATTTTTTAAACATGCGGTGCGTCAAGTTCCCACATTTGTTCCCACGAATCGCCTTTGGGTGGCGGTTGTCGAAACGAACCGGCTGCAGCAATATGTTGGGGCGGAGATCCCGTGGACATCAAGCCAAGAAAAGCTCCTCCGAACTCGATCTTTCATCTTTCAGGTGCTGCAGCAGGGATGAGTGGGAGGTGTTTGGGATCGTATAGAGCCCTAAGCGGCTCTGTTTTCTTCTGCTCGCGGTTGGAGACTTCCGAAGAAGGTTCGAAAACGGCCTCTATGAAACACTGCTAGCGTTTCAGCCGCCTGTACCTCTAGGGCAAATATCCAAGAACGCTACGTAGGAGCGTGACCACCGCAAAGATCTACTCACCAGTCCTTGAGCTCATCGTAAAGTTCCACGCTCTGTTGCAGTCGGACATCTTGCCGAAAATGCACGAACTCTGATTGAGGCCCAGATGCAGCAACTGTCCTGACCGTGACGAGTTCCAATGTCTTGAGGGCTTCGTATACTCGAGGCCAGTCGGGATGGGCGACGATCTTTCTGGCAGGCTGATCCCTTGCATATCCTGCCTCCGCCGCAGTTCTTAGCCAGAAAGGTCTGTAGCGGTCGATCCGGCCAAGAAGCTCGTTGAGATCGTCGGGCCAAGGCAAGCCCTCACTTCCATCACTTTCTTCGTTTGAGGCGAGAGCAAGGGCAATCTTCCTGTGGTCGGTCATCGTTCCTTCGGGGGAGACCAGGATCTGAGGAAGCGGCATATTCTCGGCGAGCAGTGTACGCCAATCAATCTCAAGTGTAGAAATTGTGACTCCGTCACTGAATTCTACCTGCCGGATGTCCGCACTCGAAGCGTGCAGTATGCTGATCGCCGTACGGTGGAAGCTGATTCCAGGCGGCGCCACGAAGGGGAAGTGCAACTCCCCAATGCCTACATCCTGTACCCGTAGCTCTGAATCTTCTGGGTCCGCAGCGCACATCGCTGCGACCCCTAGCACGGCGAGGTTGCTATGGGTTCGGTCGCGAGAGGGACGGTCCAAGCCATTCCGGACCGCGACGAGAAATCGTTCGGCCTCGTCGGGGCGGTCGCGTGCAACATGAGCGAAGACGTCCAGGGGCTCGCGACCGAAAAGATTGCGGCGAATGTAGCGCGGAATCTCCCCGCTCCCCACAGAGCGCAGCGCCTCGCGGGCAAGGAAGTGCTGCGACAATTGCTCATGGGCAAAGCGGACGTGACCGGCCTGTAAATCGTTGGCGAGGAATACAATCGTGCGCGCACGCTGGACGACGGCCCTTACTTGATCGTCCGGCAGGATACCGTCGGCAGCTACAGTGGCGATCAAGTCAAGCGCATCCTCTGAGATGGCCTCGGACTGGTTTTCTGCCAACTCACGAGCGACCTCCTCGAGGAACCGGCCGACGTAGTCCCCGTAGGCGCCCGCCGCTGCGTTGCCGTCAGGGGGATCAAGCGCATCGACGAACTTTCCGGCCTCTCGCCGTGTCATGACATCAACAAGGTAGCTGAGCAGATCTGATGTCGGCGGTGTGTCATTTGCGAGGGCCTGTGGCTCCCGAGCGATCACATCTAGGAAGAACGGGCGCAGAGCGTAGGACGCATTCGAAAAGAGTGGCGCTACGAACTCATTGTTTAGAAGTGCTTGGGACCAACCGTCCTGATCTAGCAGCCAAGCCCGAGCGCCTTCGGGATGAGGGTCCGCTAGAGACAACGTCGCAAGCCGATCCCCGCGATCGGGATCTATGGCCTTCATCTGGCGTCGCATTGTTTCCGTCGATACGAACGTCTCCCGCCCCGCGAGTAGGAAGGTGGCTCGCCCTCGTGCTCCGCTCAGAAGGTCATTCAGGCCAGTCCACGCCGTTTCAAAACCGTTCGGGTCCGACAACTCGTCGAAGCCGTCGATAGCAAGGATCACGAGGCCATGTCGCATCAACGGAGTAAGCTGCGCCACCGTCAGGTTCGAGCGCAGGTCTTGCAACGCGAAGGCGATCAAGTCCGAGATGTTTTGGAGGACACGGCCGCGGCTCGCGATCTGCAGGATCAGCGAAGCCGCGCCGTCGTAATTCTCAGCACGAAGCAGTGCGGTCTCTCGAACGATTGTCGTTTTGCCGACACCCGCGGGTCCATCAACCAAGAGGAGATCAGTCGCCCCGACGCTTTGGGTTGCCTGCTGGCCGCGCAGCCATTGGTCGAGCGCCGCCCAAGGTGTTTTCTCTTGCGGCAACTTGGGCGCATTCCCGAAGACCTCTGACAAATTGATTTCAACGGGCACCGGCTTCCCTTTGATCCGCTGTGCGGTAAGCAAGATCGTCTGATTGCGCGCGATGAACGGCAAGTTTGCGAATGCGGGTTCCGCTAGCGTGAGCCCAGCATTGTCATGGCGGCGAGAGGTGCCATCCGGTCCCGCCACAACATAGCCGTCACCGTCCGGATTGACCTGGACCTTGGCTCCATTCCGGATCAGGAAAAAACCATTCTCATCCGCTTCGATTGCGGTGCCGAGGTCGGCGAAGGGCGCGAGATCCTCGCGAGACAGTTTCATCGGCGGCATATGAGGTCATCCATCATTCGGTTAGTCTTCCTTATGCCACCGCGAGCGAAGAATATCACCCGGCGATCGGTGCCATACAGCAGGCCGTCTGCAGCGAGGACGCCGGGAACTAGGTCGGCGTCCTGACCCACCACGACAAGCCAGCTCCCATCGTCCTCGGCGGCGAGGTGAATGAGGTCAGCAACGAGAGCGGTATCAACCATCTTTTCGTTCGGGGCCCCTGTTGGATCGTCTTGTACGGTAAAGGGCAGGTGGTGATCCCTGTACCTCCCATGGCCACAGAGGCGTT
>JBNKWI010000052.1:0-24106 GCA_050299695.1 Paracoccaceae bacterium
GAAGCCCGAGCGCACGATCCGCCGCAAGGTGCAGGAGGTCCTGCTGGCGCTGTGGCTGGAGCACAAGTACTCGAAGGACGAGATACTCGAGATGTATCTCAACCGCGTCTATCTCGGCGGCGGCGCGACCGGCGTCGAGGCGGCGGCGCGGACCTATTACGGCAAGTCGGCGCGCGACGTGACCCTGGCCGACGTGCTGGAAGAGCTTGAACGCCGCGAGGGAGTTTCTGGGGTCGCCGAGAAGGCGTCGCGCGGCTGATTTTTCACGGATTTCCGACAAAAAACGCGCCCGAAGCGAAGCCCGGGCGCGAGTCACGGAACGAGGGACAGTGAAGTGGGATACGCAAGTTCCGAATGCGCATCCACGAGGTACATCTAGGCGTTCGGAACGCCTAGAAAAGAGCTTCTTTCGAATTCGTGAACGGCTGGTAAACGCGCCGTTCATCTTGTTGAAACGGCGGAGTTATCCACAGGTCTCTCCACCGGGAACGCCCGAAGCCGCGTCGATAGGTGCAAACTCGTCAGCGCCGCCCGGCCGCGTAGAGCGCCACAGCCGCGGCGTTCGAGACGTTGAGCGAGCCGAATCCGCCCGCGGGGTCGATCCGCACCAACCGGTCGCAGGTGGTTCGCGTCTTGTCCCGGAGCCCCGGCCCCTCCGCGCCGAGCACCAGGGCGAGCGGCCCGAGCCCGGCCGCCGTGAGGCCCTGCTCCAGCGTCTCCTCCGCCTCCCCGGCAAGACCGAGGAGCCTGAATCCCATGCCCCTCAACTCTTCCATCGCCCGGGAGAGATTCGCGACCCGGAGATAGGGCTGGCGCTCCAACGCGCCCGAGGCGGATTTCGCCAGCGCCCCGGTCTCCGGCGCCGAATGGCGCGCGGGGGCGACGAGCGCGGCGGCGCCGAACACCTCGGCCGAGCGCAGGATCGCGCCCACGTTATGCGGGTCCGTCACCCGGTCGAGACAGACCACCAGCGGTGCCGCGCGCTCGCGCATCACAACTTCCTGCAGCGGCCCCCAGGCGAGCGGCTTCACCTCGAGCGCGGCGCCTTGATGCACCGAACCCGGATCGAGCGGCACCGGAAATCTGCGCGGATCGGCGATTTCGGGCGCGATCCCGGCCGCCCCCACCACCTCGCCCAGCCGGTCGAGCGCGTTCTGAGTGACTACCAGGCGGAGCTTCTCGCGCCGCGGATTGGCCAGCGCATCGCGCACCGCGTGGAGCCCGAACAGCCACACCGTCTCGGCCGCCGCCTTGCGCCGCCCCTGCTCCTTTTCGATCACCCATTTCGGCTTTTTCATCGACCCGCTCCGTTCCGCGCGGCACCTTGCGCAGGGCGCCCTATCCTCCGCAAGCCGAAAGCGGAATTTGCAGTTGACGGGCATTCGGGCGACGTCTATCCAGCGCCTCCGTGGGCGACAGGCCGCAAGGTGTGGCAGGGGACTGTAACTCCCTCGAGGCGACTCACGCCTGGTTCGATTCCAGGGTCGCCCACCAACTTTCCGAACGCGCAAGCGGCGGGGATCAGATATCCTCGCCGGCCATGAAACCGGCCGCCGAGACGCCGAGCGCGCGGCTGATCGCGACGTACATCTCGTCGAACCCCTCGAAGAGCGCGCGGTTGAGCGCCTGCCCGGCCGGGGTCTCGCTGATCGCGATATAGGCCTCGAGATCCGCGTCGGCGAGCGGCTGGTAGGCCATCGCCAGATAGGAATGCACCCAGAGATCGGTCTCGGACCGGATCTCGTCTTCCTGCGCCCAGACATCTGCCACGACGTCGCTGTCGGTCAGCGAACCGTCGAAGGCGCCACCCGCCATCAGGCCCTGGTAGAAGGCGTAGTTCGAGTTCATCGCGCCCATGACGTTCGAATCCACGAGATCGTTCACCTCGACGAAGCGCTCGATCAGGCCGAGCGCGTCGGGATCCTCGGCGCGGATCTCGAGAAAGCGTTGTCGGGCGGCCTCCTCGATGTCGGAATCCATCAGCGCGGCGCGCGCGCTCACCTCGTAGGCGATGATTTCGCGGCCGCGCTCCGAGGAGAAGAATGCGAGGAGGTCGCCGATCTCGGTCTCGGCCAGCCCGTCGACCATCGCGTTCACCACGGTCGCCTGCATCATCGCCGGGTCGTAGATCGTGTCGACGCTGGCGCGCCAGGCCGGACCGCCCTTGCCCGGGAACATCTGGTCTTCCATCCCGGCGCCGTAGTCGAGCCCTTCGGCGCGCATCACTTCGATTATCTGCGGCAGCCCCAGCGCGGCGGCCAGCGCCTCGGTCTCCTCACGGGTTGCGGCACCGGCCGGCTGGACGGCAAGGCCGAGGATGGTGGCCAGGAAAAGCGGGCGCATCAAACTTCCTTCGTGTCGTATCTGACCGAATCTACCCTTCCCTAGCTCGGTTTCCAAGGGCCGCGGCGTGCGGCCGGACCGGGCACGACGAAAGTGGTTGCAAGGGATGCGCCGATCCCCTACATCGCGCCCGACCCTTCGCGGAGAGGTGCCGGAGTGGTCGAACGGGGCGGTCTCGAAAACCGTTGTGGGCGCAAGTCCACCCAGGGTTCGAATCCCTGTCTCTCCGCCACTTTCCTTCGGTCGCATTCCGTGCAGCGGGGCCGTTGACGGCTTACGCGCCGCGCATGTTTCGCGTGTCGAGATTGGCGACGGCCGAGACGCTAGTCGGCGTTGTGCATGGCCGCCAGGCGCAGCTCCTCGCGCTCCGCGTCGAGGTCGCTCTCAGTCAGCCCCTGTGCCTCGAGATAATCGAGGATCTCGTGGGACTGGGCATAGAGGCCCGCCGCGGGATAGTCGCGCAGCGCGAGCGTCGTGTAGCGCCAGACGTCCTGACGCGAAAACCGCATGTCGAGCCCGGCCGAGACCAGCGCCACCAGCGCCAGTGCACCGATGAAGATCCCCGTGTCTCGGCGCCGGTAGACCGTGGCGAAGAGATCGGCCGACCAGCCCAGGATCGCGAGGCTAAGGAGCAACTCGGCCACTTCGTCGCCCTTCGGCATCGGCCGCAGGATGAGCACGGCGCTCGCAATGACGAACACCATCCAAAGCGGCCGCGACGGGACGGGCCCCAAATTGGCGAGCGGCCCCAGGAGCCGCGGAAACAGCGCCGCTAGGGCCAGGACGAGCATCCCGATCCCGGCGATCATGTGAAAGGGCGTGTATTGCAGGGCGCCGATATTGTGGATCGTCGTTTCCCCCTGGTGGTTGATTTCCATGAGGAATTCCGGGGTCCGAACGTGCAGGATCCGCTGCCCCCACGACACTTCCTCGCCGCCGATCAAGTAGCAGATCGCTGCAAGGACAAAGCCGCTGACCCGGATCATTCCCCGGCTTTTCAGCGCGCCGAAGAAGAACAGCACCGACGACGCGGCATAGGCGGCGGCCGTTGCGTACTCGCCGAAACGGTCTTCGCCGACGACATGAATGTACTGAACCGGGAAGTCGATCATGACCACATACGCCGCCCCGAGAGCGGCCATAAGCGCCAGAACGTGGACCCACGACGGGGTCAGATCGCGCACACAGACCCCAGGAAACCGAACCGACACCGCAGCACCCCGAAACCATCCCACACGTCATGAAAATGACATGGAACCGTCACAATCGTCAAGAAACCCCGTCGAACCCAGGGTCGAAACGGGCGCGGTTTCGGTTCAATATTTGTGACGGAATCTCACTGTCGTTGAAAGCGAAACCCGTGCCGCCCAATTGTGGCAGACGGCACGGGTGGGCCAGGTTCTTCGCGTCACCCCACCGCCGCGGCGCTCTCCTCGGCGCGGAGAATGTCCTTGCTGCCGGCCTCCTCGAAATGGTCGAACTCAGCCGAAAGCCAGGCTGTGCCTCGCGTGCCGCCACCGAGCGCGCGGAGGAGCTCATCAAGGGCCGCCGCAGGGATCAGCGCGGAGAACACATCCCAGCCCGCCGCGGTCGGATGGGCCTCGAAACCGAGGACCTGACCGCGATGGCCGCTCACCGTGGGCACCAGCCCACCGGCGAAGAGCGAGGGCACGTGGATCTCGATCTTGAGAATTGGCTGGAGCACGATGGTGCCGATCTGCTGCAGCGCCTCCTTCACCGCGTTCCGGCCGGCGGTGCGGAACGCGTAGTCGGACGAATCGACCGCGTGGTGCTTCCCGTCCTTCAGCGTCACGCAGACATCGACCACCGGGAAACCGTTCGGCCCCTCCGCCAGGCCGTCCACCGCCCCGGCTTCGACCGAGGGGATGTAGTTCCGGGGCACTGCACCGCCCTTGACCACTTCCTCGAAGCGGAACCCGGCGCCGCGCGGTTCGGGGCCGAGCGAGATCACCACGTCGGCGAACTGCCCTGCCCCGCCCGATTGTTTGCGGTGGCGGTGGTGGTGGTCGATCGACCGGGTGACGGTCTCGCGGAAGGCGGGCGGCACCGGGGCCTGGGTCGTCTCGATGCCGAAATCATCGGTGAGGCGCTGGACCACCTGCCGGGCGTGGAGCGGCCCTTGGGCGGCCAGGATCGCGTTGCCGCTGGTCTCGTCCTGTTCGACGGTGAGGCCGTGGTCGATGCCCTGGAGCTTGCCGAGCGCGGTGGAGAGCCGCACGTCGTCGCGGTCGTTCGCGGCGCGGATGATCTGCCGCACCATCGGCGGGCGCGCCGCGGTCCAAGGCGGGAGCTCTGCGGAGCCGGTCGCGGTCCAGGCACGGGCGGGCATCAGGTGATCGGATTTCGCAGCGAGGCCGACACTGCCCGGCTCCACGGATTTCACTGGGGTTTTGCCGTCGATGCCGGTCAGCGCGCCGAGGGTTTCTCCGCCCAGCGGTGTGGCGGTGGAGAGCCCGGCGCCGAGGGCGCGGAGGAGGACCACCTTGCCGAGATGCTTGCGGATGTCGGCGGGGCCGGAGATGGCGAGGGTTCCGGGATCGGCGCCGAGCCGTTCGGCGAGCGTGTCGGCGCCCGGAGCCTCGTGGCGGAGAGATTTCATCAGCCGGGTAACGCCGTTGCCATGGCTGGCCGCACCGAGGAAGGCGGAGACGAGGTCGGAATGCTGGAGCACCTTGGCCGCGACCACGAAGATTTCGTCGGTCATCGGCGTCTGGTCCTCGATCAGTTGCTCGAGCAGGTGATCGTCGAAATCCGCCAAGGATTCCAATAGCTCCGACCGCGCCTCCCGCTCCCGCCCCGCCATCTCCGCCGGCAGCTCAATCAGCGCGGAGGGCGCGGCTTCGCGGTATTGCCAGGCGCGTTCGGAGATGAGGTCTACGGCGCCGGTGATGGTGGTGCCGTCGCGGATCGGGACCTGGCGGAGGACGATGTGGTGGCTGCAATAGGCCTGGAGTGCGGCAACGATGTCACGCACCCGGCCGGTCATGGCGTCGACGCGGTTAATGAAGAGGTCGCAGGGGATGCCCGCCTCCTCGATCAGCCGGAGATAGGGCGCGGCAAGCACCGCGGCGTCCTCGTCGGCGGGCACGCAGATCACGGCGGCGTCGCTCATGGCGAGCGCAGGGCCCGCGAGCGCCAGCGTGTCGGCGCCGCCCGGCACTTCGAGCGCCGTCCACTCCTCGCCCAGATAGGTGAAACTCCGGACCCCGACGCCGCCGACCTGGGCACTCGCCCCGCTCCCGGGACCGTCGAGGCCCGCCAATGCTTCTACCAGGGTCGTCTTTCCGGACCCCGACGGTCCCAGAACGGTGAAAACTCTCATGGCTGGTCCTCCCATCGCCGCGCGCTGATGCCGCTGCCCGATGCAAGGTCTCGCCAGACCGCCTCCTCCCCCCGGGGAGGCGCAGGCCTGCATGTCCTCTGCCCGACCGGGCGTTCCGGCTTCTAGAGCCCCAGATCCGTCGCCCTCAGGCCGGTCCGGACGCGCCGTGGTCCTCCCCACTGTTTCAGGCAGGAGTCCGCTGCGTCAAGCCGCCAGATCCGGGGCGCGCGAGATAGTGCCGCGAATTGTCCGGTTCCGGCGCGCGCCCGACATCAAGACGGGCCGCGAAAGCCCCGCGCCACAACGAATTTCTCGGAACTGTCGGCACGCGACGCGGGCGGCTTTACATTGGCGACGCTCTCGAAGCGCTGCTTGAGCAAGGTCTGGAGGCTGGCCTCGGCGCCGCCCGCCAGCACCTTGGCGACGAAGGTGCCGCCGGGTTCGAGCACGTCGAAGGCCAGTTCCGCCGCCGCCTCGCACAAGGCGACGATGCGCAGGTGGTCAGTCTGCTTGTGGCCGGAGGAGGCCGCGGCCATGTCGGACATCACCACGTCGGCGGGCCCGCCGAGCCAGCCTTTGACCAGATCGTCGGCGCCTTCGGCGAGGAAATCGAGCTGGTGGATTTCGGCGCCGGCGATGGGCTCGACCTCCTGGAGATCGACACCGAGCACGCGGCCGACCGCCTTGCCGGATTTCTCGCCGAGCGCGTTCACGCGGCTGACCGCGACCTGGCACCAGCCGCCGGGGGCGCAGCCGAGATCGACCACCCGCGCGCCGGGCACAAGGAAGCGGAACTTGTCGTCGAGCTCGAGAATCTTGTAGGCCGCCCTGCCCCGGTAGCCGTCGGCCTTGGCGCGCTTGACGTAGGGATCGTTCAGCTGCCGCTCGAGCCATCGGGTTGACGAGAGCTTGCGCCCCCGCGCGGACTTGACCTTAACCTTCAGATCGCGCTGGCCGCGGCCGCTCGTTGGTTTTTTTACCATGGAGGTTGCCTACTCCGAGCGGCGCGCCGCGGCAAGAATCCGGGGGCACAACCCGTACACAGGACGTGCACAACCTGTACACAGGCTGTGCGGGGTGTCTGGGCGGGGTTTGGATGGGTCCGGCGCGGTCGCCGCATTGATCGGTTCTGAACCGAATCATGCTCGTGCGGGATGCCTTGGGAGAGGAGGGCCGCGCCCGAGCCTGGGAGGGCGCTTTCGAAACGCCTGTGGTCAGCAGTTTATCCCGAAAGCACCGGACTCGTTCTGTGCGGCGTGCGACATCGCCATGCGCCCTCCCGGCGGGAGGGTCGGGCGCGGCCCGGGCTGGTCGCCCGGGCCAAGAGTCGAGCGGAAAGCTGCGGCTCCTATCGCGCCGCTTCCGACTTCTCCTCGAGCACCAGCCATTCCTCCTCTGCGGCGGAGAGCGCCTCCTGCCGGGAAGCGAGCGCCTCGGTGGCCTTCCGGAACTTCGCCGGTTCGCGGGTGAAGAGGTCGGCGTCCGCGAGAAGATCGCTCAGCTTGCCGATCTCGGCCTCAAGCCGGGCGATCTGGGCGGGGAGTTCCTTGAGCCGGTGCGCCTCGGTGAAGCTGAGCCCCTCGGCGCGGGGTTTCGCCTGCGGCTTTGGCGCGGGCGCCGGGGCGGGCTTCTTCGCGGACGCGGCGGCGGGTTTCGCCGCCCCCTCGCCCCGCTGCGCCCGGTAGTCCGACCAGCCGCCGGCATAGAGCACCGCGCGGCCGTCGCCTTCGAGCGCCACGGTGGCGGTGGCCACGCGGTCGAGGAAATCCCGGTCGTGGCTGACCACGATCACCGTACCGTCATAGTCGCCGATCAGCTCCTGCAGGAGGTCGAGCGTCTCGATGTCGAGATCGTTCGTCGGTTCGTCCAAGACGAGGAGGTTCGAGGGCTGCGCCATCAGCCGGGCGAGGAGAAGGCGGGCCTTCTCGCCGCCCGAGAGCGAGCGGACCGGGGCGCGGGCCTGGGCCTCGGAGAACAGGAAGTCCTTAAGGTAGCCCACCACGTGCTGCGGCTGGCCGCGGACCATCACCTGGTCGGCGCGGCCGGAGACGCGCATCTCGGGCGAGCCGGTGAGGCTGTCCCAGAGCGACATGTCGGGGTCCAAGGCGGCGCGGGACTGGTCGAAGAGCGCGGTCTCGAGGCCGGTGCCGAGGCGGACCGTGCCCGTGTCCGGGGCGAGATCGCCGGTGAGGATCTTGAGGAGCGTGGTCTTGCCCGCGCCGTTCGGGCCGACAAGCGCGAGCCGGTCGCCGCGCATGAGGCGGAGCGAGACGTCGCGGAGGATCGGCTTGCCGTCGAAGCTTTTCGAGACGTCCGTGAGTTCCGAGACGAGGCGGCCGCTTTTCTTTCCGGCATCCAGCGCCATGGCGGCGGTGCCGGCGCGCGCGATCATGTCGCGGCGTTCTTCCCGGAGGGATTGCAGCGCGCGGAGGCGGCCCTGGTTGCGGGTACGGCGGGCGGAGATGCCCTCGACGGCCCAGCGGGCCTCGGCCTTGATCTTGCGGTCGAGCTTGTGGCGGGCGGTGTCCTCCTCGTCCCAGATCTTGTCGCGCCAGGCTTCGAAGGCGTCGTAGCCCTTGTCCTGGCGGCGCAGCGTGCCGCGGTCGAGCCAGAGCGTGCCCTTGGCGAGCGCCCGGAGGAAGGCGCGGTCGTGGGAGATCAGCACCATGGCTGCGCGGGTGGCGCGGAGGGTTTCCTCGAGCCAGAGGACGGCGCCGATGTCGAGATGGTTGGTGGGCTCGTCGAGGAGCATGAGTTCGGGGGCTTCCGCCATGAGCTTGGCGAGCGCGGCGCGGCGGCGTTCGCCGCCCGAGGCGGTGGCGGTGGGGGTGTCCGGGTCGAAGCCGAGCCCGTCGGCGGCGGCCGCGACGCGGTACTCCTCGCCCGGGTCGAGCGCGCTCGCGGCGAAGGCGCCGAGGGTCGGGAAGGCGGAGAGGTCCGGATCCTGTTCCATATAGCCGACGCGGACCCCCTGGGGCAGCGTGACGGCGCCGGAATCGGGGGCGACGAGGCCGGCCATGAGTTTCATCAGGGTGGATTTGCCCGAGCCGTTGCGGCCGACGAGGGCAAGCCGGTCGCCTGGCTGGACGGTGAGGTCGAGCCCGGCGAACAGGGGATCGCCGCCGAAGGTGAGGGCGATGTCGGAGAGCTGGAGGAGCGGAGCGGCCATGGCGGCGCGCTATCGCGGGGCCGGGCGAGCGTCAAGCGCCGGAAGCGGTGGACGGGGCGCCGGGCCTGGCCTAGCGTCGGGCGAGGGTGGATCATGGGCGAAGTCGTCATCACGGCGCTGTTGTGCGGGCTTCTGGGCGGCGGCGCCACGGAGGTGCGGCACGAGTTCGTCAATCTGGGCGTGGCGCGGGCGGTGCGGATCGACTGCGAGACGCCGACGCATGTGATCGAGGTGGGGCTCGATACGTCCAGCGGCAGCCGCGACAGCCTGCACCAGGCGCTGTTCGCCGCCGAGCTGACCGGCAAGGCGCCGGTGGTAATCCTGATCGACACCGACGGGGTCGAGGGGCGCTACGAATACGAGATGCGCGTGGTGGCGGCGCGGGCGGGGGTGGCGTACCGGAGCTGCAGCCGGGGGTTCATCGAGCGCTGGCAGGCGACCTCGCCCTGGCGCGATGTGGGGCTGGACAAGAGCCTGGACGACCTGCCCCGGAACGCGGCGGCGGCGGTGCATTGCGATCTGGGCGCGCTGTTCGACATGCCGGGCGCGGTGCCGGCGCCGACGGATTGAGAGCGACGCCGGGCGAGCGCCTGCCCGTGGGATGGCGCAGCAACGGTTGAGCGAGGCGCTCTATGGTGACAGCCCGCCGGGACGGGCAGGCGCTCGCCCGGCGCCTTCGGCGCTGTTCGGGCGGGGACAACCGGGAGAAGGCGGCTCTCAGGGTGTCAGCCCAACACGCTCCGCATCAGGCGTGCCCGCGCCGGGGGGATCGCGGCGATCTCGAGGCCGGTGAAGACGTGGAGCGTGCCGAGGTCGCGGTCGATCACCGCGTGGTCGGAGACCCAGCCGCCCATGGCGAGGTAGCTGCGGAGCAAGGGCGGCATGGTGAGCATGGCGCGTTTCGCATCCGGCTTGCGGCGGAGGCGGCGGGCGAAGCGGAACACGTCGGGCGCCTTGACCTTGGGGAGCCAGCGCTTCGGCGCGAGATGGCGGTCCTTCAGCATGGCGAAGGCGTCGAGATAGGCCGCCGCGTCGGTACCGCGGAACGAGGAACAGCCGAAGATCAGCGCGACGCCCTCCGCATCGACATAGGCGGTCATCGCGGCCCAGGCGGTGCGCAGGATGTCGGGATCGACGAGACCGGGAGCCACGCAGAACCGGCCCATCTCGACCATCCTTCCGGGATAGGCGGCCAGGCCCGAGAGCTCGTAATACTGCGCCGAATAGCTGCCGCCGATGGCGCTGCCGTCGGCCATGGGCAGGATCCGGAAACAGGCCACCAGTGTCCCCGTGCGTTTCTCCTCGATCAGCACGTGACGGCAGAGCGGGTCGAACCCGTCGGCGTCACGGCCCTCCGCGCGTGGCGCGGCGCCGCCCCCTTCGATGAAGGCCCGGTGCCGCAGCGCCTGGGCGGCGAGCAGATCCTCCCCGGTCTCGGCGAAGCGGGCGCGATAGCGCGAACGTGACAGCCTGATCATGCGATTCCGGCTCCGATCCGATTGCGGGGGCCGCAGCCCGGGTTAAATATCGTCCGGGCGCGCATCGCATACAAGTATGACGCCGGGGCGACACCAGAGCGACGGAGGAACGATGGACAAGGTGGTGAAATCGGAGGCGGAGTGGAAGGCGCAGCTGTCGGACCTCGCCTACAAGGTCACGCGGCGGCACGGCACGGAACGCGCCGGCACCCACGACAACTTCCCGAAGGCGCCCGGCACCTTCACCTGCACCTGCTGCGGCGCGCCCCTGTTCGACCAGGCGCACAAGTTCGAGTCGGGCACCGGCTGGCCGTCGTTCTTCCAGCCGCTCGACCCCGAGATGGTCGGCGAGAGCGAGGACCGGACACTGTGGATGCGGCGCACCGAAGTGCATTGCAACCGCTGCGACGCGCATCTGGGTCATGTCTTCCCCGACGGGCCGCAACCCACGGGGCTGCGCTACTGCATCAACGGGGTGGCGCTGGAGTTCGAGCCGGAGGGGTGAGCCTTTCGTTTCGGGCGGGGGTTGGCCAGCCCGGGGGCGGCGCGGTCCCTTCTCGGCGGGCGGCAGCGCAGGATGGTCGACCATGCGCGTGGCCGCGAGGTCGCGCAGTCGGAATTTGCGCATTTTCCGGGACCCGAGATGGGCAAGTGATCTCTCATATTTATGCGGTCGTCTCCCGCCGGATGCCGCAAGCCCGGCCTTGCCCGCGCTACGTCCCGGTTTGATCCTCTGCCTACGGCGGGATCCGGGGTAGCTCACGCAATGCGCCGAAAGCGACCGACTTGTTCGCTTTCGGAGAGGACGGCGCGCGCGGCTGAGGCACTGATGGTGGCAAAACAGGAGGGCCGCCATGCGGGATCACTACAGTGACCGGCGCAAGATCGATCCGACGCGGGGAGACCGTCTGGCGGACGGAACGCCGAACGAGGCCGACCGGATCGAGATCGGGCCGACTGCGCTCGCACGTCGGGAATGGGAGGCGGCGGGGCTGGCGGCGCCGGACCTTGCGGCGATGCGGCTTTATCGCTGGGAGCGGCTGGTCAAGGCGGTGGTTGCGCGCGACCTGGCGGGGCTCCTGATGTTCGATCCCCTGAACGTCCGCTACGCGACCGACTCGACCAATACGCAGCTCTGGAACGCGCATAACCCGTTCCGCGCGGTGCTGCTCTGCGCAGACGGGCACATGGTGATCTGGGACTACGCGAACGCGCCGTTCCTGACCGCGTTCAATCCGCTGGTGAAGGAGGTGCGGTCGGGCGCGGACCTGTTCTATTTCGACCGGGGCGACCGGGTGGATGCGGCCGCGGCGGCTTTCGCGGGCGAGGTGGCGGCGCTCTTGGCGGAACATGCGCCGGGGCTGAAGCGGCTCGCGGTCGACAAGCCGATGCTGCACGCCCATTGGGCGCTGGTGGCGGCGGGGTTCGAGATCGCCGAGGGCGAGGAGGTTACCGAGAAAGCGCGCGCGGTGAAGGGGCCGGACGAGATCCTGGCGATGCGCTGTGCGGTCCATGCCTGCGAGACGGCGATGGCGGCGATGGAGGCTTATGCGCGCGAGGCGGTGCCGCGGGGCGGCGTCACCGAGAACGACATCTGGGCGGTGCTCCATGCCGAGAACATCCGGCGCGGCGGCGAGTGGATCGAGACGCGGCTGTTGACCTCGGGGCCGCGGACCAACCCGTGGTTCCAGGAATGCGGGCCGCGCGAGGTGCAGCCGAACGAGATCGTCGCCTTCGACACCGACCTGATCGGCGCCTACGGGATCTGCTGCGACATGAGCCGGACCTGGTGGATCGGTCCGGACCGGCCGCGGCCGGACAGGGTGGACGCGATGCGGCACGCCCATGAGCATGTCGCGACCAACATGGAGATGCTGCGGCCGGGCGTGACCATCCCGGAGCTGAGCGCGGGCTGCCATGTGCTGCGGCCGGAATTCCAGCGGCAGAAATACGGCTGCCTGATGCATGGGGTCGGGCTGTGCGACGAGTGGCCGCTGGTCGCCTATCCCGATCATGCGGTGGAGGGGGCGTTCGACTATCCGCTGGAGCCGGGAATGACCTTGTGCGTCGAGGCGCTGGTGAGCCCCGAGGGCGGGGATTTCTCGATCAAGCTCGAGGACCAGGTGGTGATCACGGAAACGGGCTACGAAAACCTCTCGCGCTATCCGTTCGATCCCGCGCTGATGGGGGTCTGACGTCGGTCAGGCCGGCTCCGCCATCTCGGCGCGCACCGCCTTCACGTTGCGGACGATCTCGGCGAGGTGGCGGTGGTCGGTGCCGCAGCAGCCGCCCCAGATGTCGAGTTGCGGAAAGCGCCGCGCGATGGCGCCCATCTGGCGGCCGAGCTCCACGGGGTCGCCGTCTTCGAGATGGCCGAGCTTGCAGAGCGCGAGCTTGTCCATCGCCGCCGCGTTGGGGCGGATCGCGCGGAGCCGGTCGGTCCAGGCGCCGGGCGCGAGCGCGGGTTCGAATTCATGCGGGTGCGAGCAGTTGAGCGAATGCCAGGCCACGGCGCCGGGCACGGCGGCGTCCACGGTTTCGACGGCCTCCTGCACGGTCGGTCCGGAACTCAGGCGGCTCTCGGAGTCGAGGCTCCAGGAGATGGCGATCTGCATGCCGAGCGCCTTGGCGGCACGGGCCATGCCCACCACTTCGGGGATGTTGTTCTGGGTCGCCGCCCAGACCACATCGGCCGCCGAGCCGCGCACGGTCTCGAGCTGGGTGCTGTGATAGTCTTCCGCCTCGGCCTCGGTGATGTCGCCCCCGGTGCCGTAGGCGTCGCCGCGCGGGCCGATCCCCTCGCTGATCAGGAAATCGGGGATATAGCCCTCATAGGCGCGGCGGATCTCCTCCATGAAGTCGATCGAGCGCAGCGTCGCCGCGCGCAGGCCTTCGGGCGAGAGGCCGAGCTGCGCGCCCCAGTCGGGGCTGGCGCGGTAGTTGAGCCAGCCGAGGAGGACGCCGACCCCCTCCTCCGCCGCGACGTCGCAGGTGCGCTCGTAGAGCGCCCGGAGCGCCGCGGTGCCCTCGGGCGTGTCGAGAAGCGTGAAGGCCGCGAAACAGGGTAGCTCGAAACCGTGGAGATACATGAGTTCGGTCTCGAAACCGCCCTCGGTGAGATAGATCCGGCCGGGTTCCGGCCGTGGTTGCGTGAAGGTCATGGCGGGTCCCCCCGGATTGCACCGCGGGCACAGTATAGCGCAGAGCGGGCTTTTCGGGAAACCGCACCACGGCGGGGCGGCGGCGGAATTTGACAAGTTCCGACCCGGAAGATGTTCCGGGTGCGCGTCAGTTCCCACTGCCCTCGCCGAGGAGGCTGCCGGCATCGAAGCGGCCGAGGTTGCCGAAGGCCTGACGCAGGAAGCCGACGCCCTTGGTGTTCTCGGTGGTCACCCGTCGCGAGAGCGGGACGATGCGACCGCGTTCGAGGCCGAAGAGCTCGATATTCGTCACCACGCCCGAGGGGCTGAAGCTGATCGCCAGCACCTGGCGGTCGATCTCTTCGGGCGCCTGGTAGGCGAAGGTGCGGAAGCGCGACCGGACATAGTACCAGCCCGAGCTGTCGGTGATGCCGGAGACGCCGGGGCGGCCGACGGACGAGGCGACGGTTTCGCGGGTATCGACGCCGGGGAGGATATTGGCGAGATCCTCTTCGGGCGGGATGTAGCCGTGGTTCCGGTAGGTCGCCGAGCAGCCCGCGACGAGGAGGCAGAGGAGCGCCGGGGCCAGCCGCAGCCAGATCGCCTTTGCCATTCTCACCCCTTGCCAATCGCACGCTTCGGTGTTCGGCTTATAGCACCGCGCCTTGGCGGTTCAAGAATGGAACACCCGATGGCGAAGAGCGACAGCCCGACGAGGATCCGCGTGGCAGACCTTCCGGCGGGGCGCGCCCTGCCCTTTTCCTTGGTGCCGGATCCGGTCACGCTGGGCGCGCTGGCGGCCGAACTGAGGCTGAATGCGCTCAGGAAGGTGCGGTTCGAGGGGCGGCTCGAACCCGTGGGCCGCGGCGATTGGCGGCTGGTGGCGGAGCTGGGCGCGACCATGGTGCAGCCCTGCGTGGTGACGCTGATGCCGGTGACGACGCGGGTGGAGGAAGCGGTGGAGCGGCACTACCTGGCCGATCCCCCACCAGTCCAGGCGGGCGAGGCGGAGATGCCCGAGGACGAGGCGGCGGAGGCCTTGCCGGAGGCGATCGACCTAGAAGCGGTGCTGGCCGAGGCGCTGGCCCTGGCGGTACCGGCCTATCCGCGCGCCGAGGGCGCCGCGCTGGAGGAGACCCGGTTCGCGGAGCCGGGCGTGGCGCCGATGTCGGACGAGGAGGCGAAGCCGTTTGCGGGGCTCGCCGCCTTGAAGGACAAGCTCGGCGGCGACGAGGAATAAGGGGCCAGAATCGGCGGCCGGCCCCCCTGCCCCGATCCTGCAACACTTGCCGGAGAAAAGCCTTGCGTGCGTGTGGAATCGCAGTATGTTCCGCGCCTCGCTCCGAATGAGAGATTGCACTCGGGCCACGCGGTGGCGTATCAGGCCCGTGAACACGTGAACCAGGGGGGATGGCCCCCCACGAGATCCGAGGTTGAGACATGGCCGTCCCGCAGAACCGCGTCACCCGCTCGCGCCGCAACATGCGCCGCGCGCACGATTCGCTCGTTGCCGGCAACCCCGCCGAATGCCCGAACTGTGGCGAGCTGAAGCGCCCGCATCACGTCTGCGGCGCCTGCGGCCACTATGACGACCGCGAGATCGTGGCGCAGGCCGACGAGATCGACCTCGACGACGAAGACGCGGCGTAAGCGCCGCCCGATCGAGGGCTCGAGGCGCCCATGCCAGACACGAGAGCGCCTGAAGCCGGAAAGATCGTGATTTCGGTCGACGCCATGGGCGGCGACAAGGGGCCGGCAGCCGTGGTTGCCGGCCTTGCCAAGTCCGCCGCCAAGAATCCCGACATCCGCTTCATCCTGCATGGCGCCAGGCAGGTGCTGGCGCCGCTTGTCGAGCGCCGGCGGCTGGGCGGGATCTGCGAGATCCGCGACGTGCCGGGCACCGTCCGGATGGACGAGAAGCCGCGCGACGTCCTGAAGCGCGGCCAGGACACCTCGATGTGGTCGGCGCTGGAGGCGGTGAAGACCGGCGAGGCGCAGGCCTGCGTCTCTTGCGGCAATACCGGCGCGCTGATGCTCCTGTCGGTGATGCGGCTGAGGAAGATCGAGGGCGTGAGCCGCCCGGCGATCGCCTGTCTCTGGCCGTCGCGGAACCCCGGCGGGTTCAACGTGATGCTCGACGTAGGCGCCGACATCAAGGCGGATGCCCGTGACCTGGTGCAATACGCGCTGATGGGGATGTCCTACGCGAGGAACGGGCTCGGGCTGGAGCACCCGCGGGTGGGGATCCTCAACCTGGGGACCGAGGAGCACAAGGGCCGGGCCGAGCTCAAGGAAGCTCATGACATGGTCGCCGAGATGGCGCCCAATGCCGGGTTCGACTTCGTGGGCTTCGTCGAGGGCGGGGATATTCCCTCGGACCGGGTCGACGTGATCGTCACCGACGGGTTCACCGGGAACATCGCGCTCAAGACCGGCGAGGGCACCGCCTCGCTCATTCGCGACTTCCTGCGCGAGGCGTTCAGCGCGACGCCGCTCTCCCGGATCGCGGCGCTCCTGGCGATCACCTCGCTGCGCCGCCTGTCGAAGCGGATCGACCCGCGCCGGGTGAATGGCGGCGTGTTCCTCGGCCTCAACGGCACCGTGGTCAAATCGCACGGCTCGGCGGACGCCACCGGCGTCGCCGCGGCGATCAAGCTCGCGTCCACGCTCGCGAAGTCACGCTTCGCCGAGCGCCTCGCGGCGCGGGTTGCATCGGTTCCGGCGGCAAGCCAAGATGCGCTCCACGCAGAGGATGAGAGCGGACAAAAACAATGACAACGCGCGCCGTTGTGCGGGGAGTGGGACACTACCTCCCCGAGCGGGTAGTTCCGAACGCCGAATTCGAAAAGTCCATCGACACGTCGGATGAATGGATCCGCTCGCGCTCGGGGATCGAGCGCCGGCACTTCGCCGCGGAGGGCGAAACCACGTCGCAGATGGCCGCGAAGGCCACACGCGCGGCGCTCGACATGGCCGGGCTGACGGCGGCCGAGATCGACGCCGTGATCGTCGCCACTTCCACCGCCGACCTGACCTTCCCCTCGGCCGCGACCATGGTGCAGGACGCGCTGGGGATGGAGCAGGGCTTCGCTTTCGACGTGCAGGCGGTCTGCGCGGGTTTCGTCTTCGCGCTGTCGAACGCCAACGCGATGATCGTCTCGGGCCAGGCGCGGCGAGTCGTGGTGATCGGCGCCGAGACCTTCAGCCGGATCCTCGACTGGACCGACCGGGCGACCTGCGTCCTGTTCGGCGACGGCGCAGGCGCCGTGGTGCTGGAGGCCGCGGAGGGCAACGGGACCAATGCCGATCGCGGCATCCTTTCGGTGGATCTCCACTCGGACGGGCGGCATCGCGATATCCTCTATGTCGATGGCGGCGTCTCGACCGGCACCACCGGGCATCTGCGGATGGAGGGGCGCGAGGTGTTCCGCCATGCGGTCGAGAAGCTCGCGGAAACCGCGCATACCGCGCTCGGGAAGATCGGGCTTTCCGGCGAGGACGTGGACTGGATCGTGCCGCACCAGGCCAATCTGAGGATCATCAAGGCCACCGCGCAGAAGATGGGCGTGCCGATGGAGCGCGTGGTGGTGACGGTGCAGGATCACGGCAACACCTCGGCCGCCTCGATTCCCCTTGCCCTGTCTGTCGGCAAGGCGCGCGGCCAGATCAAGGAAGGCGACCTTGTCGTCACCGAGGCGATCGGCGGCGGCCTCGCCTGGGGCTCGGTGGTGATCCGCTGGTAGGCCCTCTCAAGACTGCCCGGCAAGTGGTTGATATTGACTCGGAAAAATCCCCGGCCCTATGGTGGCGAAACCGGCCTGGAGGGGACAGAGGGATGAGCGAGAAGACTCTGACGAGGATGGATCTGAGCGAGGCGGTCTTCCGGGCCGTCGGGCTTTCCCGAAACGAGAGCGCCCAGCTTGTGGAAAGCGTGCTGCAGCACATGTCGGATGCGCTCGCAACCGGCGAACAAGTCAAGATTTCTTCCTTCGGAACCTTCAGCGTCCGCGACAAGGCCGCCCGGGTCGGACGCAACCCGAAGACCGGCGAGGAAGTCCCGATCCATCCGCGGCGGGTCCTGACCTTCCGCCCGTCGCATCTGATGAAGGATCGCGTGGCGGCGGGCAACAAGCGATAGGCCGATGGACAAATCCCCGGACGCGTTCCGGACGATCTCCGAAGTTGCCGAATGGCTCGATATTCCCACGCATGTGTTGCGATTCTGGGAGAGCCGATTCGCGCAGATCAAGCCGGTGAAGCGCGCCGGCGGGCGGCGGTATTACCGGCCCGCGGACATGCGGCTGATCGGGGGGATCAAGCGCCTGCTCCATGACGAGGGCATGACGATCCGCGGCGTGCAGAAGCTGTTGCGCGAAGAGGGCGTGAAGCACGTCCAGGGCTATTCGCAGCCGCTCGAGCACGAGGCCGAAAACAGTATCGAGATGCCGGCGGCGGCGCTGGACCGGGCGGAGGACGAGATGTCCCTGCCCTTCCTGCCATCGGGCCGCCGCGCGGAGGTGATGCAGGAGGCGGAGGAGGTGCCGCTCGCGCCCGAAGAGCTGGCGGATGCAGCCTGGGCCGAGGAGAGCGCGGCGCCGGAGGAGGCGACCGTGGCGGAGCCCGCGGCGCCGGTGGTTTCGTTCGGTTCGGTGCGGCGCCAGGAACAGGCCACGTTCGAGGGGTTCGACGAGGCGCCGGATCCCGAAGCGGAGCCGGAGCCGGAGCCCGAACCGGCCCCGCCCGCCCCGCTTCTCGCCGATGTGCCCGAGACCGATCCCGAGGACGAGTCCGATGCCCATGCCGCGTCCCCGGGTGCCGCGGCGCGGCTCCTGCTGCTCGACCGGTCGATGCTGGTGCGCGATCCGATCCGGATCGAGCAGGTGGTGGCGGCCTTGCGGGCGGTCCGCGACCGTTCCGCCTGATTTCGCCGGTTTCGCCCCTTGTCCCTGCCGGGAATTTCAGTAAGTAGGGGCGGCGTCGGGCTATGGCGCAGCCTGGTAGCGCGTCCGTCTGGGGGACGGAAGGTCGCAGGTTCAAGTCCTGCTAGCCCGACCAACACCGAACGCCCCGGTCCTCTGACCGCGGGCGTTTTGTCTTGAAGGGGGCCGCCATGTCCGGAGTTCTGCCGTCCCAGGCGCTGGAAGCGCTGGCCGAAGCGGGCGCGATCGCGGCCGACCTGCCGCTCGCCCAGGGGCAGATCCAGCCCGCCTCGCTCGACCTGCGGCTGGGGACCCGCGCCTACCGGGTGCGGGCGAGTTTCCTCGCGGGGCGCGGTGCCCGGGTGGCCGACCGGCTGGCCGAGTTCACCATGCACGAGATCGACCTGACGGCTGGCGCGGTGCTGGAGAAGGGCTGCGTCTACGTAGTGCCCTTGATGGAGCGACTGGCGCTGCCCGGGGGCGTGCAGGCGGTGGCGAATGCCAAGAGCTCGACCGGGCGGCTCGACCTTCTGACGCGGCTGATCACCGATGGCGGGACGGAATTCGACCGGATCCGACCGGGATATGCCGGGCCGCTCTATGCCGAGATCTGTCCGCGCTCCTTCTCGGTGCTGGTGCGGCCGGGGATGCGGCTGAACCAGGTGCGGTTTCGCGAGGGCGAAGCGATGCTGGACGATGCGGCATTGGCGGCGTTGCACGCGGCGAGCCCCCTTGTGAGCGGCGAGGCGGTGATTTCGGAGGGCCTGGGCTTTTCCGTCGACCTGAAGCCCCGGACAGGCGACCTGGTGGGCTACCGCGCCAAACCCCATGCCGGGGTTATCGATCTCGACCGGATCGGCGCCTACGATCCGGCGGAGTTCTGGGAGGAAGTCCGGACCACCACGGGGCGGATCATCCTGGATCCCGGCGCGTTCTACATCCTGGTGAGCCGCGAGGCGGTGACGATTCCGCCCGACCATGCCGCCGAGATGGCGCCCTACATGGCGATGGTGGGCGAGTTCCGGGTGCACTACGCGGGCTTCTTCGATCCGGGCTTCGGCTGGGCCGAGGCCGGTGGTGCCGGATCGCGCGGGGTTCTGGAAGTGCGCTGCCACGAGGCGCCGTTCGTGCTGGAGCACGGACAGATCGTCGGAAGGCTGGTCTACGAGCGGATGGCGGAACGGCCGGAAACGCTCTACGGCGCCGGGATCGCGTCGAACTACCAGGGCCAGGGGCTCAAGCTTTCCAAGCACTTCCGCGGGTAAGCTGACGCGGTCGAAGGTTTTTTCGGACCCGCTTTCACGTCAGTGAATCGGGCGGGTACCGAACGGTGGGAAGGTTAGCGCGAAACCGGCGCCCGAGAAGCCTTCGGGCAGAGGCTCGCCGCCCAGATGGCCGATGAGCGCGGCGAGTTCGCCCGTCGGGGCGACTTCCCGCTGCAGGCGGTCGCCGATGCTGCGCGCGATCAGCCGCCAGCTGCCGCTCTTGTCGCTCCAGACCACGACGCGGATCGTGTCGCGCCCGGCGGTGCGGTCGGGTTCGGACAGGAGCACCCAGAGCGTCTCGTGCAGGACCAGGGTCACCGAGGGCGCCGCGAAGAGCGGGATCGACGTTTCATCGGCGCAGAACTCGATCCGGTCGCCGCTGAGTCCGCCGCGCTGGCGAAACCGCCGCACGAGGGTTCCGAGGAGCGCTTGGAAAGTGAGCCCGCCCGCCTCCGCAGCGGTTTCGTAGAGCACCTCCTCGACCGCGCAGAGCCGTTCGACGCGGTGGCGGAGACCGCTGCCCGAGGCGCCGCGCAGGACCGAATCGAGGAGCAGCGTGCGGTCGGACCCGGCCGCGGACAGGACCGGCACGGGTGCGGCGGTGACGGGGTGCCGCTGGGTGTCGGGCAACCTGTCCCGGCTGCGCGGCAGCCCCGGCTCGGCGCCGGTTTCGCCGACCAGGAGCACATGGGTCAGCCGGCCGCTCGAATCGGCGAGACCGCGGGCGCGGAACTGCACGGTCTGGCCGGCATGGGGGCCGCGGCGGATCCTGCCGCTGTAGCTGGTCCAGAAGCTGTGCGCGGCCAGCGCGGCGATTGGCAGGGTCTCCGCGCCGAAGAGTTCCAGGTAGTCGGCGAAGGTGGCGCCCTGGCCCGCGTTGGCAGAGATCCCGAACATCGCCTCGGCGGCGCGGTTGAGGGCGCGGATCCTGCCGTCCGGCCCCACCGAGAAGGTCGGCGCACCAGGCGGCGCGCTGGTCTTGCGGTGCGTCGGGACCGTCATCGGCCGGAGCTTCCGGCGCCGGTCGGGCGACCGATCGTCTCGGGGGCCCGGGAGGCGTAGTATTCGTGGTGGCCCCCCCGCGCCCGGACCGGCCCGCCCGGCGCCGGATTCAGATATGCCACGATCCGGCAATGCCCGTCGCCGCGGGCGATGGTCCTTTCCAGGTCGATCCGCGCGTAGCCGAGATTGTCGGCCGCGATCCGGCCGATGAAGGTGGAGGTGAGCATGCAGAGCTGCGGACGGCCGATCACGATGCGTCCGAACGGGCAGCGGTGGCCGTCGAGCACAATGCGGTCGGTCGTTGCCTCGAGGATCTCGAGCTCGCCGTCGACCGCGGTGTGGATCTCCACCATGGCCGCCGCGACCTGGCGCGGATCGAGCCGCTCGGCGCCGTGGGCGTCGCGATAGTTCCGGTCGAGCCAGCGCCCGATCGACATCCCGGCGCGCGCGATGATGCCTTCCGCGCCTTCGGGGCCGACGACTTCCTCGAGCAGCCCCATCACTTCAATCAGAAAGCGGCGCAAGAACCTGTCCCGGTCGAACGCGCCGCCGGCCTTTTGGCCAGACTCCGTCATGGATCCCCTCCCATTGGAGATCAGAGGAGGGAAGGATGTCGGAAACAACCTAGGGTTGCAAGCTGCCCAAAAGTACTGGTGGGGCCCGTCAGCTTTCCGAAGCGTCGAACAATTCGTCCTGCTCTTCGGCGTCGTCTCCCTCGGCGGGCTCGCCGGGCGGCGGGCGATTCTCCAGGAGGCCTGCGGCGCGGAGTTCCTTGACCCCCGGCAGGTCGCGGGCGCTTTCAAGGCCGAAATGGTCGAGGAATTCCTGGGTGACGACGAAGGTCACCGGGCGGCC
Organism: Paracoccaceae bacterium; assembly: GCA_050299695.1. Taxonomy (GTDB): domain Bacteria; phylum Pseudomonadota; class Alphaproteobacteria; order Rhodobacterales; family Rhodobacteraceae; genus Ovoidimarina. The sequence continues at coordinate 21,515 of JBNKWI010000052.1, forward strand.
CGGGGTCATGCGGCGGCGGCCGAAGCGGATCCATTCCAGTTCGAGGAGCTGGTCGATGGTGCCGCGGCTGACCGAGACGCCGCGGATCTCCTCGATCTCCGCCCGGGTCACCGGCTGGTGATAGGCGACGATGGCAAGGGTCTCGATGGCGGCGCGGGAGAGCTTGCGTGTCTCGGTGGTTTCCTTCTGCATCAGGAAGCCGAGATCGGGCGCGGTGCGGATCGCCCAGGCCTCGCCCACTCTCACCACGGCGACGCCCCTGCCCTCGTAGCGTTTCCTCAGGAGGTCCACCGCCGCCGCGCCATCGGCGCCGTGCGGCATCCGCGCGTTGAGTTCGGCGACCGTGACCGGTTCGGCGGAGGCGAAGAGGATCGCTTCGACCATGCGCTCCTGTTCGCCGAGCGGCGGGGCCTCGAAGAGGCTGGGCCCGTCGTCTTCCTGCGCGTCTTCGGCGAGATCGTCCTCCTCAGCCATCGCGGCGGCTCCGGAGCTCGATCGGGTCGAATGTGCCGGACTGGCGGATCTCGGCCTTGCCCGCCTTCACCAGTTCCAAGGCGGCGGCGAAGGTGGCGGCGGTGGCCGAGCGGCGGCGGGCCGGTTCGAGGCGCCAGCCGTCCGGGAGATAGGTGGCGAGGTCGGTCCAGTCGCCGGCGAAACCGATGACGTGGCGCATGCTTTCGAGCGCCTCTTCCATCGAGAGGATCGATTCCCGGTCCATGACGTAGGGGCGGAACTCGTCCTTCGTGCGGATCTGCGCATAGGCCTGCATCAGGTCGAGGAGCGTCGCGGTGTATTTCACCTTGCGGAGGCGGGTGACGTCCTCGGGGATACCACGGACGAAGAAGTCGCGGCCCTTCTGGTCGCGGCCCATGAGGCGCGCGGCGACGTCGCGCATCGCTTCGAGCCGTTCGAGCTGGAAGGCGAGATGCGCGGCGAGTTCCTCGCCCGAGGGGCCTTCGTCGGCGGGATCGGGCGGCAGGAGCAGGCGGGATTTCAGGAAGGCGAGCCAGGCGGCCATGACCAGGTAGTCGGCCGCAAGTTCGATCCGCAACTCCTTGGCCTGCTTGATGAATTCCAGGTATTGCTCGGCGAGGGCCAGGACCGAGATCTTGCGGAGGTCGACCTTCTGGGTGCGCGAGAGCGTCAGGAGAAGGTCGAGCGGACCCTCGAAGCCGTCGACATCGACGATCAGCGCCTCGGCTTCGAGCCGGGCGTCGAGCGATACCACCGTCGCGTCAGTCTCTGTCGAACTCGGGCTCATTCCCGCCGCCCTCGATCAGCCTCTGCAGAGCGTACTCAAGCACAGCGGCTTCGTTGTCAATCGACGAAGCCGGGGCACGGCGGAGCGTCAGCGTCTCGGCGGCTCGGCGCGCGGCAGCGTCGGACAGGGTGCCGGCGGCGGCAACGACGGCTTCCATCTCGGCGCGGTCGCCATTGCAATGAAGCGCCAGGTCGCAGCCCGCGGCGATGCCGGCGGCGCTGCGCTCGCCGATGCTGCCCGGGAGAGCCTCCATCGAGAGGTCGTCGGTCATCAGGAGGCCGTCGAAGCCGATCTCTTCGCGGATCAGGCGGATCATGGTGGGCGAGATGGTGGCCGGGAGGTCGGGATCGAAGGCGGTATAGACGACGTGGGCGGTCATCGCCATGACTGGCAGCTCGGCCAGCGCGCGGAACGGGGCGAAATCGGTTTCGCGCAGGGTCTCGGCGGAGGCGTCGACCACAGGGAGCGCCTTGTGGCTGTCCTTGGTGGCGCGGCCATGGCCGGGGATATGCTTCAGGACCGGGAGGATGCCGTTCGTGAGCTGGCCTTCGATCACCGCTTTTGCGTTCCCGGCCACCTGGGAGGCATCGGTGCCGAGGCAGCGGTTCCTCAGGAACGGATGCGTGTCGGGGCCGGCGATATCGGCGCAGGGGGTGCAATTCGTGTCGATGCCGAGTGCGCGGAGCTCCAGCGCGATGATTTCGGAGCGCAGGCGCAGTCCGCGGGCAGCCTGCGGGCCGGTGGCGTCCACCTGGTCGAGAGGCGGCAACCATTGCCGGGCGATGGGCGGGCGGAGGCGCTGGACGCGGCCGCCTTCCTGGTCGATCAGGATCGGCGCGTCGCGGCCCACGGCATCGCGAAGGGACGCGGTGAGGGTGCGGATCTGGTCGGCGGTTTCGAGGTTGCGGGCGAAGAGGATGAAGCCCCAGGGGTCGGCCTCGCGGAAGAACGCGGCCTCGTCCGGGGCGAGGACGGGGCCGGCCGGCCCGAGGATATAGGCGCCGGCCGCCATGTCAGAGGGTCAACGGCGGATGACCGGAATGCAGTTCGCCTTCTCGGCGACGAGCACCGAGCAGAAGCGGCGGGCGTCGGAGAGGTCGTCGAAGCCCATGGCGCGAAGCCGGTAGAAGGTGGAGCCGCCGGCGGCGGCCTCCTGCACCACGCGTTGCTTGCCGTCGAGATAGTCGCCGAATTTCACCTCGAGCGCATCCCAGGCCTCGCGGGCCTCCTCGACGCTGGGGAAGGCACCGAGCTGCACGAGGCGGGTGCCGGGCGGGATCTCGGCGGCGGCGATCTCGATGCCGTCGGCGGAGAGCGGGATGGCGGAGGGC
>JBNKWI010000053.1:0-24034 GCA_050299695.1 Paracoccaceae bacterium
GCTGTTCCAGGGCCACGAGGTCGCGCTCGAGGGCGCGGTGACCGGCGCGGGCGGCACGACCATGCTCGGGATCCGGCCGGAATACGTCTCGTTCGGCAGCACCGGCATCCCCGCCCAGGTGGTCAAGGTCGCCGATGTGGGCCGCCACTACGTGATCGACGCCATGGTCGGCGACACCCGCATCAAGGCCGTCGCCGACGAGCACGTGCCGGAACAGGGCGCCGCCGTCCACCTCGCCTTCCGCCCCGAACAGACCCGCGTCTACCGCGACGGCTGGATCGCGACGGAGGCGCGGGCATGACAAGCAGCTTCGCAATCGGACTCTTGGCCCTGAATCAAAGGCCGCAGGCCCGCCGGGCAGCGCCCGACCGCCCCCGGAGGTCTTCCAGATGAGAACCGAAAACCAGCGCGCCTGGCTCTTCGTCCTGCCCGTCCTCGCGCTCGTCGCGTTCAATGCGCTGATGCCGATGATGACCGTGGTCAACTACTCGGTGCAGGAAACCTTCGGCGACAACCGCTTCTTCTGGCAGGGGCTCGACTGGTTCGAGCAGATCCTCCGCTCCGACCGGTTCCACGCCGCGCTCGGCCGCCAGTTCCTCTTCACCGCGATCATCCTCCTGATCGAGGTGCCCTTGGGCATCGCCGTGGCGCTCTCGATGCCCCGGAAAGGCATCTGGGTGCCGGTCTGCCTCGTCCTGATGGCGCTGCCGATGCTGATCCCCTGGAACGTGGTCGGCTCGATGTGGAACATCTTCACCCTGCCGAAGATCGGCATGTTGGGCTATTTCATGAACGATGTCCTCGGCGTCCGCTACGACATGACCCAGGATCCGCTCGCCGCCTGGATCACCGTCGTCGTCATGGATGTCTGGCACTGGACCTCGCTCGTGGTGCTCCTGTGCTACGCGGGCCTCGTCTCGATCCCCGACGCCTATTACCAGGCCGCCAAGATCGACGGCGCCTCGGCCTGGTCGGTGTTCCGCTACATCCAGTTGCCGAAGATGAAGACGGTGCTGACCATCGCGGTGCTGCTGCGCTTCATGGACAGCTTCAACATCTATACCGAACCCTTCGTCCTCACCGGCGGCGGGCCCGGCAACTCCACCACGCTCCTCTCCATCGACCTCGTGAAGATCGCGCTCGGCCAGTTCGACCTCGGCCCAGCGGCGGCGATGAGCCTGATCTACTTCGCCATCACGCTCTTGGTGAGCTGGGTGTTCTACGTGGTGATGACCAAGGATGACGCCCAATGAAGAAACGCAGCCTCGTCCCGATCGTCTACATCCTGTTCCTGATGCTGCCGATCTACTTCCTCGTCTCGATGAGCTTCAAGACGACGAACGAGATCCTTGCGGGTTTCTCGCTCTTCCCGAAGACCTTCACGCTGGCGAGCTACAAGACGATCTTCACCGACCCGACCTGGTATTGGGGCTACATCAACTCGATCCTCTACGTGACGCTGAACACGATCCTGTCCGTGGCCGTGGCGCTGCCCGCCGCCTATGCCTTCTCGCGCTACCGCTTCCTCGGCGACAAGCAGCTGTTCTTCTGGCTGCTCACGAACCGCATGGCCCCCGCGGCGGTCTTCGCCCTGCCCTTCTTCCAGCTCTACCAGTCGATCGGCCTCTTCGACACGCCCTTGGGCGTCGCGCTCTCGCACACGCTCTTCAACGTGCCGCTCGCGGTCTGGATCCTCGAAGGCTTCATGCGCGGCATCCCGAAGGAACTGGACGAAACCGCCTATGTCGACGGCTATTCCTTCCCGCGCTTCTTCACCCGGATCTTCCTGCCGAACATCAAGGCCGGCGTCGGCGTGGCGGCGTTCTTCTGCTTCATGTTCTCCTGGGTCGAGATGCTCCTCGCCAAGACACTCACCGCGGTCGACGCGAAACCCATCGCCGCGGTGATGACCCGCACCGCCTCCTCGGCGGGCTACGAGCTCGGCCTTCTCGCCGCCGCCGGAACCCTGACGATCATCCCGGGCGCCATCGTGATCTGGTTCGTCCGCAACTACATCGCGCGCGGTTTCGCAATGGGGAGAGTGTAATGAAACGGCTTCTCGCCCCGCTGCTCCTGCCCGAACTCGCCCATGCCCAGGCCGCGGCCGGCTGGGGCAATGTCGGAAAACAGGAGGAGAAGGGCTTCTCCTGGACCGACCCGCTCTGGCCCGATTTCTGGATGGCCTGGACTCCCGCGACGCTGGCGGTCTTCGTCGGCATCTTCACGGCCATCGCGCTGATCGGCCTCCTCGAAGGCTTCCGCTACCGCGACGGGCTCGAGCGCCGCGGCGTGCTCGGCCTCACCACCACGCTGGGCGACCGGCTCTTCATCACGCTCCTCGGCTCGGCCTACATCTTCCTCGCCTGGCTCGGCCTCGTGGGCCAGCCGGTCTGGATTCCGCTCTTCCTTGCAATTGGGTGGGGATTTTTCGTTTTCTGGAAGGTATAGTGGGCGCGGGATGAGACAGGGAAGACGATGAGGAAGAGGAAGTCGGGGAACCTTCTGACCGATGTGGAGCTCGAGTTCATGACCGAGCTCTGGGAGCTCGGCGAAGGCTCGGTGCGCGACGTGCTGGACCGGCTCCCGAAGGAGCGGGCGCTGGCCTACACCTCGGGCGCCACGATCCTGCGGATCCTCGAGGAAAAGGGCTTCGTCGTCAGCCGCAAGGAAAACAAGACGCTCATCTACACGCCGCTTCTGGCCAAGGACGCCTATCAGACGCGTTCGCTGAAGAACCTGTCGCAGACCCTGTTCGACGACACCCCCGCGATGCTGGTCGCGCGGCTGGTCGACGATGCGGGCCTGACGGATGCCGATCTTGAGGAGATTCGGGCACTGGTGGAGAGGAGGCTCCGCGATGACAGCGATTGAAACGGCCGTCGATCTCTACGTGAACGTGAACATCACCCTTGCGTTCGCGCTTCTGGTCTGGCTCGCGCTGAGGGTGGCGCTGGTCCGGGCCGGTTCGGACAACGCCTTCGCGCTGCAACTCGGCTTCCTGAAGGCGGTGCTCGCGGCGGTGGCGCTCAGCCCGCTCCTGGCGATGGCCGCGTCCTGGCTTCTGGACACCGCGCTGCCCGGCCGGAGCGTGGTCCTCGGCGACCTTGCCGTCGCCGCATATCTCAACGGCGACATCGCGATGGAGGCCTCCCGCTTCCAGTCGCTCCTCGACGCACGGGCGACCCTCACGCGCGACCTCGTTTCCGCCGGCTCGCTGTTCTCGGAGGTCCTGGCCATGGGGCTGGCGGGCGGCCTCGCCTTCTGCCTCCTGCGCTTCGGCCTCGCCGTGCGGGCCATCGCCCGGATGCTCGGCGACAGCTTCACCTGGAAACGCATCGGCCGGGTCGAGATCCGGCTCTCCGACACCATCGCGGTGCCCGTCGCCACGCGCTGGGGCCTGCGCCGGATCGTGGTGCTGCCCGGCGATCTCGTCACCCGCCCGAAGGAGCTCCGCTTCGCCCTCGCCCACGAGCTCCAGCATTTCCGCCAGCGCGACATCGACTGGGAGATCGGCCTCGAACTCCTGCGCCCGCTGTTCTTCTGGAACCCCGCCTTCGCGATCCTCAAGCGCCGTTTCGACCGGCTGCGCGAGCTGTCCTGCGACCAGGCGGTGGTGGCCTCGCGGCGCTTCGACCGTCGCGAATACGCCGACTGCCTGCTCAGCTTCTGCGCCCGGGCCCGGGCCGGGCGGGGCGGGCCGGCGCTCAACGTCGCGCTGGTGAACGCGCGCCGGCGCCGGGCCAAGCTCGAACTGACCGACCGGATGCTGGCGCTCGAACTCGCCGGGCGGCGGATGCGGATCCCCGCCGGGCGGTTCGCCGCGGCGACGACGCTCGCGGTGGTCGCCCTCTCCATCGGCGCCGCCTCGCTGCAGCGGCCGAAGGACTGGAGCCACGACCGGCTGATGCTCTCGGCGGTGGTCAATCTTGAACGGCTCGAGGCGATCAACGGCACCGGCCAGTGAACCGCGCCCGCCCATCGGTCCGGCCGGGGGCATGCCGCCCGACCGGAATCGCGCCGATGCCGCCCGCAAAAGCTTGAAATAGAGGGCGTTCGTCCCGATATTCCACTTCGACGGGTGCGTGCCGCCAAAAGGCACCGCCAGGGTATTCGGTTGGAGGACAGAAATGGCACAATATCAGTCGGTTCAAAGCAGCACCGGCATCCGCGCCCGGATCGACGAAGGCCTGCGCGCACATATGAACAAGGTCTACGGCCTGATGTCCGTGGCCATGCTGATCACCGCGGCCGCGGCCTGGGCGATCGCGGGCCTTGCGGTGACCTCGGAACCCACCGCCGGCATGATGATCCGCGAGGGCGAATATCTCACCGCGTTCGGCCAGGCGATCTACCTCTCGCCCCTGCGCTGGGTGATCATGATCGCGCCGCTCGCCTTCCTGTTCTTCGGCCTGAACGCGCTCCTGCAGCGCGCCTCGGCCGCCACGGTGCAGACCGCGTTCTACGGCTTCGCGGCACTGATCGGCCTCTCGATCAGCTCGATCTTCCTGGTCTACACCGATTTCTCCATCGTCCAGACCTTCCTCATCACCGCGATCGCCTTTGCCGGCCTCTCGCTCTGGGGCTACACCACCAAGCGCGACATCTCGGGCTGGGGATCCTTCCTGATGATGGGCCTGATCGGCATCATCGTCGCCATGGTCGTGAACATCTTCCTCGGCTCGCCGGCGATAGAGTTCGCGATCTCGGTGATCGGCGTGCTGCTGTTCGCGGGGCTCACCGCCTATGACACGCAGAACATCAAGAACGTCTACATCGCCCATGCCGCCCATGGCGATCAGGAGTGGCTCGACAAGTCGGCGACCATGGGGGCGCTCAACCTCTATCTCGACTTCATCAACCTGTTCATGTTCCTGCTGCAGTTCCTCGGCAACCGCGACTGACGGGACCATCGCAAGACGCAAGAAGGGCCGGCCTCGCGCCGGCCCTTTCCATTTCCGGGCGTCGGCGCAAACGAAAAGGGCCGCGCGACGCGCGGCCCTTCCAACCCCGGGATCGGCAGATCTACTTGATCTTGCCTTCCTTGTATTCGACATGCTTCCGCGCGACCGGATCGTATTTGCGCACGGACATCTTCTCGGTCATCGTCCGCGCGTTCTTCTTGGTCACGTAGAAATGGCCCGTATCGGCGGTCGAGTTCAGGCGGATCTTGATCGTCGTCGGTTTCGCCATCATCGTTCTCCTGCGAAGGGCGGGCGAGCCTCAGGCCGAACGCCCCGAAAATCCATGAAGCCCGCCTTTTACCGGCCGCGCGGCCCAAGTCAAGCGGAGTCTGGCGGCTCCTAGCGGGCGCGAAGGCTCACAGCATCGGCAGAACCGACAGCACCAGAAGAACCGCCATCGCCGCGTTGAAGATCCGCAGCCGCCCGGGCACCGTCAGCATCCGCCGCACCCCCTGCCCCAGGGCCGCCCAGACGCTCACCGACGGCAGGTTCACCGCCCCGAACACCGCCGCCACGACCAGCACCGCCACAAGGCTCCCCCCGGGCGCGTAGAGCGTCACCGCGCTCAAGGCCATCGCCCAGGCCTTGGGGTTCACCCACTGGAACAGCGCCGCCTCCACGAAGCGCATCGGCCGCCCCGTCACACGCCCCTCCTTGGGCGCCGAGGCCGTCGCGATCTTCCAGGCGAGATAGAGAAGATAGAGGACGCAGCCGGATTTCAGCGCCAGGTGCAGGATCGGGAGCGCCTCGAACAGGCGCATCAGTCCGACCCCCACCAGCGCCACCATCAGGGTGAAGCCGCCCGCGATCCCCAGCATGTGCGGCACGGTACGGCGAAAGCCGTAATTGGCGCCCGAGGCCATCAGCATCAGGTTGTTGGGCCCCGGCGTGATCGAGGTGACGAAGGCGAAGCCGGCTAGGGAAAGGAGCAATTCGGTCATCATGGCGCAACTCTATGCGCCCCGGATCGCAAGTGGATTGCTTTCTTGCGTCATATTCGTCAGATTGCGCAATACATGACGATAATTGACGATACAGACCGCCGGATATTGCGTGAACTGATGCGCGACGGCAGAATCACCAATGTGGATCTCGCCGGCCGCATCGGCCTCTCGCCCTCGGCCTGCCTGCGCCGGGTGCAGGAGCTCGAGCGGCGGGGCATCGTCACCGGCTATCGCGCCGTGCTCGATCCCGAGAAGCTCGGGATCGGCTTCACCGCCTATCTCGCCGTCTCGCTCAACGTCCACACCAAGGAGGCGCAGGAGGCGTTCGAGCGCGCCGTCGCCCGCGCGCCCGAGGTGCGCGAATGCCACAACATCACCGGCGCGGTGGAGTACCTGTTGCGGGTCGAGACGGCGACGCTCTCCGACTACAAGCGGTTCCACACCGACGTGATCGGCACCCTGCCGCAGGTCCACGGGCTGACGACCTACGTGGTGATGGGCTCGCCCAAGGACGACCGCGCCTGAGCTCTGCGCATTTCAGCGCAATTCGTGGCGGGCGCCGCCGGTGTACGGGCTGTGTACAGGCTGTGTACGGGTTGTGCTTCCCCGGTTTCGCCCGATTCAGCGCATTTTCGGCCGTTAACACGGCCTTAACCGTGTTTCGTCAGCCTTTGGAATGGCAGGACACAACAAGGCTTCGCCCGGGGCCAGAGTGATGAACACACGACATATGAAATCGACGTTGCGCGGTGGGCTCGACTCGCTGGCGCTGGTGCCGAACGCGTTCCGGAGAAAGCCCAAGCGCTTGCACGAAAACGGTTTTTCCGAAGCCGCCCTGCGCGGGTTGGCGGATCTCGAGGCGCGGATCCCGCCGCCCGACGTGGAGCCGAAGCCGGCCTTCCGGCAGTCTCCGAACCGCGCGCCCGAGCGACTCTCCCCCGAGGCCTCTGCCGGCGGCGGCTACGTCCAAGGCGCCGACGGCGAGAAGCGCCCGCATTACTGGGGCCACCGCGAACGCCTCCGCAACCGCTTCCTCACCGGCGGCCACAAGGCCATGCCCGAATACGAGATCCTGGAACTCCTTCTTTTCAATGCGATTCCCAGGATCGACGTGAAGCCCTTGGCGAAGCGGCTCCTCTCCGCGTTCGGCGACCTGAACGGCGTGATCGCGGCCTCGGAGCACCGGGTGATGCAGGTCGAGGGGGCGGACCGTTGGGTCTTTCTCCAGCTCCGCCTCGCCGAGGCCTTCGCCCAGCGGATGGCGCAGTCGAAGGTTCTTAAGAAAGAAGTGGTTTCTTCCTGGGGTGCGCTGATCGACTATTGCCGCACGTCGATGTCGCATCGCGACACCGAGCAGTTCCGGATCCTGTTCCTGGATCGCAAGAACGTGGTGATCGCCGACGAGGAGCAGGCCGAGGGCACGGTGGACCACGTTCCGGTCTATCCGCGCGAGGTGGCGAAACGGGCGCTGGAGCTGAACGCGAGCGCGATCATCCTCGTCCACAACCACCCCTCGGGCGACCCGACGCCGAGCCGGGAGGACGTGGCGATGACGCAGCAGATCCTGGCCGCCTGCGAGGCCATCGGCGTGACGATCCACGACCACGTGGTGATCGGCAAGGGTACCGAGACCTCGTTCCGCTCGGAAGGGCTGATCTGAGCGCTCCCCGGACTTCGGTCCGGTCGGTCAGCGCCGGCAGGTCGGCGAATCGGGAACCCGCATTGCCCGGGCGGGCCCCTGCCAAACCGGGCATTCCGGGTGCACTCCTCTTTGGGTCAGGAAATCCCGGGGGAGCGAGAGGGGGCGGCGCCCCCTCGCCCACCGCGCCGCCGGAGGCGGCGCAAACGCATGATGCGCGCGCCGCGAGGCGCGCTCCGGCCTACCCAAGCCCGTTCGGATACCAGTTCGCGATCCGCACCTCGGTCCCGTCGCCCACCAGCGCGGCGAAGGCCTCGGGATCCTGCGTACCGCCGTCGCGACCGCGGAAATGATAGGGATAGACGAAGGCCGGACGGAACTCCGCCACCGCCGAAGCCGCCTGCTCCTTGTCCATCGTGAACGGCAGGTTCATGCAGAGAAACGCCAGGTCGATCTCCTGGAGCGCCCGCATCTCCGGAATGTCCTCGGTATCGCCCGAGATGTAGACCCGGAACCCGCCCAGGGTGAGCACATAGCCATTGTCGCGCCCCTGCGGGTGGAAGTTCGTCCGCCCCTCGGTAGTGTTATAGGCCGGGATCGCCGCGATCTCCGCCCCGCCGAACTCCGCCGTCCCGCCATTGCCGATCGCCTCGGCCTGCGCCTGGAGCGCGGTCGGCAGCATGCCGTAAACTGCCGGATTCGCGAGGATCTTCGTCCCGGGCCCCACCAGCGCCGCCAGGGTCTCGGCATCGTAGTGGTCGCCGTGCTCATGGGTCACCAGCACCAGATCGGGCGCCGGAAACCCGGCATAGGCGGCCGGATCGCCCACCGGATCGGCATAGATCGTGCCCGACGGCGTCTCCATCACGAAGGAGGCATGGGCGACCGGATGCACCACGATATCGCCCGCATCGGTGGTAAAGACATCGCTCGCATGCGCCGCGGCGCGCGCCGCGAAGGGCAGAACCGTGACAAGCCCCGCAGCGCTGGCCGCATGGGTGATGAAGGCGCGTCTGGACTTGGTCATGTCTCTTCCTCTCTACACAGGTTCTGGCCCGGCGGAGGTTGTCCCCTGTCCGAACCGGCTTTCCCTCTTCTGCCCGAACCTAGCGCCTTGCCGGGCGCGATCAATCCGCGGCGTCATCCGCGCGCGAAAAGCCCCAGCGCCAGGAGGTCCGCCGCCGAGGGCGACAAGGCGATCGGCGTGTCGTGCAGGATCGACAGCCGGGTCAACGCCTGGAGATCGACATCGCCGCCATGGGGCACCGTCGGATCGGCGAAGAACACCACGCCGTCGAGCTCGCCGGTTGCCACCAGCGCACCGAGCTGCTGGTCGCCGCCCCGCCCGCCACGCTGCAGCCGGTGTACCGTCAGGCCCGGCGCGGCCTCGGCGATCATCCGGCCGGTGCCGCCGGTGCAGATCAGCCGGTGGCCGTTCAGAGCCGCCACGTGGCGCAGCACCCAGGCCCTCAGATGCGCCTTCCGCGTGTCATGGGCGACGAGCGCGATGCGACGCGGCGCCGTCGAGCGGCCGCGCGCGGCGGCGGTGATGGCGAGGATCGCGCGGATCTGGCCAGCAAAACCCGCGCTCTCGGCCGGGAAGGCGCCGGCGAGTGCCGCCGTCCCCACGGTGAACCCCGCCGCGCCCGCCTCGGCCGTGGCGGCCACCCGCGCTGCGCTGTCGATGCTGCCCGCGACGATCACCGGCTTCGCCACCGCCCGGCAGACCGCGCCCATCAGCGCCGCCACATCGCCCGTGAAGCGGTAAGCGAGAAGATCGAGCCCGTGGACATGTTCGAGATCGGCGAGCGCCCGAGCCGAGGCGACGATCTCTTCCGCCGGGCCCTCGAGCACGCTCGGATGCCCGGTGATCCGGCCCGGGAACGGATAGTAGCGCAAGGGATGCTGCCGGGTCACTTCGGTCACCGCCTCGGCGCGGGTGCCGCCGAGAAGGCAATCCACATCGAGCGCCACCGCCGCCCGGGCCGAGGCCAGTTCGCTCTCGCCGTCGAGGCTCACCACCTCGAGGTAGGAGCGCCCGCCCGCCGCGCGGATCGTGTCCGCGAGCCCCTTCAGCTCGGCCACCGGCAGGCCCACATCCTTGAAGCCGATATGGCGTACCCCGCCCTCCAGCGCCTCCTCCAGCCGGGTCCGCGCTTGCGCGATCGTCCGGTCGTTCTCGGTCAGCATCAGGATGAAGTCGAAGGCCATCGCGCATCCTCGAGGGGTCCGTCCCACTTTATCGGCGGCCCGGCGGCGCGGCCAGCCCGGGCGTGATCTGCACAGTTCGCAGGCGGAACGCGGTCGCACGGCGGCAATCGGTTCTGCATCGCGGAATCCCGTTTACTGCATCCGCAAAGGGCGCCAGTCTCCCGCGCATGCTGGAGAAGCTCTCGATCATTGTCGTCGAACAGGACCGCGACCGCGCGCTCCTGATCGTCGATAGCCTGCGCGAGGCCGGGGAAAGCGACATCCAGGTGATTTCCGAGGTGTCGAGTCTCGCCCGACGGATTTCCGAACGGAACCCGGATGTGGTCCTGATCGACCTTGCCAGCCCGTCGCGCGACACGATCGAGGAACTGACCATCGCCACCGCGCCGCTCGACCGGCCGGTGGCGATGTTCGTCGACAAGAGCGACGACAGCCTGACGAAGGCCGCGATCGAGGCGGGCGTCTCGGCATACGTGGTGGACGGGCTCAGGCCCGAGCGGCTGAAGCCGGTGATGGCCGCCGCGATCACAAGGTTCAACATGTTCCGACGCATGCGCGAAGAACTGGCCGAGACCCGCCGCGCGCTCGAGGAACGCAAGGTCACCGACCGCGCCAAGGGGCTCCTGATGAAGGCCCGCGGCATCAGCGAGGACGAGGCCTACGGTCTCCTGCGCAAGGCGGCGATGGATCAGGGCAAGAAGATCTCCGAGGTCGCCGCCGCCCTCGTCACGGCGGCGGAGCTGCTTTCGTGACACCGCTTTCGGTCGCTTTCATCCCCCTTGTCGATGCGGCGCCGCTGATTGTCGCGCGCGAACTGGGCTTCGACCACGAAGAAGGGCTCGATCTCGATCTGGTCCGCGCGCCATCCTGGTCGTCCCTGCGCGACATGCTCGCCTTCGGCCGGGTCGAGGCGGCGCATATGCTGGCACCGGTGCCAGTGGCGATGGCGCTGGGGATCGGCGGCGTGGCCTCGCCGATTTCGGCCCTGATGGTGCTTTCGATGAACGGCAGCGTGATCGGGGTGAGCCAGGCGCTCGCCCAGCAGCTGCGCCGGGAAGGGCACGACTTCGGGTTTGCCGATGCCGCCGCGGCCGGTGCGGCGCTGGTGGCCGCTGCCGAGGGGCGACTCCGGATCGGGGTGCCGTTTCCCTTCTCCATGCATGCCGAGCTCCTGTTCTACTGGCTCTCCGCCTCCGGCCTGCCGGCACCGCAGGGGGTGGAGATCCGCGCGGTGCCGCCGCCCCTGATGGCCGATGCTCTGGCCGCGGGCGAGATCGACGCGTTCTGCGTGGGCGAGCCTTGGGGATCCAAGTCGGTCGAGACCGGCGTCGGGGCCTTGTTGCTGCCGACCTCGGCGATCTGGAGCGCGGCGCCGGAAAAGGTGCTGGCCGTGCGCTCCGGCTGGGCCGCCGAGGAGCCCGAGCTGACCGGGCGGCTGATGCGCGCGGTCTGGAAGGCGGCGCGCTGGTTGGGCCAGGGCGGTGCCAAGACCACGGCCGCGGAGCTCCTGTCGCGGCCGGATTACCTGAACCTCTCGGCCGAAATCGTCGACCGCGCGCTGACCGGCTCCCTCGTGGTCCTGCCCACCGGCGAGACCCGTGTCGCGCGGAACTTCGTCGAGTTCTTCGACGGCGCCGCCTCCTTCCCCTGGAAGAGCCAGGCCGCCTGGATCGCCCAGCAAATGGCCGCGCGGCTCGGGCTCGACCGCGACGCGTCGATACGCGAGGCGCGGGGTGTCTTTCGCACCGACCTCTACCGCAAGCACCTGCGCGACACCGGGGCGATTCTCCCCGGCGCCTCTTCGAAGGTCGAAGGCGGACTTGCCAAGGGCACCGCCGCCGCCTCGGAGACCGGGCGGCTTATCCTCTTGGAGAACCGCTTCTTCGACGGCCGTGTCTTTGACCCGGGCGGGGGGACCTGAAGCCGCGGAAACTGTCAACTTCCGTCGGGATGGAGGGGGCGGGTGGGGTTATGGCGGTTTTGGGGGCGCTTAAATGGTGGGCGGGTTTTGCGGTGTTCGGCAGGCAGGTGACGGATTATTTGGCAGGTGCGGCGCGAGGGAATGCCGCGGTGCGGAAAAATTGCGGGCCGGCGCGACTGGCCCCTTGAACCGGCTCCCGATTCCGTGAATCGATGAGTTCGAGAGAGCAACGGGGCTCTCCACCACATCACCCAAAGACAGGGCGATCCGAGCAAAGCCGCTCGACCCCTCGCGCAAGCGTCGCGAGGCAGGTCTGGCGGCTTTTTGTTTTTCTCCCCGTCTCCACCGGCGGGGCTCGACCAAGGGACAACCCGATGACGAGACTTCTTACCGGCGCGGCGCTGAGTGCCCTCCTCGCCACCGCCGCCGCCGCCGAAACGCTCGACCTGGAAAAGGACGAGCTCACCTTCGGCTTCATCAAGCTGACCGACATGGCGCCGCTCGCGGTGGCCTACGAGCAGGGCTACTTCCTCGACGAAGGCCTGTTCGTGACCCTCGAAGCCCAGGCAAACTGGAAGGTCCTGCTCGACGGCGTGATCGGCGGCACCCTCGACGGCGCCCACATGCTGGCCGGCCAACCCCTGGCCGCCACAATCGGCTTCGGCACGGAAGCCCATATCATCACACCGTTTTCCATGGACCTGAACGGCAACGGCATCACCGTTTCCAACGCGGTCTGGGACGAGATGAAGCCGAATATCCCGGTCGATGCGGAGGGCAAGCCCATCCACCCGATCTCGGCCGCCGCCCTGGCGCCGGTGGTCGAAAAGTACAAGTCCGAGGGCAAACCCTTCAACATG
The DNA here is from genome assembly GCA_050299695.1 of Paracoccaceae bacterium. Classification (GTDB taxonomy): domain Bacteria; phylum Pseudomonadota; class Alphaproteobacteria; order Rhodobacterales; family Rhodobacteraceae; genus Ovoidimarina. The sequence continues at coordinate 12,537 of JBNKWI010000053.1, forward strand.
GGCATGGTCTTCCCGGTCTCGACCCACAATTACGAACTGCGCTACTGGCTCGCCGCCGGTGGGTTGAACCCCGGCTACTACAGCCCTGAAAACATCAGCGGACAGATCGGCGCCGACGTACTCCTTTCGGTCACGCCCCCGCCGCAGATGCCCGCCACGCTCGAGGCCGGCACGATCTACGGCTACTGCGTGGGCGAGCCCTGGAACCAGCAGGCGGTGTTCAAGGGGATCGGCGTACCGGTCGTGACCGACTACGAGCTCTGGAAGAACAACCCTGAGAAAGTGTTTGGAATCACGGCAGAGTTCGCCGAGCAGTATCCGAACACCACGAAGGCGGTCGTGAAGGCCCTGATCCGCGCGGCGATCTGGCTCGACGAGAACGACAACGCCAACCGCATGGAAGCGGTCGAGATCCTCTCCAAGCCCGAATATGTCGGCGCCGATGCCGAGGTGATCGCCAACTCGATGACCGGCACCTTCGAGTACGAGAAAGGTGACAAGCGCGAAGTTCCTGATTTCAATGTGTTCTTTCGCTACAATGCGACCTATCCCTACTATTCCGACGCGGTCTGGTACCTGACCCAGATGCGCCGCTGGGGACAGATCTCGGAAGCCAAGCCCGACAGCTGGTACGACGAGGTCGCGAAGTCGGTCTACCGGCCGGACATCTACCTCGAGGCCGCGCGGATGCTGGTGGACGAGGGCCTCGCCGACGAGGCGGATTTCCCCTGGGACTCGGACGGCTACAAGGCGCCGACCCCGGCGGCGGACATCATCGACGGGATCCCCTATGACGGGCACCAGCCGAACGCTTACCTCGAAAGCCTGCCGATCGGGCTGAAGGGGTCGCAGGTCGTCGTCGGCAACGAGGTTCAGGGGTGAAAACGGGCGCCGCCCTCAGGTTCTTCTCGCAGATGCAGCGAGAACCTGAGGGCGGCGCGACCCCGAGCACAACCCGTACACAACCCGTACACAACCTGTACACCGGCCGGCCTCCGATCCGGCCTCTGCCCAAAAAACAGGCAAAACCCAGCGTGACGCCGCAGCGCGGCAAAAGCCACGCCGAGGAGACCCCAAGATGACTGCGATCGACCCTTCGGACCTTCAGAAAGCGGAGCGCGAGGCGCGGCGCGAGCGGCTCTTTACCCGCATCAACGCAGCCGACCGCTGGTTCGGCGTCCTGGGCCTCGCCTGGGTCACGCCGCTCCTCAAGGTCGCCGCCGGCGACAATCCGAAAGCGCAGGTCAAGGAGATCTGGCGGCTTCTCGGCATACCGCTCCTGGCCATCGCGGGCTTCCTCGCGCTCTGGGCCGTGCTGGCGCCGACCGTGCAAACCTCGCTCGGCGCGGTGCCCGGGCCGGCGCAGGTCTGGCAGGAGGCGGTGACGCTGCACGCGGACGCCGCCGCCAAGGCCGCGAAGAAGGCGAAGTTCGAGGAGATGGTCGCGAAGCGGAACCAGAAGCTGATCGACGCGGGCCAGGCGGATCAGGTGAAGGACGTGGCCTATACCGGTGCGCCCTCCTACTACGACCAGATCTGGACCTCGATCCAGACGGTGTTCTTCGGCTTCCTGATCGCGACGCTTGTGGCGGTGCCGCTGGGCATCATGGCGGGGCTCTCGGCCACCGCGAATGCCGCGTTGAACCCGCTTATCCAGATCTTCAAGCCGGTCTCGCCGCTGGCGTGGCTGCCGATCGTGACGATGGTCGTCTCGGCGCTGGCCTCCTCCACGGGCGAGGGGCTGTTTCCGAAGAGCTTCATCATCTCGGCGATCACCGTGACGCTGTGCTCGCTCTGGCCGACGCTTATCAACACTGCGCTCGGCGTGGCGTCGATCGACAAGGACCTGGTGAACGTCTCGAAGGTCCTGAAGATGAACACCTGGACGAAGATCACCAAGCTGGTGCTGCCATCCGCCCTGCCGCTGATCTTCACCGGGCTGCGACTGAGCCTCGGCGTGGGCTGGATGGTGCTGATCGCGGCCGAGATGCTGGCGCAGAACCCCGGCCTTGGAAAGTTCGTCTGGGACGAGTTCCAGAACGGGTCTTCCTCGTCGCTCGCCAAGATCATGGTCGCCGTCCTGACCATCGGGATCATCGGGTTCCTGCTGGACCGGGTGATGTACGCGCTGCAGTCGCTCTTCACCTTCACGAACTACCGGTGAGCGCCATGGCCGTTATCGAGTTCAAGAACGTCTTCAAGAGCTTCGGCGAGGGTACGCATCGGACCGAGGTACTGAAGGACATCAATCTCGAGGTGCAGGAGGGCGAGTTCCTCGTGCTGCTCGGATTCTCCGGGACGGGCAAGACGACGCTGATCAACCTGATGGCGGGGCTGGAGAAGCCCACGCGGGGGAGCGTGAGTTTCAAGGGCAAGCCGATCGAGGGGCCGGGGCCGGAGCGCGGAGTGATCTTCCAGAACTATTCGCTGATGCCTTGGCTGACGGTGAACGGGAATGTGCGGCTGGCCGTCGATACGATCTTCCCCGGCTTCAAGGCGGCGGAGCGGCAGGCGAAGGTGGATCACTACGTGTCGATGGTGGGGCTGAGCCACGCCAAGACGCGGCGGCCGGCGGAGCTGTCGGGCGGGATGCGGCAGCGGGTGAACGTGGCGCGGGCCCTGGCGATGAGCCCGGAGGTGTTGCTGCTCGACGAGCCGCTGTCGGCGCTAGACGCCCTGACGCGGGCGAATCTGGCGGACGAGATAGAGGGGATCTGGGAGGCGGAGAGGAAGACCTGCGTTCTGATCACCAACGATGTGGACGAGGCGATCCTGCTGGCGGACCGGATCATTCCGCTGAATCCGGATGGGACCCTGGCGGAGGCGATCCCGGTCGCCCTGCCCCGGCCGCGGGACCGGGGTGCGATGAACCATGACGAGGCGTTCAAGGCGCTGCGCGCGAAGGTGACGAACTACCTGATGGATGTGGGCATCGAGGCGCGGGTCGAGGGGGCGCGGCTCTTGCCGGACGTGACGCCGATCCACGGGTTGCCGGCGGCGGTGGCGGAGGCGCGGGAAGGGATGATCGAGGAGCGGTTCCTCGATTTCTCGCAGCTCCACAAGATCTACCCGACGCCGAAGGGGCCGCTGACGGTGGTGGAGAATTTCGACCTGAAGGTGAACCAGGGCGAGTTCATCTCGCTGATCGGTCACTCGGGCTGCGGCAAGTCCACGGTGCTGACGATGGCGGCGGGGCTGAACGACATCTCGAAGGGGGCGATCAAGCTGGACGGGCGCCACGTGGAAGGCGCCGATCCGGAACGGGCGGTGGTGTTCCAGTCGCCGAACCTGTTCCCCTGGCTGACGGCGCGGGAGAACGTGGCGATCGGGGTGGACAAGGTCTATCCGAAGGCGAGCCAGGCCGAGCGGCAGGAGGTGGTGGAGTACTACCTCGAGCGCGTGGGCCTTGCCGATTCCATGAACAAGGGCGCGGCTGATCTGTCGAACGGCATGAAGCAGCGGGTCGGCATCGCGCGGGCCTTTGCGCTGTCGCCGAAATTGCTGCTGCTGGATGAGCCGTTCGGGATGCTGGACAGCCTGACGCGCTGGGAGCTCCAGGAAGTGCTGATGGAGGTCTGGTCCCGCACCAAGGTGACGGCGATCTGCGTCACCCACGATGTCGACGAGGCGATCATGCTCGCCGACCGCGTGGTGATGATGACCAACGGACCACGCGCAACCATCGGCAAGGTGATGGAGGTGGACCTGCCGCGCCCGAGGACGCGCCGGGCGCTTCTCGAACACCCCGACTACTACCTCTACCGCGAGCAGGTGCTGGGCTTCCTCGAGGAGTACGAGCACGGCGCCCACGCCAAACCTACGGCGGATGACAGCGAAGACACCCCAAAAACCGACAAGCGGGAGGCCGCGTGATGGATCAGGCTGTGATGACGGACGTTCTGCCGTTCATTCAGGTCAGCGAAGTCTGGGTGCCGGAAGGCGACCGGCTGGTGCTGGCGGGCGGCTGCTATGGCGGGCTGACCGCCTTTGAGGCCAGCTCGCGGCACGAGAGCTTCGCAAAGGGCGAGGGCCTGCCGGGCAAGGCCTGGGACGAAGCGCGGCCGGTTGTGCTGAAGGGCTTCGAGGGCTCGTATTTCAAGCGCACCGAAGCCGCTACGGAAGCCGGACTGACCAGCGCGGTGGCGATCCCGGTCTTCGCGGGCGCGAAGCTGAAGGCCGTGCTCGTGGTCCTTTGCGGCGACGACGCGAACCGCACCGGCGCCATCGAGGTCTGGCACGAGAAGGACGGGCTCCTGATGCTGGATGACGGCTATTACGGCGCCGCGAAGCATTTCGAATGGGTCTCGCAGCACACTCATTTCCCGCGCGGACAGGGCCTGCCGGGCGGCGTCTGGGCGTCGGAAACGCCGATGCTGATGCGTGACCTCGGCTCGGGCTACCGGTTCATCCGCTCGGAAAGCGCGGGCAAGGCCGGGCTGACCACGGGCCTCGGCCTCCCGGTGCCGGCGCCCTTGAAAGGCACTTACGTGCTCACCCTCCTCTCGGCGCGGGGCACGCCCATCGCGCGGCGCTTCGAGATCTGGGACGCGCGCGACGCGAAGGTCGGCAAGGAGAACGAGGCGGTTCTGATCGACGGGATCTGCGCCCGCGACGGCAAGCTGTGGGACGAGGACAACACCCGCCGGGTCGCAGCCTGGCAAGGGGTGATCGGGCGGGTACTCGGGACCGGCGTGCCGGTCGTCGAGAGCGGCTCGCCCGGCCTCACCGCGGGCTACGACTCGGTCGTGGCCTTCCCGATCCACAGGGGCGGCGAGCTCGCCCATGTGGTCGCCTGGTACATCTGAGAGGGGTCGAGCCAATGAAGAAACTCGTCGTCATCGGAGCCGGCATGGCCTCGGGCCGGGTGCTTGAGCACCTGTTCGAGAGCACGCCGGACGCCTACGAAGTCACACTGTTCAACGCGGAGAACCGGGGCAACTACAACCGGATCATGCTGTCGCCGGTTCTGTCGGGCGAGAAGAGCTACGAGGAAATCGTCACCCATGACGACGCCTGGTATGCCGCCAACAAGGTTACTTGCCGGTTCGGGGAGCACGTGGTCGGCATCGACCGCGCGCGCAAGGTCGTCGTCGGGCAGAACGGCGAGGTGCCCTATGACAAGCTCCTGATCGCCACGGGCTCGGCGCCGTTCATCATCCCGGTTCAGGGCAAGGAGCTCCAAGGAGTCGTCACCTACCGCGATCTCGACGACACCGAGGCGATGATCGAGGCGGCGGGCACCCGCGATGCGAAAGCGGTGGTCATCGGCGGCGGGCTTCTGGGGCTGGAAGCGGCAGCGGGGCTGCGGCTGCGCGGCATGGACGTGACGGTGCTGCACCTGATGGGGCACCTGATGGAGCGGCAGCTCGACGAGGCGGCCGGCTATCTCCTGAAGCGCGATCTGGAAAAGCGCGGGATCCGGGTGATCACGCGGGCCTCCACGGCAGCGATCCTGGGCGAGGAGCGCGTGGAGGGCGTGCTTCTGGAGGACAATACCGGACTGCGTGCCGATCTCGTGGTGATGGCGGTGGGGATCCGGCCGGAAGCGCGGCTCGCCACCGATGCGGGGCTCGAGGTGGGTCGCGCCATCGTGGTCGATGCGCAGATGGTCACATCGGACCCCGACATCCTCGCGGTCGGCGAATGCGTGGAGTTCAACGGCAACCTCTTCGGTTTGGTGGCGCCGCTCTACGACCAGGCCAAGGTGGCGGCGGCGACGCTCCTGGGCGACGAGGCCGCCTTCGTGATGCGCGAGACCGCTACCAAGCTGAAAGTGACGGGCTGCGACCTGTTCTCGGCGGGGGATTTCGCCGAAAAGGACGGGCGCGAGGACATCGTCTATCGCGATCCGGGTCGGGGTATCTACAAGCGGCTCGTGCTGGAGGGCGAGAAGCTCGTCGGCGCGGTGATGTATGGCGACACCGCCGATGGCGGCTGGTTCCACGGGCTGATCAAGGACGGCACCGACATCTCGGAAATGCGCGAGACGCTGATCTTCGGGCCGGCCTACCAGGGCGGTGCCGCCCTGGACCCTATGGCGGCCGTTGCAGCCTTACCGGCTGACGCAGAGATCTGCGGCTGCAACGGCGTGTGCAAGGGCCGGATCGTCGAGGCGATCGAGGGGGGTGCGCATTCGCTGGACGATGTGCGCGCGGTCACCAAGGCGTCCGGCTCCTGCGGCACCTGCACCGGGCTGGTGGAGCAGGTTCTGGCGGTGACGCTGGGCGACGGGTTCGAGCTGCCCACGGCGAAGCCGGTCTGCAAATGCACAGACCTGACGCACGAGGACGTGCGGCGGCTGATCAAGGGGCGGGAGCTGAAATCGCAGCCTGCGGTGTGGCAGGAGCTGGGGTGGAAGACGCCGAACGGCTGCCATGTGTGCCGGCCGGCAGTGAACTTCTACCTCTTGGCGGACTGGCCGCTCGAATATCAGGACGATCCGCAGTCGCGTTTCGTGAACGAGCGCAACCACGCGAACATCCAGAAGGACGGCACCTATTCGGTGATGCCGCGGATGTGGGGCGGGATGACGGATGCAAACGAGCTGCGCGCCATTGCCGATGCGGCCGACAAGTACGGCGCGGCAGTGAAGGTGACGGGCGGGCAGCGGATCGACCTGTTGGGGATCCGGAAGGAGGACCTGCCGGCGATCTGGGCGGATTTGACCGAGGCCGGGATGGTTTCGGGGCATGCCTATACTAAGGGGCTCCGGACGGTGAAGACCTGCGTGGGTTCGGACTGGTGCCGGTTCGGGACGCAGGATTCGACCGGGCTGGGGATCAAGCTGGAGAAGCGACTTTGGGGCTCCTGGACGCCGCACAAGGTGAAGCTGGCGGTTTCGGGCTGCCCGCGGAACTGCGCCGAGGCGACCTGCAAGGATGTGGGCGTGGTGTGCGTGGACTCGGGCTATCAGGTGGGCGTCGGCGGCGCGGCCGGGATGGACGTGAAGGAGACCGAGCGTCTCGTGGACGTCGCCACCGAGGAGGAGGCGATCGAGTGGACGGTCGCCTTCGTCCAGCTCTACCGGGAGAACGCGAAGTATCTCGACCGGCCCTACAAGTGGATCGCGAAGGTCGGGCTCGACTGGGTGAAGGAGGTGCTCTCCGACCCGGCAGAGCGCGCGGCGCTGGTCGAGCGTTTCGACGTCTCGCAATCGGTCTACCAGAAGGACCCCTGGGCCGAACGCGCGAGCCCGGAGGCGGCGCGCCGCTTCCAGCCCCTTGCAGATCTTACCCTGGAGGCAGCGGAATGAACTGGATCGATATCGGACCCATCGACGAGGTGCCGCTGCGCGGCGCACGGCTGGTGAAGACCCGTCTCGGCTGCATTGCGGTGTTCCGCACCGGCGAGGCGGAGGTCTATGCCGCCTCGAACCGCTGCCCGCACAAGGGCGGGCCGCTTTCGGAAGGCATCGTCCATGGCCGCAAGGTCACCTGCCCCTTGCACAACTGGGTCTTCGACCTCGAGACCGGCGAGGCGCAGGGCGCGGACGACGGCAGAATCGACACCTACAAGGTGCGCGTCGAGGACGGCCGTGTCCTGCTCGACGCCGCGCTTCTGATGAAGGGGGCCGCGTGATGTCCCCGACCTTGGGCAACGACGCCCACCCGACCCTGAGAGACTGAGAAGAAACGGGCCCCGGCCCCTCCAGAAGGACACTCGGAAATGTCGTATATCCAACCCAAGGAATTCGCCGCGAAGATGGTCGATGCCGGCGAGTCGAAGATCTTCATGTCGACCAAGGACACCCTGATCCGCGCCTATATGGCCGGGGCGATCCTGGCGCTCGCCGCCGCCTTCGCGGTGACCATCGCCGTCAACACCGGCGAGTTCCTGATCGGCGCGCTCCTGTTCCCGGTCGGGTTCTGCATGCTCTACCTGATGGGCTTCGACCTCCTGACCGGCGTGTTCACACTGGCCCCGCTCGCCGTCATCGCCAAGCGCCCGGGCTGCACCTGGGGCGGCGTGCTTCGCAACTGGGGCCTCGTCTTCGTCGGCAACTTCGCGGGCGCGATGACCACTGCGATCTTCATGGCGATCATCTTCACCATGGGCTTCACCCAAGAGCCGAACGCGGTCGGCCAGAAGATCGGCCATATCGGCGAGGCGCGCACGCTCGGCTATGCCGCGGCCGGGTTCGGGGGGATGCTGACGCTCTTTGTCCGCGCGGTGATGTGCAATTGGATGGTTTCGACCGGCGTGGTCGCGGCGATGATGTCGAACTCGGTCTCGGGCAAGATCATGGCGATGTGGATGCCGATCCTCGTCTTCTTCTACCTGGGCTTCGAGCACTCGATCGTGAACATGTTCCTGTTCCCCTCGGGCATCATGCTGGGCGGCCAGTTCACCTGGTTCGACTACTTCGCCTACAACGAGATCCCGACCGTGATCGGCAACCTCGTTGGCGGCCTGACCTTCGTGGGTGCGATGCTCTATTCGACCCACTTCAAGGAGTCGCCGAAGCGGAACGCGGCCGCCGCCCGCAACGACGACCTCGTTGCGGCCGAGTAAGGTCAGCGCGGGCCCTGCAATTGTGCGGGGCCCCTCCCCTCCTTCCCCGGAGCAGCGCCCGCGATGCCGAAGGACATGACATCCTCTCAGGACACGCTTCGCGTTTCCATCGGCCAGTATTCCTCGGCCGGGCGGAAGGGTGTGAACCAGGATTTCCACGGTGCGATGGTGCCCTCGGGCCGCGCGTTGAAGACGAAGGGTATCGTGCTCGCCGTCGCCGACGGGATCAGTTCGAGCCCGGTGAGCCGGGAGGCGGCCGAGACTGCGGTGCGCTATCTTCTGACCGACTACTATGCGACCGCCGATTCCTGGTCGGTCCGGACCGCGGGGACGCGGGTGCTCGAGGCGGCGAATGCCTGGCTCCATGGCCAGAACGTCGCTGTAGGCGATATCAATTCGGGCCATATCTGCACGCTCTCGGCGCTGATCCTGAAGGGCGGCGAGGGCCACGTGCTGCATGTGGGCGACAGCCGGGTGTCGCGGCTGTCGGGCGGGAGCCTCGAACCGCTCACCCGCGACCACCGGGTGGTGCTGGCGGCCGGCGAAAGCCATCTGGAACGGGCGCTCGGCGCGCATCCGACGCTCGAGATCGACTACAGGAGCGTGGCGCTGAGCCCGGGCGACATCTTCGTCCTGACGACCGACGGGGTGCATGAGCATCTGAGCGCGCGGGCGCTGCGCGAGGCGCTGGGGCAGCCAGACCTCTACACGATTGCGCGCGAGTTGGCCGAGGCGGCGCTCGAGGCCGGTAGCGAGGACAATCTGACGGTACAGATCGTGCGGATCGACGCCTTGGGCGCCTCGGATGCAGAGCAGGCGCTGAACACCGCCAGCCTGCCGATCCCGCGGCTGCCGAACCCGGGCGACGAGATCGACGGGTTCCGCATCGTGCGCAACATCCATGTCACCGCGCGGAGCCATGTGTTCATGGCGATCGACCCGGCGGGGCGGAAGGTGGCCCTGAAGATTCCGACGCGCGAGAGCGCCGAGGACGAGAGCTATCGGCGGCGCTTCGCGCTGGAGGAATGGATCGCGCGGCGGGTCACCTCGCCCCATATCGTCGCGGCGGCGCCGGTGCCGGAGCGGCGGCACGCGCTGTTCGTGGCGACCGAATGGGTCGAGGGGACGACGCTGCGGCAATGGATGACGGACAACCCGCGGCCGACGCAGGACGAGGTGCGCGCCATTGTCGGGCAGCTCGCCACGGGGCTCACCGCGCTGCACCGGCGCGACATGATGCATCAGGATCTCAGGCCCGAGAACGTGATGATCGACACCGAGGGGACGGTGAAGATCATCGACCTCGGCTCCACCTCGGTGGCGGGGGTCGAGGACGCGGCGGCGGGGGTGCTGGGCGAGTTGCCGGGGACCTATCAGTACACCGCGCCGGAGTACCTTTCGGGCGACACGGTGAGCTGGCGGTCGGACCAGTACGCGCTGGGTGTGATCGCCTACGAGATGCTCACCGGGCGGCTGCCCTACGGCGCGCAGGTGGCCCGCGTGCGGTCGCGGGCCGACCAACGGCGGCTGACCTACCGGACGGCGCGCGACGACGCGAGCGGCGTGCCGGAGTGGATCGACGAGGCGCTGGCGCGGGCCGTCCATCCCGATCCCCTCCGCCGCTACGACGCCTTGTCGGAATTCGTGGCCGATCTGAAGCGGCCGAGCGCGGGCTGGACAGCGGCGCGGCAGAAGCCGCTCGCCCAGCGCGACCCGGTCCGGTTCTGGCAGGGGGTGGCCGCAGTGCTGGCCGTTCTGTGCCTGATCCTGGCCGCGAAGCTCAATGGCTGAACCCTGAAGGAGGAAGAGCGATGAAAGACCTGGTGCCCACCGAGATGACCAAGGAAGACGTGACCGCGATGATCCTCTCGGCCAAGAAACAGGCCGGGCTGACCTGGGTAGGCATCGCCGAGAAGATCGGCATGTCGCCCGTCTGGACCCATTCGGCGGCGATGGGGATGAACGCCTTCCCGAAGGAGAAGGCCGAGGCGATGGTCGCGGTGATGGGGCTGCCGCAGGAGGCCGTGTCGGTGCTGATGGAGAGCCCCACCAAGGTGTGGGAACAGACGGTGCCGACCGACCCGTGCATCTACCGGTTCTACGAGGTTGTGGGCGTTTACGGGCCGACGTTGAAGGCGCTCATTCACGAGAAGTTCGGCGACGGGATCATGTCGGCGATAGATTTCGACATGTCTGTGACGCGGGTCGAGCACCCGAAGGGCGACCGGGTGAAGATCGAGATGTCGGGCAAGTACCTGGCGTTCAACAGCTGGTAAGCGGAGTTTCGGCGCAATGAGTACGGGTTCCCCGATCCGGTCCACCTGCCCCTATTGCGGCGTCGGCTGCGGCGTTCTGCTCGAGCCCGACGGTGCGGGCGGGCTGGCGGTGCGGGGCGACCCGGACCATCCGGCGAATGGCGGGCGGCTCTGCTCGAAGGGCACGGCGCTCGGCGAGACGGTGGCGTTGGACGGGCGGCTCCTGACGCCGCTGGTGGGTGGTGCGCCGGCGGAGTGGGACACGGCCTTGGCGCTGGTGGCGGAGAAGTTCCGGGCCGCCATCGCCGAGCACGGGCCGGACAGCGTGGCGTTCTACGTTTCGGGGCAGCTTCTGACCGAGGATTACTACGTCGCGAACAAGCTGATGAAGGGCTTCATCGGCTCGGGGAATATCGACACGAATTCAAGGCTCTGCATGGCCTCCTCCGTGGCGGGGCATCGCCGTGCCTTTGGCACCGACACGGTGCCGGGGATCTATGATGATCTGGAGGAAGCCGATCTTGTCGTGCTCGTCGGCTCGAACATGGCCTGGTGCCATCCGGTCTTGTTCCAGCGGCTCGCGGCGGCGCGGAAGGCGCGTGGCACGAAGGTCGTCGTGGTCGATCCGCGGCGCACGGCGACCTGCGACATCGCGGACCTGCATCTGAAGCTCGCGCCCGGCACCGATGTGGCGCTGTTCAACGGTCTGCTCGGCCATCTGCACGAGGTGGG
>JBNKWI010000054.1:0-23650 GCA_050299695.1 Paracoccaceae bacterium
GAGTTCAAGTTCGGCTCCGCCGAGGCGCTCACCAAAGCCGTCGAGCTGGTGGCCACCGGCGAAGGTTTCGGCAAGGACCTGGCGCTGGGATCGAAACGCTTTTGTGAAAAATATGGACGCTCGGAGTTGTCGATGACGGTGAAGGGCCAGGAATTCCCGGCCTACGACCCGCGCGGCATCCAGGGCATGGGCTTGGCCTACGCGACATCCAATCGCGGCGCCTGCCACCTGCGCTCCTATACCGTCGCGTCGGAAATCCTCGGCATCCCCGAGAAGACCGACCCCCTGGCGACCGAGGGCAAGGCCGGCCTCGTCAAGGCCTTCCAGGACGCCACTGCCGCGGTCGATAGCTCGGGCCTCTGCGTCTTCACCACCTTCGCCTGGACCCTCGAGGACATCGCGCCCCAGGTCGACGCCGCCTGCAAGGGCGACTGGACGGTGGACAAGATGCTCGAGGTCGGCGAGCGGATCTGGAACATGGAGCGGATCTTCAACAACAAGGCCGGCTTCACCGCCGCCGACGACAAGCTCCCCGAGCGGCTGATGAAGGACGCAGCCAAGACCGGCCCCGCCAAGGGCCTCGTCGCCACGGTCGACAAGATGCTGCCCGAATATTACGAGCTCCGCGGCTGGACCTCCGAGGGGGTGCCGACGAACGAGACGCTGGAGCGCCTCGCCGTCTAGGCAGGGCTCCGAAGAAGACAACCGGCCGGGGCGCGCTCGTCTTGCCCCGGCCTCTTTTCAGGCGGCGCACGCGTCCTCGCCGACAGCACGCCGCCGATCACGGGGAGGCTCGCCATGCACCACGTCATCCTGGGAGCGGGGCCGGCCGGCGTAACCGCCGCCGAAACCCTGCGCAAGCACGCGCCCGACGCCCAGATCACCCTGGTCAGCGGCGAGCCCGAACCGCCCTATTCCCGCATGGCGATCCCCTACCTGCTCGAGGGCAAGATCGGCGAGGCGGGCACCCATCTCCGCCAGACCGACGGCCATTACGACGCCAGGGGGATCGCCTACAAGCAGGGCCCGGTGTCGAAGGTCGACACCGCGGCCAAGGCGCTCACGCTCACGGACGGCAGCACGCTCGCCTATGACAAGCTCCTGATCGCTACCGGCGCCACGCCGCTCCGTCCGCCGATCACCGGCCTCGACCTCCCCGGCGTCCATACCTGCTGGACGCTCGACGACGCCCGCCACATCGCCGAACGCGCCAAACCCGGCGTGCCCGTGGTGCTCGTCGGCGCCGGCTTCATCGGCTGCATCATCCTCGAGGCGCTCGCCAAGATGGGCGTCAAGCTCACCGTGGTCGAAATGGGCGACCGCATGGTGCCCCGCATGCTCGACGAGGTGGCCGGCAACATGCTGCGCCGCTGGTGCGAGGAGAAGGGCGTCAAGGTGGTGACCGGCGCGGTGGTGGAATCGATCGCACCGGCCGGCGGCGCCCAGCCGAAACCCGCGCCGAAAGCGGCCGCGCCCACGCCCGAACCGAAACGCCCGGGCTTCTTCGCCCGCCTGTTCGGCGCGAAATCCGAATTGACCCCCGCCCCGGCGCAGGCCACCGGCTTCGCCGAGGAGGCCCCCGCCTTCGAAGGCGCCCCCGAGAGCGGCCTCACCGTCACGCTCAAGGACGGCCAGAAACTCCCCGCCGCCCTCGTCGTGGTCGCCGCGGGCGTGAAATCGAATATCGGCTTCCTCGACGGCAGCGGCATCGACACCGGCCGCGGCGTCAAGGTCGACGCCTTCCACGAGACCAGCATCAAGGACGTCTACGCCGCCGGCGACGTGGCCGAGGGGATCAACCTCTCCACCGGCCATAACGACATGCTGGCGATCCAGCCCGTCGCGGTCGAGCACGGCTATATCGCCGCGCTCAACATGTGCGGCGTCGCGACCCGGCATCGCGGCAGCCTCAACATGAACGTGCTCGACACGCTCGGCCTGATCTCCTCCTCCTTCGGCACCTGGGAAGGGGTCGAGGGCGGCAGCCGCGCCACCATGCTGGACGAAAAGGCCAACCGCTACATCCGGCTCGAATTCGACGGCGACCGGCTCGTCGGCGCGCAATGCGTCGGCCTGACCGACCATATCGGCATGCTGCGCGGGCTGATCCAGACCCATTTGCCGCTCGGCAAATGGAAGGACAAGCTGATGGAAGCGCCGGCCCGGATCCCCGAGGCCTATGTCGCCGTCGTCCAGAGCGCGCCGCAGGTCGGGCCGACCGGGCCCAAGGTCGCCGTACCGGCCTGAGCCGCACCAAAGGGAGCCGCCTTGCAGGTCAAGCTCAAGCTGTTCGCTTCGCTCGCCCGCTACCTGCCCGAAGGGGCGGAGCGCAATGTCGCGCGCCTCGACATCGCCGAGGACACCACGATCTGGTCCCTGCTCGACGCCCACAACGTGCCGCGTACCTCCTGCCACCTGGTGCTGGTAAACGGCATCTACCAGGGCCCCGAGGCCCGCGACGCCGCGCTGAAGGAGGGCGACGAGCTCGCCGTCTGGCCGCCGGTCGCGGGCGGCTGACGATGCCGGACCCGGCGCCGGGCGATTTCGTCGAGAAGCTGATGTCCTGCACCCGGGCCGAGTTCGAAACCGGGATCGCACGGCTCACCGGCGCCCCGGCCCGGCAGGACGCGGAAGGCGCCTACGACCTATCGGCCGCCGCCGGCGGTCGCCCCGTCACCTGCGCCTTCACGCCCCAGCCCGACGCGGTGCTCGGCGGCCTCGTGCGCCTGCCCCGGGTCCGCGTCACGCTCCGCCTCGCCGCGCTCGACCCAGCCGCGCGCGCCGATCTCCTCGCGCGTTTCGACCGCACCTTCCAGCGCGGCGGCGGATGACCCTACACCACCGGCGCGCCGAAGCCGTAGCTGTAGGGCACCGGCCCCGAAAAGGCGATCACGTCGCCCTCGTCGAGCACCGTGTCCACGTTGATCTCTGCGCCCACCAGCCCCGGCGTCACGTCGCGCCCGTTGCGCATGCACAGGAACACCTCGGCCTTCGGCAGGCCCCATTTCTCCAACACGTCGCGCACCGTCGATCCCGCCGGCAGCGTGAACCGCTCGCGACAGCTCCGGTCGCCGCTGAACTTGGTCAGCGAATTGAAGAGCCGGGACTCGATGGTCACCGTCGCCCCCTCCGAATTGTGCCCAAACTGGTCGATATCGATCGTCACGGGATCTCTCCGCTTTGCGTTTCGGTCGGCGCGACCCTGGCAGAAACCGCAGGCGGGAACGTTGACGCAGATCATCCTCGCGGGCTTGAAACGGCCCCGTCCCGCGCATCTACTCGCAGCCGTGGCCGAAAGGAGACAGACCAATGGATGACCGGCAATTGCTGCGCTACAGCCGCCACATCCTGCTCTCCGAGATCGGCATCGAGGGCCAGGAACGGATCCTCGCCGGCCACGCGCTGATCGTCGGCGCGGGCGGGCTCGGCTCTCCGGTCGCGACCTATCTCGCCTCGGCGGGCGTGGGCCGCCTGACGATCTGCGACGGCGACGCGGTCGACCTCACCAACCTCCAGCGCCAGATCCTCCACCGCGAGAGCCGGATCGGCATGAACAAGGCGCTGTCCGCCCAGGTCGCGCTCGCCGAGATCAATCCCGACTGCCAGGTCACCCCCGTGACCGCACGCGTCGGCCCGGAAGAGCTCGCCGCCCTCGTGGCCGCGGCCGATCTCGTGGCCGAGGCCAGCGACAACTTCGCCACCCGCCACGCCGTCAACCGCGCCTGCGTCGCCGCTGCGAAACCCCTCGTCTCGGGCGCCGCGATCCGCACCGCCGGGCAAATCGCCGTCTACGACACCCGCGACGACGCCTCGCCCTGCTATGCCTGTTTCCTTCCCGAGGACGCCCCCACCGAGGAGGAGCGCTGCGCCACCATGGGGGTCCTCGCGCCGCTGACCGGCACGATCGGCGCGATGCAGGCCACCGAGGCGCTGCATCTCCTCGCGAGCGGCCGCTCCGACCTCACCGGCCGGCTCCTCCTCTACGATGCGATGGCGGCCGAATGGCAATCCGTCCCCGTCCCACGGAACCCCGCCTGTCCGGTCTGCGCGGCGCGCCCCGCGCGCTCCTAGGGCAGGGCCCGGCGGAACCGGTCGCTCACCGCCATTCCAGCAGTCGTACTACACCCGCCCGAACAGCGCCGAAGGCGCCGGGCGAGCGCCTGCCCGTGTCACGCCAGAGGCACGACCGGGCTGGCGCTGTGTCAACGTTTGCGCAGACCGTCGAGGTCGGAGGCGGGTTGGCACCATGAGGCGCGCCGAATTACCGTCGCAGCGCCATCCCACGGGCAGGCTCTCGCCCGGCTTCGCGCTTCGTTGCAACATCGATCCGCCATTGTCCGCGCGCCCTATTCCCGCCGCGCCCGCCGTGCCCAGCCCAGCGCCGCCAGCCCCGTGGCCAAAAGCCACAGTGCCGCCGGCAGCGGCACCTCGGCCGGCGAGAGCAGGATCGGCCCGGCCGCGCCGCCATAGAAGGTGAGATGCGACAATTCCTTGCCGGAGGGCGTGAACCAGGACCCGCCCGTCACCGGCGTCAGAGGGTCGGTGTGGAACCAGACGAACCCGCCGCCCGATTTCGCCACCCATCCGGTGATGGCGGCGCAGGCCTGGCAGGGATAGTAGCTCCAGCCGCCGGTATTCCGGCGCGCGTCGTCGAAGGTGATGGAGAACATCTCCGCCAGCACCTCGGGAAACCCGGTCGCGATCTCCGCCACCACGCCCTCGGCATCGGTCTTCGCCACCGAAACCGCCCCGTCCGGCGCGACGCAGTTGGAGAAGCCCTGCCCGAACTCGCCCGAGCAGTCGCTCAGGCCCTTCGACGCTTAGGAGGTGGTATCGGCCAGCACGGTCATGGCCGGGGCGGAGGACGCCCAGACGAGACACACGAGGACGGCGATCAAGTTTCGCATTTCGCCATAGAGCGCGCAAAGGGTGAACGCCCGGTTAACCAGGATCGCAAACCGCGCTCAAAGACCGGGCTCGGGCCAGGACGGCGCCCTCGGCCCGCGCACGACCGCCGGCTCCGGGCCGGGCCGTTCCGGCGCGCTGTCCCCGCCATGCGCTCCAGAAGGCACCGGCACGGCGGCGCGCCCCGGCCGCGGCGCCGCCGCCCGGTCCACCCCGGGCAGAGCCTCCAGCGCCCCCGCAACCGGCGCCGCAAGCCGCGCCCGCCGCACCCGTGCTTCGGCCCCCGGCAGCACCGCCCGCGCCGTCTCGCGCGGCGTCACCGGCCCGGCCGCCGGCCGCGCCACCCTGGGCGCCCTGTCCCATTCCGCGACCAGCGCCCGCGCTTCGGCCGGCACCGTCCGCAGGACCAGCACCGCCGGTGCGGGCGGCAGCGCCGGCCCCTGCCCGCGCAGAAGCGCCAGTCCCGCCCCATGCACCGCCAGCGCCAGCACGAGACAGACCGCCGCTTCGCCCAGCCGCCTCACGGCGTCACCGTCACCAGCCGCGCCTCGGCAATCCCCGCTTCGGCCAGACGCGCCAGCACATGGGCCAGCGCCGAGGCCGACACCCCCCGGTCCGCCCGGATCTCGACCGCACGCCCCGCCGGAAGCGCCCGAAACACCGCTGGTCCCCGCAGCGCGCCGAAGGAAAGGCCGCCCTCCGCGTCAAGGAACAGCACCGCGCCGCCGCCCGCATCCACCGGCCCCGGCCCGGCCGGCAGCTCCAGCGGCCCGGGCGGGTGCGGCGGCAGGCCCGCGCTCAGAAGAAAGAACAGGAGCAGGAGGAACACCACGCCGACAAGCGGCACCGACAGCGCCTCAGGCACCGCCCGCCGCCGGGGCCGCGCATCCGCGAACCTCACGGCACCGCCTCCACCAGCGCGAGATTGCGGAACCCCGCCGCCTCCATCAGCGCCATCACCCGCGCCAACCGCTCCAGATCCACCCCCGGCTCGGGCCGCAGCACCACCGCGTCGCCGCCGCTCGCCGTGAGCCGCACCAGCTCGGCCAGCAGATCCCGCGGCGCCATCGCCACCCCGTTGAGCCGGAGCCCCTGGGGCAGAACCTCGACCAGCCGCGGCGGCCCCTCGTAGCCGCCGCCCGCACGCACCGGAACCGCCCGCTCGGGCCCGAACCGCGCCACCAGCATGAAGAACACCAGGAGCAGAAGCACCAGGTCGACCATCGGCACCAGCGACATCCGCCGCCGCGCCCGCGCCGCACCGAAGGCGAACATCAGCCCTGCCCCTGCGCGGGCCCGCGCGTGAAGATCCGCGTCGCGGTATCCTCCATCTCGGCCTGCACCCGGTCGGTCACCGCCTCGAACCCTACCGAGGCCGCCAGGGCCGGCACCGCCACGCCGATCCCCGCCGCCGTGGTCAGAAGCGCCTGCCAGATCCCGCCCGCGAGGAGCGCCGGATCGGCCCCCGGCCCCGCCGCCTCAAGGACCCGGAACGCCTCGATCATGCCCAGAACCGTGCCGAAAAGCCCGATGAGCGGCGCGATGGCCGCCACCAGCTCCAGGGCCCGCAGCCCCGCCCGCGCCTCGCGCAGCTCGGCAAGTGCCAGCCGCGTCACCTCCTCGCGCGCCTCGGCATCGGTCAGGCCCCGCTCGCGCCGGATCGCCATCGCCACCCGCGCCACCCGCGCCCGGATCCCGCGGCTGCCGCGCAGGAGCGCCTCCGCCCCGTCCCAGTCGCGCGCCGCCCAGGCCGCCAGCGCCGGCCCCATGTCGCTGCCGCCCCAGACGCCCAACCAGAGGAACCGCCAGACCTTCCAGAAGATCAGCGCCAGCGTGGCGACCGAAAGCGCCGCCAGCACCGCCATCGCCGGCCCGCCCCGCGCCAATCCCTCGGACAGAAGCTCGACCATGCCTTCACCCCCAGACGCCGCCTCCGGACAGCGGAGCCGAGATGATCCCACACTTGCCGCGGGGATGCACGGGACACGGCCCGATCAACGCCGCCGGGGCGACAATCGCGCGCCCCACGATTTTCGTGGCAGGATGGTGGGTGATGAGGGACTCGAACCCCCGACATCTTCGGTGTAAACGAAGCGCTCTACCAACTGAGCTAATCACCCCCGCGGCCGCGCTGATAGCCTGCCCCGGCGGCCGAACGCAAGCCCCGCGCCCTGTCGCCTCCTTGGCCCGTGCCGTGCGCCATCGTGAAGCCTGCCACTCGACCGGGCTGGCCCTCGCAACGGTTGTGCGGCTCCCCGCCCGGAACAAGGCCCGACACGGGCCGCCGGGCGAGCGCCTGCCCGTCCCGGCGGGCTGGCGCTCTTTCGACGTTTGCGCGGACCGTCGAGGTCGGAGGCATGTGGCACCATAAAGCGCCCCGCTCAGCCGTTGCTGCGCCATCCCACGGGCAGGCGCTCGCCCGGCTTCGCGCTCCGGGGAACTGGATTTTACCGGAGCGCGCGCCGCTCCACCCGCGCGCCTCCCGTCGCGTCCCCCGGCCTCACCGCTCGAACTGCAGAAGCCAGCGCCCCTCGACGAAGATCGGCCCGCCATTGTCGGTGCGGAACGCCACGCAGGCATACTCCGCCCGCCCGGCGCAGAACCCGGCCACCACCGCCAGCGCCAGATCGCGATCCGCCCGGCCGATCCCACCGCCCCAGAGCGCCAGCCGCGCCACCGGCGGCCCGGGCAGGAACAGCCGTTCGCCATCGCCGGTGACGAAGGTCAGCCCGTCGAGATCGGGCAGGAACGCCAGCGCATAGCTCCGCCCGGCATGGACATGGGCGACCTCCAGCGTCTCGACCCGCCGCACCGGCTCCGGCGGCGGCGCGGCGCAGCCCGCGAGGAGCAAGGCCGCCAGAAGGCAGGCACGGAAAATCTCAGAAGAAGACGGCAAGGATCGCCAGCACCGCGAGGAGGAAACACATACCCGTCCCGAACACGAAGGAGATGGTCCGGATCCCGGCCGCCTCCGCGCCGATCCCCTTCACATGGACCACCGCATGCACGAGCCGGGCCACGAAGAACAGCGAAGCGAAGAGGTTCACCCAGAACGGCGCCGCGCCGGCGAGGATCGCCGCCACCGTCACGGCCGCGAAGGTTCCGATCGTCTCGGTCGCGTTCAGATGCGCCCGCCAGCAGCGATAGGCCTTGCTGGAATAGTCCGGCTCCGGCATCGCCCCTGCCGTCAGCCCCAGCTTCGCCTTCTCCGCCGCCGAAATCGGCGCCAGGACCAGCGTGATCACCGCCACCAGCGCCAGCGACACGATCGCATGGCCATATGCCGCAAATTGTTCCATGGGTTCCCTCCCGAATGCTGGTCCACATCGAAATGCGGAAGCCCGCTGTGGTCAACGTGGAAACACGTGCCGTATCGCCTGAACCGTGAAATGCCGAGATTTGCCGAGAAGCTACTTCGCGATCAGCATCTTGCCGATCAGCGTCCCCTCGGCGATCTCGGCCCGTCCGGCCGCGCAATAAGTCTGCGGTTCTCCGTAAACGATTCCGCGCCTCTCGGTATATGCGAACAGGTCGTCCTATCTCTTCTTGTTTGAGATCGAGCGAGCCATCTCTTTAAGGTCGGTCCCTGAATAGCCTTTGGCCTGGGCCTCGGCGAAGACAGCTTTCTTGAGTCGTTCTTCCTCCGCCCTATTGAATCGGAAAGCCGGGCATTCTTCCGCGATATTCTCAGCCTGAACCGACGCGAACGCCAACCGATAGAAGCCATCAAACCCATCCGGAACCACCGCAGATCCGCGGGGCTGGGTTGTTTCGGCCGCACATCCGGCCAGGGCCAGCACAAGACCCAGCACACACAAACGTTTCATGCAGATCGACCTCCCGCCTACTCCGCCGCCACCGCGCTCACCCGGCCCGCCTTCTGCGCCCTGATCCGGTCCTCGATCTCGCCCCGGAAGTTGCGGATCAGCCCCTGGATCGGCCAGGCCGCCGCGTCGCCCAAGGCGCAGATCGTGTGGCCCTCGACCTGTTTCGTCACGTCGAAGAGCATGTCGATCTCCTCGATCTCCGCCTCGCCCTTCACCAGCCGCTCCATCACCCGCATCATCCAGCCGGTGCCCTCGCGGCAGGGGGTGCACTGGCCGCAGCTCTCGTGCTTGTAGAATTTCGACAGGCGCCAGATCGCCTTCACGATGTCGGTGGACTTGTCCATCACGATTACCGCTGCGGTGCCGAGGCCCGAGCCGAGCTCGCCGCGCAGGTAGTCGAAATCCATCACCGCCTCGCGCATCTTCTCGCCGCGCACGCAGGGCACCGAGGAGCCGCCCGGGATCACCGCCAGGAGGTTGTCCCAGCCGCCGCGGATCCCACCGCAATGGGTCTCGATCAGCTCCTCGAAACTGATCGACATGGCCTCCTCGACCACGCAGGGGTTGTTCACATGGCCCGACACCGCGAACAGCTTGGTGCCCGCGTTGTTCTGCCGCCCGAAGGAGGCGAACCAGTCGCCGCCCCGCCGCAGGATCGTCGGCGCCACCGCGATGGACTCAACGTTGTTCACCGTGGTCGGGCAGCCATAGAGCCCGGCGCCCGCCGGGAACGGCGGTTTCATCCGCGGCATCCCCTTGCGGCCCTCGAGGCTTTCGAGAAGCGCGGTCTCCTCGCCGCAGATATAGGCGCCCGCGCCATGGTGCAGGTAGAGATCGAAATCCCAGCCCGACCCGGCCGCGTTCCGGCCCAGAAGCCCCGCGTCATAGGCCTCGTCGATGGCCGCCTGCAGCGCCTCCTTCTCGCGGATGTATTCGCCGCGGATATAGATGTAGGCGGCATGCGCGCCCATCGCGAAGGACGCGATCAGGCAGCCCTCGATCAGCGTGTGCGGATCGTGGCGCATGATCTCCCGGTCCTTGCAGGTCCCGGGCTCGGATTCGTCGGCATTGACCACCAGATAGGCCGGCCGCCCGTCGGATTCCTTCGGCATGAACGACCATTTGAGCCCCGTCGGGAAGCCCGCGCCGCCGCGCCCGCGAAGCCCCGACTTCTTCATCTCGTCGACGATCCAGTCGCGCCCCTTGGCGATGATCGCCGCGGTGCCGTCCCAGTGCCCGCGCGCCCGCGCGCCGGCGAGCGTCCGGTCGTGCATCCCGTAGATATTGGTGAAGATGCGGTCTTCGTCTTTCAGCATGCCACTCGTCCCAGATGTCTCAGTCGCGGCGCTTGCGCCAGATTTGCCATGTCACGATCATGCCCCAGGCGAAAGCCGCCATGGCAGCGAAATCGAAAAGAAAAACGTAGCGCGACTCGAGGCCGAGCCGCCCGCCCAGCCATTGCGCCGCCATCCAGAGCACCATCGCCGCGGCGACCACCACCGCCACGATCCGGCCCTGCCGCGCCATCCGCCGGTCCTCGTCGTTTTCGCCCGTCATGGCCCGCATCCTTTCAAGCCCGGGGAGCGCCCGTCAATAGACGTCGCCCTTGTCGACCTTCTTCGAGAAGTCGGTCTCCCCGCCCTCGGCGAGGAGCTTCGCCTGCGCCACCCAGTCGTCGCGGGTGACCCTTCCGCGGAAGCCTTCCAGGTTGTCGTCCATCCAGGCCACTTCCCTGGCGCTCCAACCGGCGATCTGGTCGAAATGATAGAAGCCCAGCGAATTGAGGAGCGCCTCCAGCTTCGGGCCCACCCCCTTGATCTTCTTCAGATCGTCCGCCTTGCCGCCCTTCGGCGCCTTCAGGAACGCGGGCTTCCCGTCTGCCTCCGGCTCGGGTGCCGCCTCCGGTTCGGGCGCAGGCGCGGCCTTGGCCGCCGGTTCGGGCGCCGGGGCAGTTTTCGGAGCAGGCACGGGCTCCGGCGCAGGCGCAGGTGCCGGAGATGCCGCCCGCACAGGCGGCGCCGGTTCATGCCGCGCCGGGAAGAACAGCACCAGCACCGCCAGCAGCACCAGCCCCGCCAGAAGCGCCCAGATCAGCGCGCCGAGGAAACTCAGCCCGCCGACCAGGATCAGGAACACGAACAGACAGAGCGCGATACCCAGCGCGAGAACCCCGTACAGCGACATCGTCGTATCCGACCGTGCCGACATTGGTCACCTCCCGGTCTGCTGCGCCCCCGGTTCAGCTCTTGGAGCGCTTGGAAAACTCCGTCTCACCGCCCGCGGCCAGGATCTTCGCCTGCGCGACCCAATCGTCGCGGGTGACCCGGCCCTTGAACCCTTCCAGGTTCTCGTCGACCCAGGCCACCTCTTCCGCCGTCCAGCCGGCCACCTGGTCGAAATGGTAGAAACCCAGCGAATTGAGCAGCGCCTCCAGCTTCGGGCCCACGCCCTTGATCTTCTTCAGATCGTCCGCCGCCCCGTCCCGCGCCGCCTCCAGCGCCGCCGGGCGCACCCCGACCGGGGCCTCGGCCGCGGGCTCCGACTTCGGCCGCGCCACCTTGGCGGCATCGGCTGTCTCGACAGCCGCCGGCTCGGCCGCGTCCCGCGCCGCCGCCTTGGCCGCCGCTTCCTCGGCCCGGCTCGGCGCATCCGCCGCCCCCTGCCAGGGCGCGCGCAACGGCACCTCGGTCCCGTCGATCCGCTTCACCGTGTCGCCGATCCCCACCGCCAGCGCCACCGAGGCGTTGTGCCGCGCCTTGCCCGCCGCATGGTCCTTCAGCGAGGTCAGCCCCGAGGCCGGCTCCGCCGCATAGCGCCCGTTCTGCGGCCCCGGCACCGGTACCTTGCCGCGTGCCAGCTCGTCGATGATCGCGAGCAGCCGCTCGGGTTCGAGATCCTCGTAGTAATCCTTGCCGATCTGCACCATCGGCGCGTTGGCGCAGGCGCCGAGACACTCGACCTCTTCCCAGGAGAACTTCCCGTCCTCCGAGAGCGTATGCGCCGCTTTCGCGATCCGCTTCTGGCAGACCTTCACCAGGTTCTCGGCCCCCATGATCATGCAGGACGTGGTGCCGCAAACCTGAATATGCGCAACAGATCCAACCGGTTGCAGCTGGAACATGAAGTAGAAGGTCGCCACTTCCAGCGCCCGGATATAGGCCAGCCCCAGCATCGCCGCCACATGCTCGATGGCGGGCCGCGACAGCCAGCCCTCCTGCTCCTGCGCCCGCCACAGAAGCGGGATGATCGCACTCGCCTGCCGCCCTTCCGGGTACTTGGTGATCTGCGCCTCGGCCCAGGCCTGGTTGGCGGGGGTGAAAGCGAAGCTCTCGGGCTGGTCGTGGTAGAGGCGGCGGAGCATTCGTCGGTCTCCCGGAGTGAATCTGCTTGTTCTGGCCTAACGCATTGCGCGCGGGTGTAAAAGACGGGACGGCCTCATGCCTCGCCCGCCGCGACAAGACGGCAGCCCTCGAACACCGAATACTGCGCCCCGAAGAACTCCGACAGCCGCTTCAGCACCGCGTCGACTTCCGCCTTGCCGCCCGCATCCTGAAGCTGCGCCGGCGACAGGTCCTGCAGCGCCGCGCTCAGCCCCTCCGCCTGCCCCGCGAGATAGGTCCGGAACCGGTCCAGCGGCCCGAGGATCGACGCCTTCGCCAGGCTCGCCTCGAACCCGTTCAGCATCGGCACCACCGCGTCCTGGATCGCCACCAGCTCGCCCGGGTTCATCACCCCCACCCTGGGCGGCCAGGCCTCGTTCCGGCCATAGCCCGGCGACAACTCCCTGAGCACATGATCGAGCGCCACCGCCGCGTCGAAATTCTCGAAACAGATATCCAGCTTCTTCTCCAGAAGCCGCGTGCGCTCGGTCTCCACATAGGCCACTCGCGCGTACCAGGCCTGCACCGCAACGAAGAGCGCGGCGGCGAGCGTGGAGATCGCGAGCACCGTTCCTGAGCCGCGGCCAGAGGAGTCCACTCGACTACTCGCGCCACATTGGCGCTTTGCGCGTCATGGGATCGCCAGAACTATACGTCGCGCGCCGGCATAGCTGAGCAACCATCATCAGTAGTATTGCTCCTTCAGCCGCTCAATTCTTTCAAAACGCCAATCGACACCTGGGATTTGCCTGATAAGAGCAAACGAGGCAACGCCAGCAGCCAAAAAGAATGCGATGCCGATTACCCAAGCCAAGAACTTGCTGTTGCTTCGCGAATATGTCCGGTCACCAACATAGCACGCGCCAAAGAGCAGAGTTAGAGGGAGGCCGAGGTGAAGTGTTCGCGCAACAAACTCTTCAAAGAAACCACCGACCAGACGTCGCTCACCCCACACCGCAGATAGCGCATCAAATCCGATCGCACCGACAAGAACTGCAACAAAAACCTTTTGGAACGTCCACCAATCGATGAAACGATCCCATCGCCTCACCGATCAATCTCGCCGAACACCACGTCCATCGTCCCGATGATCGCCGCCACGTCGGCCAGCTGGTGCCCCGTCGCCACGTGGTCCATCGCCTGCAGATGCAGGAACCCCGGCGCCCGCAGCTTCGCCCGGTAGGGCTTGTTGGTGCCGTCCGCCACCATGTAGACGCCGAACTCGCCCTTCGGCGCCTCCACCGCGGCATAGACCTCGCCCGCCGGCACGTGGAACCCCTCGGTGTAGAGCTTGAAATGGTGGATCAGGGCCTCCATCGAGGTCTTCATCTCCGCCCGCTTCGGCGGTGTGATCTTGCCGCGCGCCAGCACGTCGCCCTGCCCCTCGGGCGCGCGCAGCTTGGCGATGGCCTGCTTGATGATCGAGGTCGATTCCCGCATCTCGGCCATCCGGCACAGGTAGCGGTCGTAGCAGTCGCCGTTCTTGCCCACCGGGATCCTGAAGTCGAACTCGTCGTAGCACTCGTAGGGCTGCGCGCGCCGCAGGTCCCAGGCAAAGCCCGAGCCGCGCACCATCACGCCCGAGAAGCCCCAGTTCTGGATGTCCTCTTCGGAAACCACGCCGATATCGGCGTTGCGCTGCTTGAAGATCCGGTTCTCGGTCAGGAGGTCGTCGATATCGTCGAGATGGCCGGGGAACTCGTCGGCCCAGGTCTCGATATCGTCGATGAGCTGGGGCGGCAGATCCTGATGCACGCCGCCGGGCCGGAAATAGGCGGCATGGAGCCGCGCCCCGCAGGCGCGCTCGTAGAACACCATGAGCTTCTCGCGCTCCTCGAACCCCCAGAGGGGCGGAGTGAGCGCGCCCACATCCATCGCCTGCGTGGTGACGTTGAGAAGGTGGTTCAGAACCCGCCCGATCTCCGAGTACAGAACCCGGATCAGCGAGGCCCGCCGCGGCACCTCGACGCCCGTGAGCTTCTCGATGGCGAGGCACCAGGCATGCTCCTGGTTCATCGGCGCCACGTAGTCGAGCCGGTCCAGATAGGGCAGGTTCTGCAGGTAGGTCCGGCTCTCCATCAGCTTCTCGGTGCCCCGGTGAAGGAGCCCGATATGCGGATCGCAGCGCTCGACGATCTCGCCATCGAGCTCCAGCACCAGCCGCAAAACACCATGCGCCGCCGGGTGCTGCGGCCCGAAATTGATGTTGAAATTCCGGATCTTCTGCTCGCCGGTCTGGGCGTCGTCGAACTTGCCGTCCATGTCCATACCTTCCTTCGCCGCCGCCTCAGGCGCCTTTCCACTGGTCGCGGAACGCCACGATCCAGAGGAGCACGATCGCACCCAGGGGGATCAGCGCCACGAGCGAGATCCAGGGATTCAGCCCGACCCGCGGCAGGATCCGCGAGAACGGATAGGCGACCAAAGCCGCCGCGATGAGATAATAGACCAATCCGCCAGCCCCCATGTGAAAGCCCATCAGCCCGCCTTCCCTTCCGCCTTGTCGTCGCCCGGGAGCACGTATTCCGCGCCCTCCCAGGGCGACATGAAATCGAACTGCCGGTATTCCTGCACCAGGCTCACCGGCTCGTAGACCACCCGCTTCTGCGCCTCGTCATAGCGCACCTCGGTATAGCCCGTGGTCGGGAAGTCCTTCCGGAGCGGATAGCCCCGGAACCCGTAATCGGTGAGGATCCGTCTGAGGTCCGGATGGCCCGAGAACAGGATCCCGAACATGTCGAACACCTCGCGCTCGAACCAGTTGGCGCTCGGGTGGACCGTCACGATCGACGGCACCATCTCGTCCTCGCGCACCGCCAGCTTCAGCCGGATCCGGTGGTTCTGGTACATCGACAGGAAATGGTAGACCACGTCGAACCGCGCCTCGCGGCCCGGATGGTCCACCGCCGTGATGTCCACGAGCGTCGAGAAGCGGCAGTTCCGGTCGGCCTTGAGGAACTCGACGAAGCTCACGAAGGCGCCCGCCGTCACCTCCATGGTCAGCTCGCCGAACGCCACCTCCCAGTTCAGCACGCAATCGGTGCGCTTCGCCTCGATATGTGCCCCGAGTTCCTGCAAGGCTTCGGACATGGGCGCCCCCCTGTTTTAGCGTGCGATGGTGCCGGTGCGGCGGATCTTCCGCTGCAGCTGCAGGATGCCGTAGACCAGGGCCTCGGCGGTCGGCGGGCAGCCCGGCACGTAGATGTCCACCGGCACGATCCGGTCGCAACCCCGCACCACCGAGTAGCTGTAATGGTAGTAACCGCCGCCATTGGCGCAGGACCCCATCGAGATCACGTAGCGCGGCTCGGGCATCTGGTCGTAGACCTTGCGGAGCGCCGGCGCCATCTTGTTCGTCAGCGTCCCCGCCACGATCATCAGGTCCGACTGCCGCGGCGAGGCACGCGGCGCGGTTCCGAACCGCTCGAGATCGTAGCGCGGCATCGAGGAATGCATCATCTCCACCGCGCAACAGGCGAGCCCGAAGGTCATCCAGTGCAGGCTGCCCGTCCGCGCCCAGTTAACGATGTCCTCGGTCGAGGTGACGAGGAACCCCTTGTCCTGCAACTCGCGGTTCAGGGCCCGGGTCGCCACCTCACGGTCGGCGCCTGCATCGTTGACGGCGGTACTCACGCCCATGGTCGTCTCTCCCCGACGGGTTCGGAATCCGGTCTATGCCCTGCGCCGTGGATGGTCAACGCATCGCCGCGCCGCGGAGGCCCCCGGAACACCCCCCCAATCAGACCGGGCCGATTTTCGATGCGTCGATCCCACCCTTGGCGAGAGGCCGCGCCGCACGCAGTTGACGTTGCGGCTTTCTGCCTCCTGGTGTTTGCTCGGCGGCGGCTTGACCTGTTTGAGGAGGCCGAATGGGAATGCGAGACTTGGCGGTTTCATGTCAGGAACTGGGATGCGATCGGCTTCTGGACGATTGGCGGTGGTTGGTTCCCGACGCGATGGAGCCATTGTTGATCGGGATTTTCGGGGACTGGGTGTTCGGAGCGCCGGATGGCTCCCATTGGCATCTCGATCTTCTTGAAGGCAGGTTTCACAGGATCGCCGACGGGTCGCAGGACTTCAACGCAAAGAAGGAACAGCCGCACTATCGGAACGAGTGGTTCGGTAGGACTGGGCCAACATTGCCCTCGGCAACGGTCTCGTTCCCGAACGCGACGAGTGTCTTGGCTGGCGCGTAGCTCCAATTCTCGGCGGTGAGTTCGCAGTCGAGAACATCGAGGTCTTTCCCCTGGCTGCGTATCAGAGGATTGCCGGAAGCCTTTTTCGCCAAATTGCGGGCAGTTAGAGCAGGATGCATTCCAGCGGAGGCGCGCAATCTCCGCTGAAAGCACCTTCTGCCGCGACGAAGCACGAAGCCGGGCGCGCGCCTGCCCGAGGGATGGCGCTGCAACGGTTGAGCGGGGCACTTTATCCCACCAAATCCGCCGTACAACCGCTCAACTCGGAACGTCACCAGAGCGCCAGCCCGCCCGAACGGGCAGGCGCTCGCCCGGCGCCTTCGGCGCTGTTCGGGCGGGGGCAAAACATGGCTGTCGTTTGACACTCTTCGTCACGGCCTCCGGCCGTGACCGCGCCTCACTCCCAGTCCATCGCGCCCTTCTTCCACTCGTAGGCGAAGCCCGCGGTCAGGACGGCAAGGAACACCATCATCGACCAGAACGCCGCGTCCGAGAGGTTCCCGAACGCCACCGCCCAGGGGAACAGGAAGGCGATCTCCAGATCGAAGATGATGAACAGGATCGAGACCAGGTAGAACCGCACGTCGAACTTCATCCGCGCGTCGTCGAAGGCGTTGAAGCCGCATTCGTAGGCCGAGACCTTCTCGGGATCCGGGTTCCGCACCGCGATGACCACGGCGGCGAGGATCAGCACCAGCCCGAGCCCGATGGCGAGCGCGAGGAAGATCAGGATCGGCAGGTATTCCCGGAGGATGTCGTCCACGGCAAGGGCTCCCGTACGGTCTCGGCCCTGCTTACGCCGCGGCGTCCGCCTGGTCAATGCGAGGCGCGGGAAAGCGGGGCCGGCCCGTACCCGGCCCGGCCCCCTCGTTACCCTCCCCCTTCGCCGCCGCAGGTGCGGAGCACGTCCGCAGGCCGGGTCGAAATACCCCCGGGCCCGGACCCCTGCCTCTCGCGGCCAGCCCGACCGCCTGACATGGGCCCTCGCACGGCACGAAGAAGGTCACCAATTACCCCCTCATGAAAACAACAGCTTTGAAATCTACGCTTGCACCGGGGTCTCTACACACAATGAACACGAACCGCCCCGCACTCCCAAACACCCGAAGCATCCTTGACGGTACGAGTCGCAATTTGCCGGAGCCGCGTCAGCGGAGGGTCAAAGAAGCGTCAAGGCAGCAGTAATTCTTTCCGTTTCTTGCCCGCCGCGCGTCCAAGCGAAAGAAAATGTCCTCCCTCGCGCGCCCGACCCCGTGTCTGAAACCCCCACGGCTCCGCCCCGCCGGCACAATCCCGGCCTGCGCACCGCAAGACCGCCCGATCTTTGGGTCCGGAAAATCCCGGGGGTGAGCGCCGCAGGCGCGAGGGGGCAGAGCCCCCTCACCGCCCCGGAAATCCGTCCCAGGCCGCCGGCACGCGCGCCCCGCCACCCACGGGCGCCTCCCCCTCCCCACTGGAGGGGGACCGAGGGGGAGGCGCCCCCTGTGGGATCGAGGCGAAGGCCCCCGCCGCCCGCCCTCACCCGTCCCAGGCCGGATAGAACTCCCGCGCATAAAGCGCCTCGCCCGGCCCCGGCAGGCTCGCGCGGAACGCCGCCCGCGCCGCGATCCGCCCGTACCAGGCCGCGAGCGCCGGAAAGCCCTCGATCCGCGCGAAGTGCCGCGCCATGTAGACCGCCTGCCCCACCGCCACATCCGCCGCCGAGAACCCGCCGTCCAGCAGGAACGCCCGCCCCCCGAGCCGCCCCTCGAGCGCCGCATGACATTTCCCGATCCGCGCCGCCTCGAGCTTCATCACCAAAGGCGAGCGCATATGGTCCTCATGGAGCATCACATGCTGCTGCGTCAGCGCCGCCACATGCTGGCTCACCGTTTCCGCAAAATGCAGCCAGATCAGCCAGTCCGCCCGCTCCGGATCGCCCGGCCCCCGCCCGAGCCCCGCCTCCGGAAACCGCTCGCACAACAGTTCCAGGATCGCCCCGGATTCCCAGAGCACCCGCCCGTCCAGCTCCAGCGCTGGCACACGCCCCACCGGATGCAAGGCCAGATACTCCGGCGCCCGGAGCGACTTGTCGAACGGATGCACCACCAGCTCGAACTCCGCGCCGATCTCGTGCAAGAGCCACAACACCCGCATCGACCGCGATTGCGGACAATGATGCAGCCGCATCACGCCGCGCCCTCCGCCAGAGGCGGCCCGATCGGCGCAATCCGGCCACGGTTCACGATCGCGATCCTGCGAAACACGGATTTTCCTTTCACCATGGGACGTTGCCGCCCACCCTGCCCTCATGCGCGAAGAGACCCGCAACATCCACGACCCGGATTTCGTCAAGGCTGTCTTCGACCGCTGCGGCCGCAACTACCGCTATTGGAGCGCCATCGCCTCCCTCGGCTTCATCCGCCGCTGGCGCAAGCAATGCGTCGCGGCGCTTCCGCTCGCCCCCGGCAGGGCGGCCGAAGGCGTCGACCTCATGGCCGGCACCGGCGAGGTCTGGCCGCATCTCCTCCGCCGCCATCCCGGCATCGCCCGGATCACCGCCATCGACATCTCGCACCAGATGCACCTCCAGGCCATCGAACGCCTGCATCGCGGCCGCGAGGACCGGATCGAGCATCTCGAGGCCAATGTCCTCACCCGGGACCTGCCCGGGGCCAGCGCCGATTTCGTCATCGCCAGTTTCGGGCTGAAAACCTTCGATCCCGCGCAGCAGCGCCGCCTCGCCGCCCAGATCGCCCATCTCCTCCGCCCCGGCGGCGGCTTCGCCCTGGTCGAGGCGACCGACCCGACCGGCTGGGCCCTCCGCCCGCTCTACCGCCTCTATCTCGACCGCGTCCTGCCCCTCGTCGAACGCCTCTTCCTCCGGGGCGCACAGGATTTCGCCATGCTCGGGATCTACACCCGCGGCTTCCGCGATTGCGGCCAGATGGCCGAGGCGCTCCGGGCCGAGGGTCTCGCGGTCACCGAAACCCGCCTGTTCTTCGGCTGCGCCGGCCTCCTCTCGGGCCGAAAACCCGCCTGACCCGCTCACCGCCCCACCTCCCTCATCGCATTCCCCAGATGCCGCGAGGTCCGCTTGTCGAGCGCCACCAGGCTCACCGCGATCCGCCCCTCCACGACCGCAGACTCGCCCAGAAGGGTCGCGACGGCAATCCGCGCCGCCCGGTCGTGCGGAAAGCCGAAGGCCCCGGTCGAGATCGCCGGAAAGGCCAGGCTCGCCGCCCCCAGCGCCTCCGCCAGGGCCAGCGAGCGCCGGTAGCACGAGGCCAGCAACGCGTCCTCACCCGCCTCCCCGCCGCGCCAGACCGGCCCGACCGTGTGGATCACCCAGCGCGCCGGCAGATCGTACCCCGCGGTCGCCTTCGCCTCCCCGGTCTCGCAACCGCCAAGCCCCCGGCACTCCGCCGGAAGCCCCGGCCCCGCGGCCCGGTGGATCGCCCCGTCCACCCCGCCGCCGCCCAGAAGCGACCGGTTCGCCGCATTGACGATCGCGTCCACCTGAAGCCGCGTGATATCCCCCTCGACGATCCCGATCATGCAACCGCCCTCCTGTCCTTTCCGGGCCTGTCAGGGCCGCCGAAGGCGCCGGCGCAGCCGGGCGAAGCGCCTTGACGGGCCCGGAAAGGACAGCACCCTCGCCAGGGCCCTGTCGGGCAGACCTGCCCGTCAGGGCCTCTCTGCCGAATGCCACCGCCGCCGCCAGAGCCGACGCCAGGACAGGAGCGCCCACCCGAGCGCCCGCCGCGCCAGCGCGGGGCGCGAGAGCAAGGGAATGCGCCGCAGGCGCTCCGCCGGATCACACCCCTCACCTGAAATCCTCCACCAGCCGGAACCGCTCGCAGACGAGCCGCATCTCCGGGTCCCAGCCGCCGTTCCGCTCGAAATACCCCCGATGCCCCGCCTGCCAACCCGCGAGGGTCTCGTCCTCCCCCTCGGCCAGCGCGAAGCCCGCATCCACATCGCAGAACCGCCGCACCGAGACCTCCAGCGTCTCGATCGCCAGGGCCGGCGTCCCGTCCCAGTTCAGCGAGATGTCCTTCCGCCCGACCGCCGGCAGCGCGGCCCCCTCGGCCTCGTACTCCCGCAGATCGCCGCAGGTCGCTGTCTTCTTGCCCGCCCGCACCAGCGCCAGAAGCCGGCCGCACAACTCCGGCCCATCCCCGAAGGTGAACGTCTCCGCCCCCGGATACCGCGCCAGCGCCTCTTCGAGCGTCACACCCATGCCGCACGACGCGGTGTTTCGCCCGGGGCCCTTGCCTGAACCCCGGCAAGCCGGCTAACAGCGCCCCGACTGAAACCGGAACCGCGAGGGGACCGATGTTCCTGATATCGCACCAGACGCAGCGACCGCCCGCCCGGGCCTGACCCCGGCACGTCCCTCCGTTTCAGCACAAGGTCCCGCCCCGCGCGGGGAACCACCCCATGTATGTCCGCTTCATCCGCGAGGAATTCCTCGCCGAGGCCCGCTGCCACGCGGGCTTCTTCGACGCCGCCTATGACGCCTGGTACGACCGCGGCGATACCGACTGGCGCCACGTCGAGCTCCGCCGCGAGCTGGACTGGTTCAACGCCCGGCTCGACACGCCCGACCGCTTCCGCCAGAAGATCGGCCGCGGCCGGCCGCGCCCGGGCGTCTGCTGGTTCCGCGACAGCGCGACCGACCATGTCAGCCGCGCGCGCTACGTCGCCTACCTCCTCGGCGAACTCGGGCGGCCCATCGCCGAGCTCCGCAGCCCCGGACCGGGCACCGTGATCTGGCAGGACGCCCACCAGATCGTCGCGATCCCGCAGCGCGACCGGCCGATCCGGCGCCTCTGACCGGCAGGGGGCGGGGCGGCTCACCCCGCCTCGCCCCGCGCATCGGTCACCTCGCCGCGCAGGATCCCCTCCTGCACCGCCAGCCAGCGCTCGCGATAGGCGTGCCGCGCCGCCAGCGCCACGTCATTCTGGAACGCCGCGTTCACCCCCGCGCCGATCGCCGCGCCCACGAAGGGCGCAAGCTGCCCCACCTTCCGCGCCGAGAGATTGGTGCCCAGCACCTGCGCCACCCGCTTCGCCGCCGCCTGCGCCCCCGCGCTCTGCCCGGTCATCTGCACGATCCGCCCCCAGCTCTCCGCCGGCAGCTCGGTCCGGTCCGCCGAGAGCCGCGCCAGCGCCGCCGCCTTCTCCCCGGCCGAGTTCGCACCCGCGAGCTGCAACACATCGAGAATGAACACCCGCTCCGCCGGCACATCCGTGCCGAACCCGTAGCAGAGCCCGGTGAGCCGCGCCGTCCTGAGCGCCAGCGTGATCGTCGCCGGCACGTCCACCGCCAGCCCCGCCGCCCCGAAGGCGCCCGCCGCCGCGCCCCCCGTCGCGGCATAGCCCAAGGCCCAGCGCCGTATGTCCGCCGCCGCCCCGTCGCAGGCCACGAGATCGGCGAAATCGTGGTCGAGCGCCGCCCGCCGGATCGAGGCCGAAGCCGCCCAATCCGCCGCCGCGAGCGCCGCCTCCACCGCCTCGGGCGGGATCAGCCGGTTCGTCACGAACGAGACCGGGCGCGCCAGCGCCCGGAGCGCGCGCGGCACCGCCGAAGGCGCGGCGGCGCGGTAGGCATCCTGCTCCGTCAACACCCCGGTCAGATAGGTTTCTTCGGTCATTGCTGCCCCCCGATCGACGTCAGCCAGGCCTCGAGCCGCATCGCCTGCTGCGCGGTCTCTCGCATCAGGCAGGCGGCCGTCGCGGGCCCCTGCCCGGTGCCGCCGCCCCATTGCGCGCGCTCGTAATCGCAGGTCGCGTCGCGGAACCCGATCCAGGCCCGCTGCATCGCCCGGAGCGAGGCGACGAGCGGCGGCTCCGCCCCGGCATCGCGCGCCGCCTCCTCGGCCACCAGCCGCTGGTAGGTGTCGTTCAGCCGCGCGTCCCAGTATTCGCGTTCG
Organism: Paracoccaceae bacterium; assembly: GCA_050299695.1. Classification (GTDB taxonomy): domain Bacteria; phylum Pseudomonadota; class Alphaproteobacteria; order Rhodobacterales; family Rhodobacteraceae; genus Ovoidimarina. The sequence continues at coordinate 22,227 of JBNKWI010000054.1, forward strand.
GCATCGAGGCAATAGCCCATGCCCACCGTCGAATACCCGTCCGGCGCCGAGATGCAGAGCTGCGCCGAAGCGCCGATACAGGCCTCCCCGCCGCCGCCCGCGAGGCAGGCCTCGGTCGCGTCCGGCGAGAAGGCGATCTCCTGCGCCGAGGCCGGCAGGGCGAGGAAAAGGCTCAGGAAAACCCCGCGCAGCATCAGTATTCCTCCCGCATGTCCCGCAGCTCCACCGCCCGCGCGGCGGTCATGTCCAGAACGCAGCCCGCCGCCGCCACATGCCGCATCGAGCCCGAGCCCCAGCGCGCGTAATCGAGCGCGCATTCGGCATCGCGATAGGCGATCCAGGCCCGCTGCGCATCGCGCAAGGCCTCGGCCATCACGGCGAATTCCGGCGCATATTCCGCCTCCGCCCGGTCCGCCGCCTCGGCCCAGGCGCGGGTGGCGCGGTATTCCTCGTTCAGAAGCACGTCCCAGGCCGCCGCTTCGCGCTGCTCGCAGCCGGTGATCCCCAGCGTGGTCGCGCCGCCCGCCTCCGCCTGGCACGGCTCCGATACCCGCCCCACGCACCCCGCCGCCCCGTTGCCGGCGATGTCCAGGCAGCCCCGGATTGCCTCCACATCGAGCGGCCGCGCCTCCTCGGCCAGGGCCGGCCCGGCGGCCAGGAGCGCCAGAAGCACCGCCGCGCCCCGCATCAGAAGATCCCCGCCGCACGCGCCCGAAGCACGATCGCCCGCTCCGCCCAGGCATCGCGCAGGCAATAGGCGCCCGCCACCTCCGCCACCCCCGGATCGTCGGCAAACGGCGCGACCAGCGCGCAATCGCCCGCGACCCAGCCCTCCCAATCGGCCTGCCCGTCGCGCAGCGCCTGCGCCGTCGCGTCGTCCACCGCCGCGCCCTGAAGCTCCTCCAGAGCCGCGCCCGCCAACCCGGCCCAGGCCGCCCGCTCGGCCTCCACGCAATCGCCCTCGCCCATCTCCTCGCAGAGAAACTCCACCGACCCGACGCACGCCCGCGGATCGAACAGCCGCTCCCCCGTCACCGCCTGCGCCGCGCCCACCCGCTCGACACAGGCACCGAGCCCATCGACGTCCTGCGCCCCGGCCGGCGCCGCCATCAGCGCGAAAAGAACTGCCAACCGTCTCATCGGATCCCCTCGATCTCCTCGCCGACATCCCAAGCGTTCGGCGGTCACCGCCCCGGCCGCTCCCTTGAGCGTGTCGACAAACCCACAATCCGCCGGCGGGTTTCTGGTCATATATGTAGTACAGGGGTCAAACACACGCCACGGTCAACCAAGGCCAGCCACCTTCGCGCCAGCACGCCGAAGCCGCCCGGCGAGTGCCGCCCGTGTCACGCCGGAGACGTGCCCGAATTCCCTTGCGACGACTGCAAAATCCCCCGCCCGAACCGCGCCGAAGGCGCCGGGCG